>DASWJW010000024.1:0-7818 GCA_036396955.1 Planctomycetota bacterium
TGGGAGGGCGGTGATTTGCCATGGTGCAACCCCAAGTTCGGGCAGTACACACTCGCATGTGTGTACTGCCGATCCTATTGGTGCTGCACCGCACTCCCACAGGTAGCCGCATCCTGCGGCTCAGCAATCGATTTCATCAAGAGCGGGCGAGGGGACTCGAACCCCCGACATTCAGCTTGGGAAGCTGACACTCTACCAACTGAGTTACGCCCGCATGCCGTCGTGGCGCAAGAGCGGCGGGAGTATACCCTCGGTGCGTCGGCGGCGCTTTTCGTCGGGAGGGTCCGCCCACGGGACGGGGTTTCGGCCCTGGCTCGAACCCCTGGAATGGCCTCCATGAACACCTACATCGCGCTCTTTCGCGGCATCAACGTCGGCAGTGCGCACATCCTTCCGATGAAGGAGTTGGTGGCCTTGCTGGAAGAGCTCGGCTGCGTGGGCGTGAAGACCAACATCCAGAGCGGCAACGCCGTGTTCCGGCACCGCGCCGCGGCGCCGGGCCTGGCCAAGAAGATCCGCGCCGCGGTGGGTGCGGCCAAGGGCTTCGAACCCGCGGTGCTTCTGCTCACGCAAGAGCGGATCGCGCGGGCGGCGGCGGCCAATCCGTTTCCCGAAGGTGAGGAAGACCCCTCCAAGCTGCACCTCTCATTCCTCGCCGCACGGCCGCAGCAGCCCGACCTCGCAACGCTCGAGGGTCTGCGCGCCAATGGCGAGCGCTTCGCCCTGAAGGACGACGTTTTTTATCTGTACGCGCCCGAGGGGATCGGTCGCTCGAAGCTGGCCGCGAAGGTGGAGAAGGCGCTCGGCGTTCCGGCCACGGCGCGCAACTGGCGCACGGTCCAGAAGGTCCTGGAGTTGGCCGCGCCGGCGGGCTGACTCCGGCGATCGGACCGCGCCGCGCTCAGCGCCAGCGGTCGTCGAGCGGCGTGTCGGGTTTGGCTTGCGGGTCGTCTTCGCCGTGCTTGGCCGAGGCCTTGCGGAACAGGTCCACGAGGTCGGCCTTGCGGCGGCGTTCGGCGTCGAGCGCCTGGCTGAACGCCGATTCCGATTCGAGCTTGCGCGACTTGGTGTGCGCCTCGGCCTTGCGGACCGCGGCGCCCAGGTCGCCGAGCGGGCCGGCCGCGCCCGACTTGGCGGCCTGCGCGGCTCCCGTCACTGGATCCACCTGGAGCTTGGCCTGGCAGCAGGGGCACTGGACGGAGAGCGGTCGGGTCATGGCTGGATCCTCGGCGAACTCGAAGGCGGCCGCACCGTGACGACGGGCCCGGCGCGCAGCGGCGGAATGGGGTCAGCGTATCCCATCAAGCGGCGAGCGGGGGGCCGTCGGCCGCCGCGGCGGCGAAAAATCCGGGAATCCAGGGAACCCGCCGGGAGCTGGTTCCATCCACCCTTTGCCAAGGCAGGGGACCTCCTGCTCGGGGCAGTTCAAGTCGCCTTTGAGGATTCATCCAGGGGGCAGGCGGCTCGGATTGCCCCTTTTTTTGTGCCCCGACTTCGCTGAACGGCCGTTCAGGCCTTCTCGACGCATGCGCAAGGCACTGCGCGGCAATACGGGCAGCCCTGGCCGTACTTGGCGCGCGCGGCGGCCTGGAGGTCGACGCCGTGGATCGACGCCAGCGTCGCGAGCCAGGCGAGCACGTCGGCGAACTCCTCGGCCAGGTTCTCGGCCTCGCCGCGGCGCAAGGCGCGCGTGAGCTCCCCCACCTCCTCGGCGAACCACATGTAGGTGGCGGCGGTGCCGCGCGCGCGGTCCTTCTCGAAGTAGATGCGCTCGATCCAATGTTGGAAGTCGGACAGGCCGAGCGGCTTGTCTACATCGGACAATCCAAGAGGCTTGTCCGCATCGGAAGGGCCGAGCGGCTCGGCCGCATCGGGCAGGCCGCTCATGCCGGCGGCTCCGCTCCGACCCCGCCGCCGCGGCCGACGTGCCGGAGCACGGCAAAGGCCAGGTCGCCCTTGGGCTGGCCGCCGAGGAACGCGCGCAACTTGCCTTCCATCGCATCGAGGCCGTCGTCGATCGCGATCTTGGCCAGCGCGTAGACGCCCTTTTCGCCGAGCTGCTTGCCCTGGGCGTTTTCCGCCTCGAATGCCGCCGGGCTGAACAGGAACAGCGCGTCGCCTTCGGCGAGTTTCAGGCTCACGGACTCGAGCGAACGCCGGAAGATCGGCCCGGCGTCGAAACCGAGCGCGATGCCGTTGGGCTGCAGTTTCCGAAGCGTGCCGGCGTCGGCGTCGAAGCGCACCGCCGGCGCCTTGTGGCCCGCCGACACCAATTCGACCAACGCGGTCGTCGGGTCGAGCCGCGCCACGATCGCGGACGCGAACAGCCCGCGCGCCAGGTCGCGGTTGAGCGAGGTGTTGGTCAAGTCGCACGACTCGGCGGGGCCGAGGCCCTGCATCACCGCGCCGCGCAGATAGGCGCGGGTCATGGCCATGAGCAAGGCGCCGGGCATGCCGCGGGTCGCGGTCGCCCCCACCACGAGAGTCGGCCGGCCTTCGCCGTCGGTCAGCGCGTCGACGAAGTCGCCGGTGCCGGCCCCGGCGGCTTCGATCAGCTTGGTGCGCAAGTCGAAGCCGACCGGCGGGTCGACCGTCATAGGCTTGAGATTGCGGCGCAATTCCCGCAGCACCTCGGTCTCGCGCTGGTTCTTGGCGAGCGCTTCGCGGCTGGTTTCGCGCTCGGCGAAATCGCGCACCATGCGGTCGACCGCGCGGCCGAGGTGCGCGACTTCGCCCGTGGCGTGGTGCGTGCGGATCGCGTGGTCGATGCGCCCGCGGCTCACGGCGAGCACGTCTTCGACCATCGCCTTGACCGGCGCCACCGCGCGGCGCGAGATCACGGCCGTGACGATCAGAACGAGGAGCACCAGGCCGCCGGTCACGAGCAGCACCAGCACCACCAGGCGCTTGCCGGCCTCGGATTCCTTGCCGGCCGGCGCGAACAGCACGGCTTGCTCGCCGCCCTCGGGGCCGGCGCCCACCACCCGGTAGACGTGCGCTTGCTGCGGACCGTCCAGGGTGTCGACCGCCACGTCGGGACCGACCTGCAGACGCAGCCCGCCGCCGGCGTCGACGTCGCGCGCGGCCATGTTGGCGGGCAGGCGCGCCTCGGCCGACCGCAGCCGGGCGGTTTCGATCGCCATGTCGCGGCGGGTCTGCTCGGCGGTCTCTTCGTTGAGCGACTTCGCGCCGGTCAGCAGCAGCCAGGTCGCCGGCACCGCGAACAGCAGCGAGAAAAGGGTGATGCCGAGCGTGATCCGCGTGGCAAGACCCGGGCCCGCGGGCCGCCGCGGCAGGACCGCACTGTCGTGGGAGTCGCGAGGAGTCAAACGCCGATGAATCCGGGGAAGGCCGCGCGGAGTCCGACCAGCACCAGCAGCGCCCATGCGCCGGCCGCGATGTCGTCCATCACGATACCCCAGCCGTGCGGAAGGCTCTGCAGCGAGTTGGCCGGCCACGGCTTCCACACGTCGAACCAGCGGAACAACAGGAACGCCAGCACCAGGTGGCTCCAGCCGGGGAACGCCGGCCAGGCAGCGGCGACCAGGAAGCCCGCGACTTCGTCGAGCACGAACGCGGACGGATCCTTGCGGCCGTAGAAGCGCTCGGCCCACGGGCCGGCGGCGACCGACGCCGCCGTGGCGGCCACGGCGAGCACCACCATCAACGGCAGGTAGAAGCCGGGTGCGAACCAGCCGGCGATGCCGGCCAGCGCGATTCCGGCAAGGGTGCCGAAAGTCCCCGACGCCACCGGCGCATAGCCGAGGCCCAGGCACGTGACGAGCAGTTCGGGGGCACGGCGCTCGGAGAGCTTCAAGTCAGTTTCTCCAGGGGGGCGTAGGCCACCAGGAGGTGGCGCTCGGCATCGTCGTCCTCGAAGTGCACCACCACGCGCTGGTTGATGCCCCGGCCGAGGACCCGCACCACGGTACCGATCCCGAAGGTGCGGTGGCGAACCGGGTCTTCGGCGGCGTAGTCGGACAGGCTCGAGTCGGCGACCACTTCGAAGCCGGCCGAGGGATCGTTGGACACCTGCGGCGTGCCGAGCAGTTCGCGCGGCAGTTCGTCCAAGAAGCGCGACGGCGCTTGCGGCCCCGGCTGGCCGGTGCGAAATCGCATGCGGCTGTGGGTGAGCAGCAGCTCCTCGCGGGCGCGGGTGAGCGCGACGTAGAAGAGGCGCCGCTCCTCTTCGAGACCTTCGGGATCTTCGAGCGCGCGCGCGTGCGGAAACAGCCCTTCTTCGAGCCCCACCACCGCCACGCGGTCGAACTCGAGGCCCTTGGCGGTGTGGATGGTCATCAAGGAGACGCGCTGGGCGCGCTCGTCCCAGCGGTCATGGTCGGTGAGCAGCGTGACTTCTTCCAAGAAGCCGCGCAGACCGCCGCCTTCGCGCTCGTCGTATTCCGAGGCGAAGGCGAGCAGTTCGTCGACGTTCTCGCCGCGGTCCACGTCTTCGGTGTCGCCCAGGGCCTCCACGTAGCGGCGGTACCCGGTCTTGTCGATCACGGTGCGCAGCGCCGTCTCGGCGCTGTCGACGCGGCCGACGAGAGTCTTGTAGAGCGAGAGGAAACGGTCGACCGACTTCTTGACCCGGGTGCCGAGCGCGGCGCGCACTTCTTCGCGGCGCATGACCACCAGCAGGGTCTCCTCGTGCTCGCCGGCGTGTGCGCGGATCTTCTTGAGCGAAGTGTCGCCGATGCCGCGCGGCGGCACGTTGAGGATCCGCTCCACCGCCACGTCGTCGCGCGGGTTGACCACCGCGCGGCCGTAGGCGAGCAGGTCCTTGATCTCGCGGCGCTCGAAGAAGGACAGGCCGCCGACCACCTGGTACGGGATCTGCATGCGCGTGAACGCCGCTTCGAGCGAGCGCGAACACGCGTTGGTGCGGTAGAACACGGCGACTTCGCTCGCCGGCGTGCCCTCGCTGATCCAGCCGCGCGCGCGCTCGGCGACTTCGAGCGCCTCGATTTCTTCGTCCGGACAGTCCACCGTGGACAAGGGCAGGCCGGCTTCGCGCTCGGTGTAGAGCTCCTTTTCCTTGCGCGCCTGATTGCGGCGGATCACGGCCTGCGCCGCAGCGAGGACGTTGCCAACCGAGCGGTAGTTGCGCTCCAGGCGCACGGTCTCGGCGCCCGGAAAATCGTCTTCGAAACGCAGGATGTTGCCGATGTCCGCGCCGCGCCAGCGGTAGATCGACTGGTCGGGGTCGCCGCACACCGCCACGTTGCTGGTCGCCGCCGACAAGCCGTGCACCATCAGGTACTGGATCTCGTTGGTGTCCTGGTACTCGTCGACCAGCACGTGGTCGAACCGATTCGCCCACTGCCGGGGACCTTTGACGTCGAGTTCGATCAAGCGCAGGCCCTGCAGCAGCAAGTCGTCGAAGTCGAGGCTGTCCTGTTTGGCGAGCGCGCCGTGGTACTTGCCGTAGACCACGCTGGCCTGGCCTTCGAGCAGGCCTTGCATGGTGGCTTCTTCGGCGGCGAAATCGGGCGACAGGCGGCGGCGTTTCCAGGACGAGATCGCTTGCGAGACCATGCGCGGCTTGAGCACGGTCGGATCCCAGCCGGCGTCCTTGATCAAGTTCTTGAGCAGGCGGCGCCGGTCGTCCTCGTCGAGGATTGTGAAGTCGCGCGTGCGCCCGATCGGCTCGGGGTCCATGCGCAGCATGCGCGCGCAGGTGCCGTGGAAGGTGCCGACCCACAGGCGCGTGTCGGGAATCCATTCGGCGATCCGCGAGCGCATTTCCCGCGCGGCCTTGTTGGTGAAGGTGATCGCCAGGATCCGGCTGGGCGGAATCGCACGCACCCGCACCAGGTGCGCCACCCGCCGGGTGATGGTCCGCGTCTTGCCGGTGCCCGCTCCCGCCAGGATGAGCAGCGGCCCCTCGCCGTGCTCGACGGCACGCTGTTGCTCGGGATTGAGGCCGTCCAGGATCGAGGCATGCATCGACCCGGTGATTATCCCCTCGCAGGCCGCCCAGCGCACTCCTCTACCATGCGCGCCGATGACCGACCCTGCCACCGCAGAGACCCCGCCCGGGCTCGGCCTGGATCTGGTGGACCTCGATCGCTTCCAGCAGGCGATGGAACGCAGTGGCGAGGCCTTCCTGGCGCGGATCTTCACCGGGCAGGAGCGCGCCGAGTGCGCACAGCGGTCGAATCCGCTGCAGCACTTCGCCGCCCGGTTCGCCGCCAAGGAGGCCGGGATGAAGGCACTCGGCACCGGTTGGACGGGCGGAGTCGGGTTTCACGACTTCGAAGTGATCTCGGACGGCGCCAATCCGCCGCGGCTCTACCTGTACGGCAAGGCCGCGGAGGTCATGGCCGCCCATGGCCTCCGCGGCACCCGCCTGTCGATGAGCCACACCGAACGCACGGCCGGCGCGGTGGTGCAACTGCTTTCGACCGATTAGCGGGCCAAGACCTGCTGGCCGACGCCCTGGCGGCTGCGGCGCTCGTGCAGCAGTTCGGGCGCTTTCATCCGCTCCAGCGCCTTGCGCAGTTGTTCGGCCTCCTTGCTCGGCTCTTGGACGAAAGGCTCGAGCTGCGCCTGGACTTGCGCGAGGCGTGCTTCGGCGCGATCCAGCGCGTCCATGCCGACCAACGCCTGGATTTCGAGATCTGCGGCGCGCACCACGTCGAGCGGACCCTCGGCGTTGGCGCTCCACAGCGCCGCGACGCGGCCGGCCTCTTCAAAGGCGCCGACGCGGAGCAGCGCCTTGCACTCCCATTCGAGGCTGTCGTTGCTGTAACGCAGGAGGACCCCGGGAATCTCGCGCACCTTGCGGTAATGCGCGAGCGCTTGATCGAACTCCGCGGCGCGCCGGTGCAGGTGGCCGACTTCGATCAAACCGCGGGCTGCATAGTCGGTGCCGTTGCCGGCGTCGTAGGCCTCGAGGAACGCGGCGCGCGCGAGTCCTGTGCGGCCGAGCGCGCGCTGGATCTCGCCGCGGCGGAACGCGGCTTCGGCCTGGACCACGCCATGGCCGGGAAAGTGGTCGGTCACGGCCTGGTAGGCGGTGGCAGCCTCTTGCAGCGCCTCGACGCGAGCGGCGCCCGAAGCCCCTCGCGCCGCGGCACGCACGGTCTTGGCGTGGGCGAGCTGCAAGGACGCAGTCGCTTGGCGAGGCACCGCGACCTGGACCGCAGGCGGCGGCTCGGGCGGCACGGGCACGGGGCTCTGGAACATCGGAACGGCGAGAAAAAGGGCAGGGATCAACATGTTGGACCTCCGGTCGTGGGGTTGCGGTGGGCGAGTCGACAACCGGGAGGTGCAGCGATCCCGGGGTGAGCAGGTCAGCGCCGCCGCAATGCGGCGGGAGGACCTGGCTGTGCGCTCACCAGCAGTTGTCGAAGCCGGCGACGCGCACGGTGCAAGCGCACCTTGGTGTTCGCGAGGGTGAGCTGTTCGCGCTCGGCGACCGCGGCGCAGTCGAGCCCCTCGTGGTAATGGGCGCGGATCACGCGCGAGTAGTGCTCGGGCAGGGCGGCGAGGGCGTTGGGAAGGTGGATCAGCAGCTCGGACTGCGTGAGTTCGAGCGCCTCGACCATCCAGGAACGTTCGCGCGGCTCTTCTCGCAAGTCGGGAACCAAGCCCAGGGCCTCGAGCCCCAGCGGAGAGGGCAGATGGCGGCGGATCTCGTCGAGCGCGAGGTTGCGCGCGGTGCGAAAGATCCATCCGCGCGGCTGCACCGGGGGCCGGCCGGTCCGGACTTGCAAGAGCAAGCGGGCGGCGGCCTCTTGCGCGATGTCGGCCGCCATGACGCGACTGCCGAGCCGTTTGAGCAGATAGCGCTCAACCTGTTCGACCCAAGCG
>DASWJW010000025.1:0-3621 GCA_036396955.1 Planctomycetota bacterium
CCCGCGCCGGGCCGGCGCCCGCCTGCGCGCGCGCGTTGCTCTCGGCCAGCCGCACAAGCGCGCGTTTCTGTCCGCGCACGGGCGCGTGCAGGCGCACCGCGTGCCCGGCGCGGTCGCTGAGCCAGTCCTCCAGCGCCGCGGCCTCTTCGGGCAAGGCCGGCACCAGCACTTCCGGCGGAATCTCGCGGCCCGGCTCACGGTAGAAAGCCGCCACGAGGTGGCCTGACAGCACGGCCGGTTCTTCGACCACCGGTGCGCGCCCCCGCCGCGTCTGCACCCAGTCGCCTTCCCGGTATTCGAGCAGCGCAAAGTGCCCGCGAACGTCGAAACCGAGCACGTCGAAGTCGCGGTCGGCGCTCAAGCGCACGTTCTGCGGCGCCGCCAGGTCCTCGAGCGCGCGCATGCGGTCGCGCGCGCGCCGCGCGGTCTCGTACTCGAGCCGCGCGGAGGCTTCGTGCATGCGCCGCCGTTCCTCTTCGACGCGTTCGCGCACGCGCCCCTGCAGCACTTCGCGCGCGCCCTGCAGCGCGCCCTGGTAGTCGGGGGCCGAGACCAGCCCCACGCAGGGGCCGCTGCACAAGCCGACGTCGTACTTGAGGCACGGCCGGCGCCGGTGCGCGAAGGTGTGGTCCGAACAATCGCGGAGCCCGAACGCGCGCTGCAGCAAGCGCTGGGTGCGGCGGGCGACGCCGCTGTTGCCGAAGGGTCCGTAGACCTCGCCGCGCGCGCCGCGGTCGCGGGCGAGTCCGATCCGCGCCCAGGGGTGGCCCGTGTCGAGGCGCACGCACATCCAGGACTTGTCGTCCTTGAGCAGCACGTTGAGCGGCGGCTGGTGGCGCTTGACGAGCCGGTCTTCGAGCAGGATGGCTTCCTTCTCGTTCTCGGTGACGCGGAAGTCCGCGTTGCGGGCGCGCGCCAGCAGGTCGCCGAAGCGCATCCGGCCGTCGGCGCCGTCCCGGCGGTAGGCCTGCACGCGCCGGCGCAGGTCGCGCGCCTTGCCGACGTAGAGCACCTTGCCGGCCGCGTCCCGGAACAGGTAGCAGCCCGGGCGCGCCGGGGCGGTGCGCAGCTGTTCGGCGAAATCCGCACTGGCGGTCATGGCACGAGCTCGAGCTGCAGGGCTTCGAGGCGGCGCACTTCATCGCGGTGCTTGACCGCGCTGTCGAAATCGAGTTCGCCGGCGGCCTCGAGCATCGCGCGGCGGGCCGCGTCGATGCGCAGCGCCAATTCGCCGGGAGCGAGCAGTTCGGGGCTTTCGGCGTCGCCCTCGCCGAACTTGGCGGCCAGGATCCCCGAGAGCGCATCGGTGACCCGTTTGCGGATGGAGCGCGGCACGATGCTGTGCTCCGCGTTGTAGGCGCGCTGGATCGCGCGGCGGCGGTCGCACTCGTCGATGGTCGCCGCAATGCTGTCGGTGGTCCGGTCGGCGTACAGCACCACCCGGCCGGCCACGTTGCGCGCGGCGCGGCCGCAGGTCTGGATCAGCGAGGTCCGCGAGCGGAGGAAACCTTCCTGATCCGCGTCGAGGACCAGCACGCGCAGCACCTCCGGCAAGTCCAGGCCCTCGCGGAGCAGGTTGATCCCCACCAGGACGTCGTAGACACCCAGCCGCAAGTCGCGCAGCAGCTCGGAACGCTCGATGGTGACGATGTCGGCATGCAGGTAGCGCGCGCGCACGCCGCTTTCCTGCAGGAACTCGGTCAAGTCTTCGGCGCTGCGCTTGGTGAGGGTCGTCACCAGCACCCGGCCGCCTTCGGCCACGGCGGCGCGGCATTCGGTCAGCGCGTCCTCGACTTGTCCGCGCGCCGGCCGCACTTCGATTTCGGGCTCGAGCAGGCCGGTCGGTCGTACGACCTGTTCGGCCACGCGGCCGTGGGCGAGTTCGATCTCGCGCTCGGTCGGGGTCGCGCTCACGTAGATCGTCCGCCCCAGCAGGGCGTCGAACTCTTCTCCCGACAGCGGCCGGTTGTCGAGCGCCGACGGCAGCCGGAAGCCGTAGTCGACCAGGTTGCGCTTGCGCGCGCGGTCGCCGCGCACCATCGCGTGCGTCTGCGACAAGGTGATGTGGCTCTCGTCGAGCACGCACAGGAAATCCTTGGGGAAGTAGTGCAGCAATGTGAAGGGCGGCTGGTCCTTCTCGCGGCCTTCCAGGTGGCGGCTATAGTTCTCGATCCCGTTGCAGAAGCTCATCTCCTCGAGATCTTCGAGGTCGGACAGGACGCGCCGCTCAAGGCGCTCCGCCGCCAGGTGCTGGTTGCTCCGGCGCAGTTCCGGGAGCCGCGTGGCCAGCTCGGCGCGGATCGCCTCGATCGCGCGCGGCATCCTCTCTTCGGGCTGCACGTAGTGGCCGACCGGGAAGATCGTGACCGCGGAGGGTTCCTCGAGGATCTCGCCGGTGAGCGAATCGCAGACCAGGATCTCTTCGATCCGGTCGCCGTCCATCTCGATCCGCAACACCCGGTCCTGCTCGTAGATCGGCCACACCTCGATCGCGGGACCGCGCAGGCGGAAGGTGCCGGGGCGGAAACTGATCTCACCGCGCAAGTGCTGCGTGCGGACCAGGCCGCGCACCAGCTCGCGGCGCGCGATCCGCGCGCCGACCGCCACCCACAGCGCGAGCCGGGCGTAGGTCTCGGGGTCGCCCAGGCCGTAGAGGCAGGACACGCTGGCCACCACGATCACGTCGCGCCGGCCGACCAGGCTCGCGGTCGCCGCGTTGCGCATGCGGTCGATCCGTTCGTTGCGGCGCGCGTCCTTCTCGATGTAGGTGTCCGAAGACGCGACGTAGGCCTCCGGCTGGTAGTAGTCGAAGTACGAAACGAAGTACTCGACCGCATTGTCCGGGAAGAAGTCGCGGAATTCGCCGTAGAGCTGGCTGGCGAGCGTCTTGTTGGGCGCCACCACCAGGGTGGGCAGCTGGAGCTGCTCGATGACCTTGGCGAGGGTGAAGGTCTTGCCGGAACCGGTGACCCCGAGCAGCACCTGGCGCGCCCCGGGGTCGGCGAAGCCGGCCACGAGTTCGCGGATCGCCCGGGGCTGGTCGCCCCGCGGCTCCCAGTCGCTGCGCACCTTGAATTCGCGGGCCACGGAAACCTGCTCGGGTGCGAAGCCTATCCTGTGGCGCGACAGCGGGGTAGTACGCCGCTGGAGACTCTGAGATGCAGACCCGCTGTCCCCACTGCGAAACCACCTACCGGTTGCCGGAAGAGCGCCGCAACGCCGTTCTTCGCTGCCGCAAATGCGGCGGGGAATTCTCCGCCGACGGGACGGCTCCGGCCCCCGCAACGGCCGCACGGGCGCAATCGAGCCCGAAGTCCTCGCGGCGCGGAACGGCGCGGTCTTCCGCCGGCGCCCGCCGCAAGGCAGCCGCTGCGGCGCGGCCCAAGGGCTCGAACCAGGGCGCCTTGTGGCTGGTGCTCCTGCTGGTGGTGGGCGGCGGCGGCACGGTGCTCGCGCTGCAGATGCTCGGGGGCGGCGACGAGCCGGCCGGGGGCGCCGAAGTCGCCGGTGCCCCGGCGCCGGCGAGCGCCGCCCCCGCCGGCGCCGATCCGAACGCCACGGTCGCCGCGCTGGACCATCCGGCAGCGGCCCGCGTGCGTTTCTTCCAGCAAGCGCTCACCA
>DASWJW010000026.1:0-19560 GCA_036396955.1 Planctomycetota bacterium
GGCCCATCGCGAGCGGATCGAGCCCGCCGGACGGCGCTGCCGGACGCGCGGCCGCGAGCATGCCGGTCCCGACCGCCATCAGCAGCGCCGCGGCGATCGCGAGTCTGCGCACGGACTCGCGCGGGAAGGCGAACACCGGCGCCGGACGGCCGCCTTGCGCGGCGATGCGCTGCACTTGCGGCTCGACCTGCTCCCACAGTACGGCGGGTGCCTGCTTTCCGGCCAGAGTCTCCAGCGCGAACTGCTGCATCACGCGATCGCGCAGCAAGACCGGCGCTTCCGCTCCACCCAGCCGCTCGAGCGCGAGCTGCTGGAAGACCCGCACTCCGAGCGCCGGAGGCGCGCTCACCTGCCCCAGACCGCGAAGGGTGTCCTTCAGCGGCTCAGGCAGATCGTCAATTTCGGAATGGGAATCCATGTGGGAGGAAAGGGGCGGAAAGGGGATGGGCGCACCGTCAGGCCTCCGCCAGGTCACCGCCGCCACGCTTGGCGAGGTGATCTCGCATTGCGGCGTGCGCGCGGTTGAGCCGCGACTTGACCGTGCCGAGGCTGCATTCGAGAGTCTCCGCGATCTCCTCGTAGGAAAGGCCCTCGATGTAGCGTAGGACCAGGAGCGAAGAGAAGCGGGGATTCAAGATGGCCAACGCCTGCTTGACGGCATCGCGCGATTCTTCGACGGCCACGAGCCGCGAAGGCTCCAGGGCGTCGACGTCGCGATCGGCCGCTTGTTCGTCGTGCAACGCGCCCAGGCTCGTCGAAACGTTGCCGCGCTTGCTCTCGAGCCGGCGGCGCCGGACGTCGATCGCCGCGTTCACGGCAATGCGGTAGACCCAGGACGAGAAGCGGCTGCGGAAGGCGAAGTCCTGGATGCGCCGGGCCAGGGTGATCATGGTTTCCTGGGCGGCGTCGAGGGCGTCGTCTTCACTGCCGGTAACTCGCAGACAGACGGTGTAGACCCGATGCTGGTAGAGAACGAAGACCTCCTCGTAGGCCGACTCAAACTCCGCCGAGTCGCCCTTCTGACAGCGTAGGACGAGTTCCCGGTCGGGATCAGTCAAGGGAGGTCGAGCATGGGACGCGGGTGAGATCCAAGGGGTTCCGCAAATCGTGCCATCCTCCGCAAACCGAGGATAGCGCGGACCTTCCGTGCAAAGGCCCGGGTCCGCTCCGGGTTCGCCCGAAATAGGAAAACGGGCCGAATGGGCCCGTTTTCGCTCGAAGTCGGTTTTTGGACCGAAGCGTTCAACCGCCGATGAGGCCCGCGGGATCGAAGCCGATGATCGTCCGGCCGACCGCAAGCTGGCAGCCGGCGATGCAGACGGCACCAGCCATGGGCTCGCAAGTGGCCTGGACCACCCGATAGAGCATCCGCGACCCGCCCAGGCTCGCGATCGGCTCGAGCACCTGGTAGCAGACGAAGTCGGCCTCGGCGCCGGTTCCGGAACCACCATCGGTGGGATCCACCGGGAAGAGGCCGCCGTTGCCACCGGAAGCCTCGCCGGTCCCAAGGCCGCTGCCGAAGTTCAAGAACGGGTTGTTTCCGCCCGAAGCCGTGGCTCCCTGGCCGCCGCTGCCCACCCCCATGCGCAATTCCGCCAGGACCGGGGTTCCGCTGCGACTGCCGCTCGAAACCTGCATAAGGACGATGTGGTCGCTGACGCGATTGCCGTCGACCAGGCCCCGCACGCCGATGGTCAGCGCATCGTTCTCTTCGATGAGCGCGCGCGGCAGACGGAAGCTCACCGCCCGCAATCTCCAGCCCGGCCAGGGAGTGTGGATATCGCGTGCTTTCGCCCGGAAGGGGCGCAGATCCTTGGAATCGAACTCCACCGTGCGCGCACGGTTGCCCATCAGCAGGCTGAAACGGTCGATCGAGGTCTCGTAGAGGAAGTAGATCTGCAGCACCGCGCTGTTGTTCAGCGCGTAGACCTCGACCGCCATATGCGCCGACGGCATCGCCGGCAGCACGTTTGCCGTGGACGGATCGGTCCCCACAAGCAGCTCCACGGCGTCGTCGATCAGGTCGCCGTCGGAATCGCGCATGTCGCGCGACAAACCGATCCGGGCTTCGAGAACGTCGTCGAGGCCATCGCCGTCGGAATCGACCAGCAACGTGAGGCCGTTGCCAGCGGCACCGAGCGGCTGGTTGGAAGGAAACAAGCCCAGCCAGAGCGCAAGCACGCTACCCAGCGCAACAGCCAGGGCGAGGAGCTTGGAGGTGTTCATTGAGTCAGGGTGCGGAAACAGGGGGTAGGTGCCCGTCCTGGAGGGGAGCGACCCATCCAGACGAACTCCTGTCCATCGATAGGCCGCCGCCCGGTGAGGGGTTACCGGCAATTCATAGAGTACGACACGGATGACGGGCCGGCATCCCCGAGGTTGTCCCGAGCCGCGACCCGCTCGGCCGTCGAAAAAAAGCGACGCTCGCGCGCGATTCCCGCCCAGACCGCTTCTTGGGCGGCCTCCGAGGCCGACGCTACCCTATCCGGCCTTCTCGTGCGCGCCCGTAGCTCAGCTGGATAGAGCGACAGCCTCCGGAGCTGTAGGTCTGAGGTTCGAATCCTCACGGGCGCACCATCCCGCGTCCTCTTGCGACGTCGCCTGGAAAAACACCAGCCGCGCGACCCGGGAGATGGCCGCGCGGCGGGAACACACACGGAGAGACTTCAGGGGGAAAGATACCCCCGGATTCCGGGGTCCGCCGATATTCCGGCCGATGTTTCGATCCCGGAGTAGGCTTGCGATGCCCCCCCAACCGATCTGGGGTCCGCAACCATGCACTTGGCCAGTCCGCTCCTTCGCCGGAACTCGTTCCGTCGCGCTCTCGCCACGGGTGCACTCGCCGCCGCGCTCACGCTGATCGCATTGGCCGACGTCTCGGCGGGCGCCGGAACGCTGGTGGTGCCTTGCGACGGGATCGCCGCCGACCCCCCCACCTACGACAACTGCACGCTCTGCCACGTCGGCGGCGGGCTGATGGCAGGCGACGGCGACCTCGAGCTGTTCGGCGTTCCCGCCGAATACGTGCCGGGAGCCAACTACCCGCTGATCGTCCGGCTGCAGGATCCGGGCATGATCCGTTGGGGATTCCAGATCACCGCGATTTTCGAGGACGGCAGCGACGCGGGCACATTCACCGCCACCGACCCCGTCAACGTGCAGGTCTCGCACTTGTTCTGGCGCACGTTCGTCAAGCACACCGTCGCGGGCAGCCGGCTCGGCGTGCCGGACGGCCCCGTAGATTGGAACTTCGACTGGACCGCGCCGGTGGCCGGATCCGGCACCGCGCGCTTCTATCTGGCGGCGCTCGCCTCCAATGGCGACGACACGCCCGACGGCGACGACACCTATCTGCTTGCCGACGCCGCCGCGGAAAGCGGCGCGGCGCATCCCGACCTCACCTTGCTGGTGCAGCCCGACGGCGTGGCTCCGCGTCGCGGCGGCAATTTCGACGTCTGGACCACCGTTCGCAATCACGCGACCTCCGCCCGGAGTGCGCTCCTCGTGTCCCGAGTGCGGCTTGCGAGCGGTGCCCTCTTTCCCGGCAACAGCTGGCTCCAGGGCCCGTTGCCGTTCACGGTCCCGGCGGGCGGCCGCCAGCTGCTGGCGCTCCCGCACGCGCTGCCGCCCGGCATTCCCTACTTGCAGGGCGACTACCTGACGGCGATCGGTTCCGCACCCGCGACCCTGCTCGATCTCGAGCGGTTCGCGTTCTCGGTGCAGTGACGCGGCGTCAGTAGACGTAGCCGAGCTCGCGCAGCAGCTCGAGTTCCGCGGCCGACATCACCGCGTCGTCGCCGGCGCCGTCGGGCCGCAATCGTTCCGCGAGCGCCTGGTCGCGCCACGCGCGCAGCATCAGCGACAACCGTTCCACCACAGCGGGATTCTCGGCCGCCAGATCGTGCTGGTCGAGCAGGTCGGTGCGGTGATCGAAGAGTTCGAACTCGGGGCCGCCGGCGGCGCCGTTCAGGTGGCGCACCAGCTTCCAGCCCTCGAAGACAATCGCGACCGCGGCGGCGTCCTGCGGCGGCGGCGCCAGTACGTCGCCCGGCGTGCGCGCTTTTTCCACCACGGCGGGAAACTCGACCCAGCCGCGCGCGCCCCGCAGCAGCGGCAGCAAGCTGCGGCCCTGCATGCGCGCCGGCGCCGGAATCCCGCTCAAGTCCAGAAGCGTGGGTGCCAGGTCGATCGTGCGGACGGTCGCGTCGATCACGCTGCCGGCCGGCACCTGGCCCGGCCGCCACAGCAGCAGCGGCACCTGCGCGAGCTCGCCGTAGACGCCTTGGCCGTGGAATGTGCGGCCGTGGTCGAGGAACTCCTCGCCGTGGTCGGCCACCAGCGCGATCGTGGTGCTCGTCGCGAGCCCGCACGCCGCGAGCGCGGCGTGCAGCCGCTCCAGCGCGGCGTCCATCCCGCGGATCGAGCCGTCGTACCAGTCCCGGTCGTGGCCGACGAACGTCTCCGGGTCGAGACCGGCCGCCAGCAGCTCCTGACGGGTCGGCATGACGAAGCGCCGCCGCAACGGCTCTTCGATGTGCGCCCGCACGGCTTGCTGGGCGGCCAAGTGGGCTGCGCGGCGCGCGGGGTCGGCCCAGGTTCCGGCCCACTCCGCCGCCGGTTCGTACGGATCGTGCGGATCGAATACATGCAGGAACACGAACGCCGGTCCGCCGCGGCGTCGGTCGAGCCACTCGATCAGGCGGTCGACGTACTCGTCGGCGGTCTTGGCAGGAGGACTGTGCTGGAGCGACGCGACTTCGTGCAGTTCCTCGAAGCCCTGCTGCAAGTTGGTGAGCTTGCCCGTGAACATCACCGAGCTGAACGCGAGCGTCGCGTAGCCGGCGTCGCGGTAGCCCTCGGCGATGGTGGCGGCGGCGTCCGGCAAGCGGTCGGGAATGCGTGCCACGCCGTGGCTGGTCGGCCACATGGACGCGAGGATCGACGGCACGGAGGCCTTGGTCCAGGTCGCTTGCGCCACGCAGTCGCGGAACAGCGCGCCTTCGCGCGCCATCTTCGCGAGGAAGGGCGCGGTCTCACGTGCGTAGCCGTAGGCGTCCAAATGGTCGGCGCGCAGCGTGTCGGCGACGACCATCACGACGATTTCGCGGGGCTCTTCTCGCGCGGTCCGGATCACCGGACTCCCCCACAAGCCGATCGCGTTCTCGCCGCGGCTCGCGAACCGCAGCACGAGTTCGCCGCGGGCCGAGCCGAGGTCCGACAGGTCGATGCCAAGCGGCTGCCACGTACCCGGCGCACCGACGGACTCGGCGGCGAGCACGCGCTCTCTCGCGCCCGCGCCGGTGCGGAACGCCACGGAAAAAGTTCCGGTCCCGGGGACCAGGGTGCCGACCGCGAGATCGAGCCAGGGCCGCGGCGGCAGCTCGACCGGAACCACGACGTCTTCGCCGGCGCGCGCGACGATGGTCTCGCGGTAGATCTCGCCGAGCCCTTGCCAAGACACGCCGCTCGGCACGGCGGCGAGATGCTCGGAACGCCAGATCACGCGCACGCTCTCGATCCGCAGCGCCGCTCCGGCCGCGTCGGTCGGCGCCAGAACCAGTCCGCACAAGCGCTCGCCGCGGATCGGCACCGGCGGTTCGATCCGGTAGGTGTGGGTGCGCTCGCCGGGGAGCAGCGGGCTGCGCATCACGAAAGCGGCCGTGGCCTGCTGGGCGAACAGCGCGACGGGATCGAAGGACGGATCCTCGGCGTGGAAGACGCGCAGGTCGGCGCCCGCGGACACCTGCATCCGCACTTCGATCGCCTGCACCAGGTCGGCCCGGCGCTGCGGCGGATTCACGCGCACGGCGAGCAGCGGCGCCGGACCGGAACTGCTCGCCACCATGGCGTGGTCCCGCACGGCGAAGCCGCTCAAGTCCTGGACCGGCTGCCAGCCGACCGAACCAAAATTGAACTCCCAGACGAGCGCGGCCTTGGCCGCGGCCGGCGGTGCCGCGGTCGCCGCGGCCACGAAGTGGTCGGCGAGCCGGACCGGCATGGCCGGCGCCGAGTCGCCGCCGCCGCAAGCGGCGCACAACAGCAGCGGAAACACGGCACGATTCCGGACACGCATCCACACCAGGGTATCGGTCTCGCCGCCACGCCCAAGGGTCGCTAGGCTCGCGGCATGGAAGCCGCCGCGCGCGCCGCCGGACTCGCGTTCGCGCTCACTCCGACCGACACGATCTTCGTCGCCACCGGCAGCCTGGACCGGGATCCGGTCTGGGACGCGGGCGGGCTGCAGCCGTGGGGCCCGCTCGAGTTCTCGCCGGCGGCGGCGGTTCTGTCCTACGGGCTCGGCGTGTTCGAGGGCCTCAAGGCCCGCCGCACGGCCGACGGCCGCGTGCTCATGTTCCGGATCGACGCCCACGCCGCGCGATTCGCCCGTTCGGCGAGCCGCTTGCTCATGGCGCCGTATCCGGAAACCGGGTTCATCGCCGCTTGCGAGGCCGTGATCCGCGCCAACCTCGCCTACCTGCCGGCGGCGGGCGAAGGCGCGTTCTACTTGCGGCCTATGCTGCACGCCGACGAGCCGCGCCTCGGACTGGGCCCTTGCCGGCAGTTCCGCACCACGATCTACGGCAGTCCCGTCGGCGCGTACTTCGGAGGCAAAGGCGCCGGACTGATGCTCAAGGCGCTCGACCAGGCGCGGGTCGCGCCCGGCCTCTGCGGCGACGTCAAGGCGATCGGCAACTACGCGGGGCCGATCCCGATCGTCCGGCACTGGCGCGAGCAGGGTTTCGACGACGTCCTGTTCCTCGACGCCGTGGAGCGGAGCCGGCTCACCGAGACCAGCGGCTCCAACGTGTTCGTGATCCTGCGCTCGGGCGTCCTGGTCACGCCGCCCGCCGACGACCAGATCCTGGGCGGCATCACCCGCGATTCCACGCTGCGGATCGCGCGCGACCTGCTCGGCATGGAAGTCGAAGAACGGCCGATCACCATCGACGAAGTCTTCGCCGACGGCGGGGAAATGTTCCTCTCCGGCACCGCGTACTCGTTGAGCTCGGTCGTCTCGGTCGATCACCACGGCCGGACCGTCCGCTTTGCCAGCCAGGCCGCGCGGCAGGCGCTGCTCGCGCCGTTGCGCGCGATCCGCAAGGGCGAGCGCGACGATCCATTCGGCTGGACACGCCCGGTCCCGGTCTAGAACCGTCTCACGATGGCCATCGACGATCCTCGCCGGCAGATCGACGCGATCGACGCGCGCTTGCTCGAGCTGCTCGCCGAACGGCGCGAAGCGGTGGCGCAGGTGCTGGCGGCGAAACAAGCCGGCGGCCTGCCGCTGCGCGACGCCGACCGCGAAGAAGAACTGCTGGTGCGCCGCATCCGCCAGGGCCGCCAGCTCGGCCTGGAAGCGCGCTTCGTCACCGCGCTGTTCCACGAGATCATCGACCACTCTCTGCGCGACCAGGAAGGCGCGCTGCTCGCGCCGCCGGTCGCCGGCGAAGACCGGCGGATCCGGGTGGGCTTCCAGGGCGGCGACGGCGCGTACAGCCACCTCGCCGCGAGCCTGCACTTCAACCTGCCCGCCGAGCAGATCGAATTCCTCGGCTGCGACAGTTTCGCCGAGGTGCTGCGCCGCGTCGAAGACGGCGAGTGCGACTACGCCTTCCTGCCCATCGAGAACACCATCGCCGGCAGCATCCACCAGGTCTACGACCTGCTCGTGCGCACCGATGCGAGCTTGCTGGGCGAAAAGCGCTTCCGTGTGGAGCACTGCCTGGTGGGGCTCGAAGGCACGCGTCTCGAAGACGTGCGCCGCATCCTCTCCCACCCTGTCGCGCTCGCGCAGTGCACGCGCTTTCTCGGCGGGCTCGGGCACTGCCGTCCCGAGGCGTTCTCCGACACGGCGCTGGCGGTGGAGAAGGTGCGCGAGACCGGCGACGCGAGCCTGGCGGCGATCGCCAGCGAAGAAGCGGCGCGGCGCAACGGCCTGCAAGTGCTGGCGCGGCACATCGGCGACCACGACGAGAACTACACGCGTTTCCTCGCGATCGCCAAGCACCCGGTCGAGGTCGACCCGCGGCTGCCGTGCAAGACTTCGCTGGTGCTCGCCACGCTGCACCAGGAGGGCGCCTTGCTCCGCGCCTTGAACGTGCTGCACGAGCACGGCCTGAACTTGACAAAGCTCGAATCGCGGCCGCGGCCGGGCGCGCCGTTCCAGTACCTCTTCTACGTGGACTTCGAGGGCAACCGCGCCGACCCCGTGGTCGCCAGGGCCATGGCGGCGCTGCGCGAGGCCACCAGCTTCTTGAAGGTGCTCGGCAGCTATCCCGTCGACGGCCGTGCGCCGACGCCGGCCCCTACCTGGGCGCTCGCCGAGGCCGCGGCCGAGGAACCCGCGCCGGCCGCGGCCGCGGTCGAACGCATGCTGATCCAGGTCCGCGACGGCTTGCTGGGCGGCGCGGAACTGTTCGTCTGCGTGGGCCCCGCCGGCCGCGCCGCGCTCGACGACGCCGCGCGCGCCGGCCGCGAACGCGGCGCCCGGGCGCTGTTCACCGACGCGTTCGCGGCCGGCCCCGGCAACGCCGGCGCGGAGGGTCTCGCCGCGGCCGCGCGCGCGCAGGGCCTCGCGATCGTGCGCGCGGTGCTGGACCGCGCCGGTCTGGAAGCCGCGCTGCAGGACGCCGACCTTCTGGTGGTCGGCGGGCGCGAACTCCACGACCGCGAGCTGCTCGCGGCGGTCGGCCGGCAGGCCGTTCCCGTGGTGCTGTGCCGGCCTAGAGAAGCGAGCCTCGACGAACTGCTCGAGGCCGCACGCAGGGTCGCCGAACAGGGCAACCGCCAGGTCGCGCTCTGCGAACAAGGCGTGCGCACGCTTGCAGGCCGCGACCGGCGCGCCTTCGATTTGAGCGCGTTCGCCGCGCTGCGCGCGCGCACGAATCTGCCGCTGCTCGCCGATCCCGGCGCGGCCGCCGACTCGCCGGCGACCCTGGCGGTGCTGGCGCGCGCGGCGGTGGACGCCGGCGCCGACGGCCTGGTGCTGCGTGTGCGCTCCGCCGCCGCTCCGAGTCCCGCAGCCGCGAGCGGGACGGCCGCCGGCGGCACGGCGAACCTGGACGCAAGCGCCTTCGCCGCCTTGATGGCCCGGTTGTTCCGCCCGGCGGCGGACTGAACGCCGCCGCCGCCGGCTAGTTGCGGATCAGCGCGTTGCCGGCCGCCTTGATGGGCGAGGGCATGGCGCCGAAAGGCGTGCCGAGCTGCATGCTTCCGCTGACGTCGTACACGGCCGAATTGCCGCGCAGAAGGTCGAGTACGCCGCGCCCCACGTCGAGCGTGGAGATCTCGATCGGAATGCGCAGCTTGCCCGTGCCGTTGGCGGCGATCTTGGAGCCGTCGCGGACCTTGCTGCTCGCCACGGGGTTGCCGCCGAGCTTGAGCGCGTAGTCGAACACGTCGAGCGAGATCGGGAACTGGTTGGGATTCTCGATGCCGAACTGCAGCACGGCGTTCACTCCGGTCAGGCCGAACTTCTCGACGTCGATACGCGGCATCTCGAGCTTGGGGAGCGCCGGGATCGGCAATTCGCCCGAGGTCTCGAGCGGCAAGCCGATGCGCCCCACCACCGGCGCGTCGACCGAGAGGTCGAGCTGCGCGGCGTAAGGGAAGACCGCTCCCGGCTTGAGGCCGGTCAGCGCGCTCAGCACGCCCGCGAAGTTCAGCTTGGCGGGCACCTGGATGGTGCGCTTGCCGCCGGCCGGCACGCTGCCGTCGAGCTTGGCGCGGCCTTCGAGAAAGCTCTTGCCGCCGCTTGCGAGCGCGTAGCCGAGATTGACCAGCGGCAAAGCCACGCTGTAGGGGTTCTCGATCTCGACGTCGAAGAGCATGGTCACGCCGTCGAGCTGCAGATCCTGCAGGCCGACCGAAGCGATCCGCGCTGTCGGCGTGCCGAGCGCGTCGCCGAGCGCCGAGCAGCCGGCGAGCGTTGCCAGCGCAGCGGCGGCGAGAGCGGTTGCGGAACGAAAGGACTTCGAGGGTGCGAGTCTGGCCATGTTGTGAACTTGCCGAGGGGGCGGGCGTGATTCTAGGCGGTCAAGCCCCAGACGGGTCAGCGTGGCCTCGGCGGCAAGCTAGTCGCCGAAATCGGAGTCGCCTTGGCAGTAGTGCCAATTGCGGCCCTCCAGGGCGGCTTCGACAGCGTCTTTCATGCCCACTTCCGCGGCGCTGCGCGAGGTCGCGCCCACGATCACGATCTCAGGGTGCTTGCGGGCATCGCGCCAGCGGCGGCCGGAGACGAGGCCCGCCGCCACGCCGCCCGCTTGCGGTGCGACGTGCAGGAAGTCGGATCCAGCGGCCACGGCCTGCCATCCGGCGCCCCGCAGCAATGCGGAGACGATCTTCGGGTCGCGGCCGCCGAACAAATCCAGCACGGTCGTGATCTGCGCGTGGCTGGTGTTGTCCTCGTGGTGGCGCATCGCGGCGTAGCCCTCCAGACGGCCGTCCCGGCGTGCCGTGATCAAGGTCGCGGCAACCGGACAATCGAGCCAGCGCCAGCGGACTTCGCGCGCGTCGCGGCGGAGGAGCACCACGAAGTCGTCGCGCTTGCGCATCCAGAGATCGTCGAAATCGGCGTCGGTGTCGCTCACCCGAGTGACTTCCACGCCCTTCTCCCCGCTGCGCAGGTCGCCGCGGGACAATGGATCGAACATTCCGGCCAGTCCGCGGCCCACGCCGCCCATGTGCTTGCCGAGCGCCATCTTGATGCTCAAGCGCCGTTCGCGCGTGCGCAAGGTGAGAAGAGTCTGGATTCCCATCGTCCAGGCCCCGAACTTGCGCGCGGCTTCGTTGGCGCCGCCGCCGTAGCCGAAGTGCACCCCCATCGCGTCGCAGCGCTCGAAATGGAAGCGCATCAGCGCCAGATAGGCGCGGCCGCCGCCCCGGGAGTCGGGATGGATGACGGTGTGCGTCGCCTCGGAGATCAAGCAGTCCCGGCCGAGCGCACGAGCCGGGCGCAAGGTGGCGGGGTAGATCCCGATCAGCCGGCCTCCCGCATCGAAGGCGCCCGAGACGAGTACCAGCCCGGGGTTGCGGCGGAAATAGCGCCACTCGGCCAGTTCGCGGCTGAGGATCGGGAGTTCCGCGTCCCAGTGGAGCTCGGCCACCAATTCGTAGTCGTTGAGCCCGAGCGCCTTGAGCGTGAGTTCGCCGTCCGCGCGCTCGGTAGGCACGCTGTTGCCCTGGCGCGGCGCGAGCAGGGCGAGGTCTGCGCGCTGCGCCGGCGTGAGGGCCACGGAGGGCTCGTGCACGGGAGACATTGGTAGGTGCGCGGGCTGGGGGAAGCGGGATGATAGGTGCCGCCGCGCGGGCGTTCGACGCGCGCGCCACCCATGAAGCGACGAATCGCCCTGTTCTGGCCGGGAGACGCCCGGGAGATCCCCAACCAACTCGCGCTGCCGAGCATCGAGGCCGCCACCTCGCAAATGGAGCGTGCCTTGCGCAAGCTCGGCCACGCGCCCTATCGGGTGGAGGGTTTCCTTTCCAAGCCGCACGAATCGATCGAGAAGCTCGGCCCGGTCGAAGATCCGCTGATCGGCCTGTGCGTGCACTGGATCTATGGGCCGCACACCTGCGACGGCGTGGTCGGCCGGAACAGCCCACTATTGTTGGCGAGCAATTTTTCAGGACAGTGGCCGGGCCTGGTCGGCCTGCTCAACACCGGCGCGTGCCTCGAAAGCCTTGGCCGCAAGCACTCGCGGCTGTGGACCGAAATCGCCGACTGGACCGCCGACGAGGCCTTCATGGGCCGGCTCGAGACCTGGGGCGCCGACGGCGCGGTGGAATGGGCGCAGGACGGTGTGCACGCGCCACCCGCGGTGTCGGCCGCGGCGGCGGCGACGGCCAGCGAGGTCGCCGCCGGCTTCCGTGCCCGGCGCGCGCTGATCCTGATGCTCGGCGACACGTCCATGGGCATGATCAACGGCTACTTCGGGCCGCGGATACTGCACAAGCACCAGTTCGCCGAACACAAGATCGACCAGGCCTGGATCGTCGCGCGCGGCGGCGGAATCGACGCCGCGCGGATCGACGCCGCCTTCGCGTTCGTGCGCGCCAAGGGCGTGCAGTTCCACTGGCGCGAAGGCGAAGCGCAGGACTTCACCGAGGACTGCACGCGCGAGCAGTTGCGCGACTATCTGATCGTGAAGGACCTCGTCGAGGAATACCGCGCCGACTGTCTCGGCTGGCAGTACCAGCTCGGCTTGATCCCGCTGCGGCCGCCGAGCGACCTGGCGGAGGGTCTGTTCAACAGCGCGTGCCGGCCCGAAGGCGACGGTTCGCCGGTGGCGACCGCCACCGAGGCCGACCAGGGCAACGTGGTGCCCATGGAGATGCTCAAGCGCTTGTTGAACGCCAAGGGCCTGCACCCCGCGGTGATGTTCCACGACGTGCGCTGGGGCGCCGAGCACGAGGGCCGTTTCCTGTGGGTGCTGCTCAATTCGGGTTCGTGCGGCGCCTACGCCTTCAACCACGACCCCGAGACGCTGCAAGGCGCGCACAGCTACCGGCAGCCGCGGCTCTACTTCCCCACTCCGGGCGGCAGTTTCGCCGGCGAGAGCCTGCCCGGTGCGATGACCTGGGCGCGCGCCTGGATCGACGCCGGCGGCGAAGTGGTGATGGACGTCGGCCGAGGCGAAGTCGTCAAGCTGCCCCCCGGAGTCCGCGACGCCTGGTGGAACGGCACCACCCGCGAGTGGCCCTTCATGGCCGCCGACATGGGCATCGGCCGCGACACCTTGATGGCGCATTTCATGAGCAACCACGTCGCGGTCGCCTACGGCGACGTGTTCGAGGAGATGATCGCGCTGGCGCAGGAACTCGGATTCCGGGTCCGCGTGCTGCGGGACTCGGCGCACGCCTCGCGCGGCTAGTCTCGCGCCATGACCGCGCCGCTCTACCTGGGGATCGACGTGGGGACGGGGAGTGCCCGCGCGGGGCTCTTCGATGCGGAGGGGCGGATGGTCGGGACAGGCGCGGCGGCCATCAAGATGTGGCGGCCGCGGGCCAATTTCGCCGAGCACTCTTCGGACGACATCTGGAAAGCCTGCTGCAAGGCGGTCAAGGCCGCGCTGAAGGCCGCCGAGGCGGGCAAGGAGCAGGTCGCGGGCATCGGCATCGACGCGACTTGCTCGTTGGTGGTGGTCGACGCCGAGGGCGCGCCGGTCACCGTCGATCCGGGCGAGAAGGGCAGAGCCGGCGACGACGCGCGCAACGTGATCGTGTGGCTCGACCACCGCGCGATCGCGCAAGCCGAACGCATCAACGCCTCGCGCCAGGGTGTCTTGCGCTACGTGGGCGGCAAGATCTCGCCCGAGATGCAGATGCCCAAGCTCCTGTGGCTCAAGGACGAACTTCCGAAGACCTGGAAGCGCGCCGCGCACTTCTTCGACCTGCCCGACTGGCTGGTCCACCGCGCGACCGGCTCGACCGTGCGCTCGCTCTGCACCACGGTGTGCAAGTGGACCTATCTCGGCCACGAGGGCGAAGGGCGCTGGGACCGCGGCTTCTTCCGCTCGATCGGGCTCGAGGAGTTCCTCGAGGACGACTTCGCGCGGATCGGCACGGTGATCCGGCCCATGGGCGAAAAGGCCGGCGAACTCACTGAGGCGGCAGCGCGCGCGCTCGGGCTGAGAGCGGGCATTCCGGTGTCGGTGGCGATCCTCGACGCGCACGCCGGCGGCCTGGGCGTGCTCGGCACTCCGATCGGCGGCGTGGCGCCCGCCGCCGCCGACCTCGAGCAACGCCTCGCCTTGATCGGCGGCACCTCGAGCTGCCACATGGCGGTGTCGGCCGAACCGCGCTTCGTCACCGGCGTGTGGGGCCCCTACTGGTCGGCGATGGTGCCCGGGATGTGGCTCACCGAAGGCGGGCAGTCGGCCACCGGCGCGCTGGTCGACCGCGCGATCCACGGCCACGCGCTCGGTCCGGAACTCGAGAAGCGCGCCAAGGCCGAGGCCACCACGGTGTACGCGCTGCTCAACGCGCACCTCGAAGAGCTCGCCGCCGACTTGCCGTATCCGGCCGCGCTCACGCGTTCGCTGCACGTGCTGCCCTACCACCACGGCAACCGCAGCCCGCGCGCCAATCCGCGCCTGCGCGGCATGATCAGCGGCCTGGGGCTCGACCATTCGCTCGACGCGCTCGCGATCGAATACCTGGCGACCATCCAGGCGGTCGCCTACGGCACGCGGCACATCCTCGACTCGCTGCAGAACCGCGGTTTCCGCATCAGCACCCTGGTGGCGACCGGCGGCGGCAGCAAGAACGAAGTGTTCCTGCGCGAGCACGCCGACATCACCGGATGCCGGATCGCGCTGCCGCGCGAGTCCGAGGCCGTGCTGCTCGGCTCGGCGATGCTCGGCGCGGTCGCCGCTGGCGGCCAGCCCGGCGTGATCGAAGCGATGGGCGCCATGAGCGCCGCCGACCGGGTGATCGAACCAGCCGGCGGCGAAGTCGCGCGTTTCCACGCCCGCAAGTACGCGGTCTTCCAGCGCATGCACGACGACCACCTGGCCTACGCCCAGACCATGGGCCGCGCCGGAAACTAGCCGCCGGCTGGACCAGCGCGGGCGTTCGGCGACGAAACCGAGCCGTTCAAGCTCCGCAGGGCGACGGCGGCCATCTTGCGATCGCGGCCCGACGCGGGCCGTGGCTACACGACCGGGATCCGCGTCGGCGGCACGTAGACCGCGCCACCGAGTCCGGCGACCTTAGCCGCGAAGGCGTCGCAGTCATCGACCGTCAAGTACGGCATCCAGTGCGGCGGGGCGTCGCCAGTGCTTTCGTCGGCCGCTTTCATGCCGGCCACCTGCTCGCCGTCCTTGCGGAACATCACGTAGGTCGCCGACCCCATCGGCATTTCCTCGGCGGACCAGCCGAAGAGCGCGCCGTCGAAGCTCTTGGCGCCGTCGACGTCGCGGGTGACGAGTTCGTTCCAGCAGAATGTGCCGTGCGCCTGGCCGGACTGCACGGCGCCGCAGTGCTCGCGGCCCATGAACACCGCGAACATCGCGCCGGCGGGATCCTTGAGCCACGCGATGCGGCCGACGCCGGGCACGTCCATCGCCGGCGCGATCACCTCGCCGCCCAGTTCGAGGGTCTTGGCGACGTCGGCGTCGACGTCTTCGGTCCACACGTACGCGCACCAGTTCGGCGGCACGTTCTCGAACATCGGACCGGCCATCTCGTAGCAGCCCGTAACGTCGCCGCCGTCGCGCTGGAAGATGGAGTAGGTCCCCGCTTCGCCGGGCATCGTCTTGTCCTTCGCGGTCCAGCCGAGCAGCGCGGTGAAGAACTTCTTGGCGCCTTCGCGGTCGCGCGTGCCGAGCTCGTGCCAGCAGAAAGTTCCGGGGGCGTAGGTGGAGGTGGTCATCGTGCAGTCTCCTAGGTGTGCGCCACGCACGGAAGTCGGCCGGCTCAGGCGTGCGCGGCCAGCCGCTCGAGTTCGATCGCCTCGAGGTGTTCGCCGGCTTCCTGGGTCGGGTATTCGCCGGTGAAACAGCCGTTGCAGAACGCCTGGATCTTGGGATTGCCGACCCGCGCCGCCGCGTTCAAGCGGTCGATGTCCAAGTAGGTAAGGTAGTCGGCGCCGATCTCTTCGCGCACTTCGTCGATCGTGCGGTCGCGCGCGACGAAGTCGGTGCGCGTCGCCATGTCGATTCCGTACGGGCAAGGCGCAACCAGCGGCGGCGAGGTGCTCGCGAAGTAGACCTTGCGCGCGCGCGCGTTGCGCGAGACTTCGACGAGCTTGCGGCTCGTGTTGCCGCGCACGATCGAATCGTCGACCAGCAGCACGTTCTTGTCGCGGAACTCGAGCGGGATAGGGTTCAGCTTGCGCCGGATCGCGCTCTTGCGCGCTTCTTGGTTGGGCATGATGAACGTGCGCCCGATGTAGCGGTTCTTGATGAACCCCTCGCGATAGGGGATGTCGAGCCGCTGCGCCATCGCCAGCGCCGCGTCGCGCGAGCTGTCGGGAATGGGGATCACCACGTCGGGCGTGGGCGCGCCCTCGGCGATCCACTGGTCGGCGAGCGCTTCGCCGAAACGGCGCCGGGTCTTGTAGACGCTGATCTCGTCGAGGAAGGAGTCCGGCCGCGCGAAGTACACCAGCTCGAAGATGCACGGCCGGTGCGCGGCTTCCCCGACGCGGTGGAAGACCGGCTGCCCGCCGGGGCGCACGTAGAACAGCT
The DNA here is from genome assembly GCA_036396955.1 of Planctomycetota bacterium. Taxonomy (GTDB): domain Bacteria; phylum Planctomycetota; class UBA1135; order UBA1135; family UBA1135; genus DASWJW01. Next base: position 16,188 of record DASWJW010000026.1, read on the forward strand.
CGCCGTTGGCTAGGTCGCGGACCCGGTCGAAACCGAGCACGTCGAGCGCCACGCTCTCGGAAGCCACGGCCCATTCGCTGCCGCCCGGCAATTCGCGGCGGCCGACGATGCAGGGCTTGATGCCGTGCGGATCGCGGAACGCGAACAGCACGCCTTCGGCGAGCATGCCGGCGACCGAGTACGCACCCTTGGCGCGGACGAAGACGCGCTCGACTGCGGCGATCATGCGGTCTTCGAGCGCCGCGGTGGGATCGCTGGCCTGGAGCGACTGCGCGAAGGCGTAGAGGATCGCCTCCACGTCGCACGACGACTCGAGGCAGATGTTCTCTTCGGGAAAGAGCCGCCCCTTGAGGTCGAGGAAGTTGGTGAGGTTGCCGTTGTGGGCCATCCCCACGCCGAAGGGGAAGTTGATGTAGAACGGCTGCGCGTCTTCGTCGCTGCCCATTCCCACCGTCGGATAGCGCACGTGACCCAGCGCCATGTTGCCGCGCAGGCGCTGCATGTCCTCCTGGCGGAAGATGTCGCGGACCATGCCGTTCGACTTCCGCAGGTGGAACATCCCGTCGTACGTCAGGATGCCCGCGGCGTCCTGGCCGCGGTGCTGGAGGGCGATCAGCCCCTCGTAGACCTCGGGGCCGACTTCTCTACCCGGAAGGCCGGCGATGCCGATGAATCCGCACATTATCGAGCTGCGTTGGTGGTAGACCGGGCGCGCTGGCGGAGTTCCAGCAGGCGCGGGACGAGATCCGGCGCCGAAGCATCCATTCTAGCCGACCAGGTGCGTTTCCGATCCGACTTGGAGTAAAGCGGGTCGTAGTAGCGTTCGAGCAGAGTCTCAGCCACGCGTTCCCACTCACCGGCGTCGAGCCAGGCCCGCAGCTGGCCCACCCACGCCGGGCCGAGCCGTTTTTCGAGGAACGGCAGGCGGGCGGCGAGCTGGGCGGCGGTCTCCGGCCCGGGCAGGTAGTCCTCGCGCAGCAGCCGCACGCGGAGCGGCAGCGGGGCGTCCAGGCGCACCTGGATGCCGGCCTCCATCGCGGCGAACAGCGGCGCGGGCACGATCACGTCCCCCACCTTCCTGCTTTCGCCTTCGATGAACCATGGCGGCGGCCCCAATTCCCCCAGCCGCGCGACGAGCCGGCTTTCGAAGGCCATGCCGGTGACCGGCTGCAAGCCGATGTCTCCCAAGATCGAGGAACGGTGGCCGGCGAGCCCCTCCAGATCGATGGTCGAACCCGGTTCCGCCGCCTCGAGGCGTTCCAGCACGCGCGTCTTGCCGACTCCGGTCGGTCCGCGCAGCACGATCAGCGGCGTCTCCGGATCGATCGCCGCCAGCTGCGTCCGCACCCAGGCCCGGTACTCCTTGAAGCCTCCCGCCAGATGCAGGACGTGGCGCTCGCCGAGCGCGTGCAGCAGCGCGACCACCGAGCGCGAGCGCATGCCGCCGCGCCAGCAGTGGAGGATCAGCGCCGGCGGCGCGCCGGGCCCGGCCGGAGCCGCGGCTTGCAGCTCCAGGCTGCCGGCACCCGCGCGCAAGTCGCGGGCCAGCTCGCGGAAGCGCTCGCGCCACGCCTCGCCCTCCGGCGCGCGGCCGAGCAGGCCGGCAACCAGTTCAGGGAGGCGCGACCCGGCGAGTTCCAGCCCCCGCGCGACCGCCGCCGCCGGCGATTCGCGCTTGTAGAGAGTTCCCACGATGGCGCGCTGCGCGTCGTCGAGAAGCGGCACGTTGCGCGCGCCCGGAATCCGGTCGCGTTCGAATTCGGCGGGGCTGCGCAGGTCCACGAAGCGCGCTCCGGGGAGCCGGCGCGCGGATTCGTAGTCGAGCGTGGGCAGCCGCATGGCAAGCCGTCCATTCTAGATGGTGGGGCAGCGCGCCCGGCCTCGCAGCGCCACGCGCGCCTCGGCTATGCTGGGCGCGATGACGGAAGCTCCCGCTGTGGCCGCCTCGGAACTCGCGAAAGTGATTCGCGAGGACCTCGTCGAAGAGACGCTCGAAGGCTCTCCCAACCCGGTCTGGAAGCGCTTGCGCGAGCTTGGCACCGACTTGTGGCTCGATACGGGCGACATGGACCAGGCAGCCGCGAACTGGAGCGCCGAGTTCACCGCGCTCACGACCAACAACTCCTTGCTCAACAAGGAGATCCAAAAAGGCCTCTACGACCGGTGGATTCCGCGCGCCGCCGCCGCTGCGCGCAAGGACATGCCGGGCGTCGACGACCGCGAACTGGTGCTCGAGATCGCTTTCGCGCTGAACGCGCGCCACGGTCTGCGGCTGGTGGAGCGCTTCGGCGCCTACGTGAGCGTCGAGCTGCACACCGACCTCGCCCACGACGTCGAGCGCAGCGTCGCGTACGGCCGTCGCTATCACGCGCTCTGCCCGGACCGCTTCATCGTCAAGGTGCCGCTCACGCCCTCCGGCCTGCTGGCCGCGCGCCAGCTCGAGGACCTGGGCATTCCGGTCAACTTCACGCTCGGCTTCTCCGCGCGCCAGAACTATTTGATCACGTGCGTGGCGCGGCCTTCGTGGGTCAACGTGTTCCTTGGCCGCCTCAACGCCTACGTGGCCGAGGAAGGCCTGGGCAACGGCGACCTGGTCGGCGAGCGGACGACCCTGGCCAGCCAGAAGGTAGTCCGCGAGCTGCGCGGCAGACTCGGCATTTCCACGCGGCAGATCGCCGCCAGCTTGCGCTCCGGCGCGCAGTGCGCGGCCCTCGCCGGACTGGACGTCTACACCATGCCGATCGGCGTGGCGCGCGGCTTCCTCGACCTGAAGCCGGTGCCGGCCGAGATCGGCAACCGCAGCGCCGAGGACTACCGGCCCGTCTGGGCCGACGGAGTGGACCCGGTCGCCGAAGGCCTCGAGGGTCTTTGGGACGTCCCTGAGCAGTTCCGCAAGGCCTGTCTGGAGCTGACCGAGGTCGACGCCAAGACGACGAAGCCCCAGATGCTCGTCGAAGCGCTCCATGAGGCCGGCCAAGGCTCGGTCTTCCCGCGCTGGAGTGCGCAGGACGTCGCCGCGGTGCAGGAAGACGGAAAGATGCCCAAGCGCGCCCGATGGGCGCCGGCGATCAAGAAGGGCAGCCACGGGCTCGACGCGCTGTTCACGGCTGCGGGTTTGCTCGCCTTCGCACAAGACCAGGCTGCACTCGACGACCGCATCCGCCACTGCCTTTCCTGAACACCGTTATCCACCGGGCGCGGCGGCACCCAACGCGCCGAAGGTCTTCTTTTCACAACCTTTCGGGGACCAGCCGTAAACTCGGGGGTTGCGTTGCGTCCGTCGCCCCCCAAGTTGTCGATCCCCCGCGTGCGTCTAACCCGTTTTCCGCCCTTCGCCCTGTTCTTGGGCCTCGGAATCCTGCAGTCTTCGGGC
>DASWJW010000027.1:0-11479 GCA_036396955.1 Planctomycetota bacterium
CACCAATGCAATGCTGCGCGATCACGTCAGCCGACTCGTGCGCCGGAGCTGGGCGCACAGCAAGAAGCGCTCGCGACTCTCCCGGCACCTTTGGGTATTTGCCCTCTTTCGGAATTACGTAAGAGGAATCACTCGGAAAGCACCGGAAGTGACTTCTGCCATGGCGCTGGGAGTCGCGCAAAGAAGGTACGTATGGAGGCAAGTCCTGCGGTGGCGCGCGGAATACTTCTTTCTCTTCGGCACCCACTGAAAGGGGCCAGATTCGGCCGCGCGCACCACGATCGGATTGCCGCCGGGGGAAGTCTCGACCGGCTTGCCCGGCCGCGCCTGGATCTTGTCGCCCAGCTGGCTGCGGAGGACGCTGAACTGCCCGTTCGCCGGTTCGACGACGGTGGGAATCCGGACGATCAAGCTGCGTTCGGCGAGGAGCTCGGACGCGGGAAAGCCGGACGGATTCCCTGAATTCGCGGCCGCGAGGATCACCGTGCCGCGCGGGTGGCCATCCGGACCGACGAGGTCGTTGCTCCCGATCATGGTCAAGGGGACCGGGGTCCGCGCTTCGCCCGCGAGCACCTGGATCGTCTGCGCGGTGACGGTGCTGAAGTCGATGGCGCGCGAGAACACCAGCCGGACCGCGGCGTTCCTCGGCACGGTCGTGAACGGCGGAGGGTCGTTCCAGCCCTTGTCCGCCCAGCGCGTGAGCCCGGTGCGGGCCGCGTTCAACAAATCGTCGAAAGCGGGAGTCCCCGCTTGCCGGAGCACACGGAGCACGTCGCGCTGGGTGACGGCGTTGCGCGCGAGCTCGTAGTTGACGCCGTCCGTGACCAAATCGTCGCGGACGAAGATGCCGGCGGCGACCAATTCGTGGTCGAGGTCGCGGACTTCGACGACGCGGCCGGTCTCGACTCGTTGCAGGACGAAGTCGAAACGGCTGGGCGGTGCGTTGTGCGGCCCCTGGGCGGCGAGCGCCGGGGCGCCGGCAAGGAGGACGAGAAGGACTGCGTAGGGAAGGGGTCGGAGCATCGGGGCGCCTCGGGGCCGGGGCCGGCCGGAAAGATGCAACAGGCTAGCAAGCCGCCGGAAATCCTGCCTTTCAGCGCAGGTCCTTGAGGTCGACGTTCCACGCCTGCCACTCGGCGGCGGCGCGGCGCGCGGCTTGGGAAATCGGCATGCCCCAGTAGGCGAAGTACGCCCCGAGGTCCCGCTCGGCGGCGCGGGAGAGTTCGAGCGCCCAGAGGTCGAAGACTCCCTCGTCGCTCAACGGCTGCTTCTCCTCCGGGAGCGCGCTCATCCGCTTGAGGGCGGTGCCAAAGACTTCCCAGCCGAACTCCTTGCGCACGTGCAGGAACATCACCGTCATGGCCCAAGGGTTGCGATACAGGTCGTCGGCGCTACGGGGGCCCTTGAGGTGGCGGGCGGCTTCGGCCTCGCGTTCCCTCGTCCAGTCGAGTTTCCACGGATCCATTCCGACGAGCTTCTCGAAGGTTCCGAGGGCGGCCAGCTCGACCAACGGCCAGCGCAATCGATCCGTGATCCACCACCGATCGGCCAGCCTCCGTTCGGCGAGCGCGACGAAGCAATCCCAATCGCCCTCCTTGCGCAGTCGTCCGAGGTCCACGAGTTTCTCGACCCGGCCCTGGTCGTCGATCTTTTCCCACGTGCGGCCGGGCACGCGGATCGGATAGCCGGAGTCGAAACCCGAATGCCTCGGATCGGCGACGAAGCGTTCCAATCGCTCCGGAAACTCCTGGCCCAGGATCTCGCACTGGTTTTCGACCACGCGGTCCCACCAGTCCATGAGGTCGCCGGGGTCGTCGAGCTTCTTGAGCGCCGACGCCGGGACGGTGACAACCACCAGGCGTCCGGCCAGTTCGGCCCAGGGCGCGTCCGCCTTGCGCCGCCGTTTCCACTCCTTGGAATCCACGGGATTCTCGAGGTCGTAGTACGGAGCCTCCACCACGCCTTCGAGCGCGACGCGGACGTCGCCGGCCCCCGCGCCGGCCTCGAGGTACACGAGACCGCCGAAGGCCGAGGTCGCCCCGGCCAGCGCCGTTTCGAGCGAGAAGCTGGTGCGAACGGCGGGCCAGTACGGCCATTCCTCGTCGTGCCACAAGTCGTGGACGTGGGAGCCCACGTGGACCGTCCAGCCGTCGGCGGCGCCTTCGAGCAGGCTGGCATGCAAGCGTTCGCCCGCCGGAAGGTAGACGCCGGTCGACGCCCAGACCCCTTCTTGCGCGCGCAGCGGCTGCTCGCGACGGATGCGCACGGTGCGTTTGGAAACTGCGCCGGGGAAGAACTGGCTGCCGGGCGCAACGGGGACCTCGGCGGAAGGATCGTCGGTCCACCGCGAGTACCAGACGCGCGCGCGCAGCCTGGAAAAAGTGTCGTCGGCCTCGATCGGACGCTTGGGCGAAAGCCCCCGCAGCTTCTCCACGCCGCCGAGGAGCGTGGCGAGCGGCTGCATGAGGAGCGGCTCGTCCGCAGGGAGCGTGGTCACGGCCCGCCGGAACAAGTGGAGCATGCGTTTCGCGCTCTCCTTGCCGGCGGTCGCCGCCGCCAGCGCGAGACCGGCATGGGCGAACTCGGGTCGGGAGTCCGCCGCGAGGAACCCTTTCGGGGAACGCGTCCAAGCGCCGCCATATGCGAAGGCGAGGCCGGCCAGGCGCATCACCTTGTTCTGCGGCAGGTCGTCGCGAAGCGTCCAGCCTTCCTTCCGGTTCACCTGCTCCCAGCCCCAGGGGCAGACTCCGATCAGCAGGCCGCCGCCGTTCTCGACGAATTCGACGATGCGGTCGAGCTGGTCGTCGGGGTAGTCGGCGCCTTCCCTCCAGATCAAAGCGTCGAACTCGCCGAGCTGTTCCGGCGGGACCTTGTCGGACCCTTCGATTCCCGCCTCATCGAAAACCGCCGTGAGGTCTTCGCCCCAGCCGAGGACGCCGACCTTCGGCGCCGCGACCTCGGGCGCGCTCCACGCCAGCGCGTTGCGGAACAGATCGCGAGCCGGTCCCGCGTGGCCGAGCGCGCCGTCGAGGAAGTACATGTTGTGCGCCCACGCGACCATCCGCCCCTTGCCGAGCGTCGCGGCGGCGACCACGGCCTCGGGATCCTCGTTGGCAGTCAGCACCGGAAACGCGGTCGGTCCGAAGACGAAGACCGTGCCGGGAGCCCCGAGCCTGGGAAGGGCTTCGATGCCGTCGAGCAGTCTGGCGCGATGCGCCCCGGCGTCGGCCGGCGGGCCCTGGATAGCGGTGAAGAAAAGAAGGGCGTGAGCGAGCAAGCGGTGGTCCCGAATCGGAGGTCCCCGCCAGACTAGCGGGGGGGCAAGACGGTCGTTCCAGAACGAGCCCGGCGAGCCGTCGTTCGAAACGATCCGGCGCCCGCGCGGCCTCGGCCCGCCGCGGCGCTGCCGGTACCCTGGAGAACCCACTGCAGGAGCGGCCGACCCCCGCCGCGCGTCGAGAATTGCCTCCCCACCCTTTCGACTCCACCGCCTACGACTCCATCGAGGCGGGCCATGCCACCATCCGCCTCTTGGCGGTCGCCGTAGGCGGACTGCTCACCGTGGCGGGCGTGTTCGCCAGCGCGCCACGGCCGCAGCCGGGGCCCGCGGACCAGGATCCCGCCGTCCCGGTGTCTGCGCACGACTTCGAGCGCGAAGTGAAGCCGTTGCTCGAGGAGTACTGCTTCGGCTGCCACGGCGAGGACCTGCAGAAGGGCAAGTTGCGGCTCGACGAACTCGACCCCGACCTGGTGGAAGGCCCCGACGCCGAGACTTGGAAGCTCGCGCTCGACATGATCCAGACCGCCGAGATGCCGCGCGGGAAGCACGAGCCGAGCGACGACGAGCGCCGCCTCGTGGTCGGCTGGCTCACCGAGTCGCTCGCGGCGGCGGCGCGCGCCAAGCTAGGCGAGCGCCACGTGGTGCTGCGCCGGCTCAACAAGGACCAGTACTCCTACTCGCTGCAAGAGCTGCTGGGAGTGGGGATCGACTTCGGCCGGGTGCTGCCCGCCGACGGCAAGTCAAAGATGGGCTTCTCCAACAACGGCGAGGTGCTGCAAGCCTCGCCGTTGCACCTCGAGACCTACCAGGCCATCGCCCGCCAGGCGCTCGACCAGGCGATCGCGGTGGGGGACAAGCCCGCGGTCGCGCACTACCGCGTGACGATCGGCAAGGGCCGCGGCATGGGCGAGATCGCGGGCGAGACAGGCGGATACCAGTCGGTGCCCTTGAGCACCAACGACTTCACGGTCGACGTCCTCGATGCCGACGGCGCGCTCGAGACCGGCGCGACTCCCGAGCAGCAATCGCGGCTCGACGCGATCAAGCGCAAGATCAGCATCGGCCTGCGCGGCTCGTCGCAGGACCGTTTCCACTCGGTGGACGAAGGGCTGATCCTCTACTCCGCGCTGCCGCACAAGGAAGTCGCGCCGGGATCGTGGCAAGGGCCCTCGCCCAACATGAAGCTCGAATTGCAGCGCGTGTTCCCCGAGGCGGGGGACTTCGTGATGCGGGTCACCGCATCGCGCGGCTACCTGGTGCAGCAGACGAAGGAGCTGCTGGTCAGCCTGGAAGATCCGCAGACGCAAGCAAGGCTCACGCTGCTGCAAGACGACGCGGCGCCCACCGCCGCCGACTTGCGCGCCATGCAGGTCACCGGGTTCGGCCCCTGGTACCAGGCCGGGCCGATCGTCACGCAGACCGGCGAGATCGCGCGCGATACCGACCATGTGGGGATCGCCGGCGGCCTCGACTTCGCCGCTCCGCTCGCCGACGGCGCCTCCAACTGGGCGCCGGCCGCCGCGGTCGACGGCAAGGTGCAGATGTACGAGCAGGAGATCGGAGCTCTGTACCTCGCGCGCGTGATCGAGGCGCCGACGGAGCGCGCGCTCGACTTGAGCCTGGGCAGCGACGATGCGCTGTTCGTCTGGCTCAACGGCGTGGAGGTGCTGCACAAGGACGTCCGCCGCGGCGTCGGCGCCGATCAGGACCGTTTGTCGCTGCAACTGGTCGAGGGCCGCAACGAGCTGGTGCTCAAGATCGTCAACTACGGCGGCGGTTTCGGCAGCTACCACCGCGTGCTCTACGACGGCACGCTGTCCGGCAAGAGCCCCTTCGAACTCGACGCCGGGCAGGCGTGGACCGTGCTGCGCGCCGAGCGCAGCGACGAGCGCAGCAACTTGCGCTTCGAAAAGGGTGCGTTGGTCCCCGAAGACGTGCCCAAGGCCAGTTCGGCGCGCTTCCTGGTCGATTTCCCGGCCGGCGGCTACTACCAATTCGACCTGGTGCATCCCGCGACCGCGCCGGATGCGATGGGCTCGATCCGGCTCTCGATCGACGCGCTGCGCCTCGACCTGCGGCCGCGGCTGTCGGCCGAAGAGGTCTCACGCGGCCACGTGGTCACCGCCACGGCGGCCGGCTACATGAACGCGGGCCGGCACGAAGTCGTGCTCGGCGGACGCTTCTTCACGGGCTTCAGCCACCTGGTGATCACGCCGCTCCCGGCCGACCATCCGCTGGTGGTGCGCCTGGAAGCCGAAGTCGAGACCGAAGAGTTCGTGGAGCTTCCGGCGTTGCGCGCCTACGTGGGAACTCGCACCGACGACGGCATGGACTACAAGGCCTTCGGCCCTTCGCTCGCGGTCGCAGCTCCGCTCGGCAAGCCCGAGGTCTACACCTTCCAAGGCCGCTTGGAGAACCTGCCGATTCCCGAGCCCGAGTCGGGCGACAACGAGATCCTGTCGGGAATCATGGTGCTGGGCGTCTGGAACGACCACCTGGTCAAGTCGAGCAAGGAGACCGGGCCGCCGCTCTTGATCGAAACGGTCGAATTCGAGGCGCCGTACCTGCCGGTGTGGCCGCCGGCCTCGCACACCGCGATCTTCTTCGGCTCGCCGCTTCGCGAGAGCGATCTCGACGCCTACACGCGGCAGGTGATCGAGCGTTTCGCCGGCCGCGCGTTCCGCCGCCCGCTCTTCGACGAAGAATTGGAGCGCTACTTCGCGTTCTGGCAGGCGATCCGCGACGAATACGCCGTGTACGAGTACGGCGTGCGCGAAGTCCTGGTGGCGGTGCTCTGCTCGCCCAACTTCCTCTACCTGGCCGCGCCCGGCGGCGAAGACCTCGAGTCCGGCACCAACGCCGCGATCGCCGACCACGCGCTGGCCACGCGTCTCGCGTACTTCTTGTGGAACTCGCCGCCCGACGAGGTCCTGCTCGGCCTGGCGCGCGAGGGCCGGTTGCGCGGACAATTGGTCGCGCAAGCGGACCGCATGCTCGACGATCCGCGCGCGTGGCGCTTCGTCCGCGGTTTTGCGCGCGAGTGGTTGCGCCTCGACCGGCTCGGCAACATGTCGGTCGACGTGGACCGCTTTCCGGACTTCACGCGTTTCGTCAAGGCCGACCTGGAGGAAGAGACCTATCAATTCCTCCATCACGCGCTGCACGAGGACCTGAGCCTGCTCACGCTGATCGATTCCGACTTCGCCATGCTCAACCAGAACCTGGCGGAGTTCTACGGCGTCGAGGGCGTGGAGGGCACGCAGTTCCGCCCGGTGGCGGTCGCGCCCGAGCAGCAGCGCGGCGGCCTGCTCGCGCAAGGCGCGTTCCTGACCGGCCACTCCAACGGCGCCGAACCGCACCCGATCAAGCGCGCGGTGTGGCTCAAGGAGAAGATCCTCGGCGACCCGCCGATGCCGCCGCCGCCGAACGTCCCCGATCTCGATCCCGAGGCGCCGGGCTTCGCCAAGATGACCCTCAAGCAGAAGCTCGAGGCGCACCGCGACAAGGCGTCGTGCCGCGACTGCCACGCGAGCATCGATCCCTACGGCGTGCCCTTCGAGACTTTCAATGCCGTGGGCCGACTGCAGCCCGAGCGCATGGGGCAGACCATCGACGCCAGTTCCGTGCTGCCCGACGGCACCAAGGTCGGCTCGGTCGCGGACCTCAAGGCGTGGCTCCGGGGCGAGAAACGCGACGAAGTCGCCGCCTCGGTGATCGAGCACCTGTTCGCCTACGCGCTCGGCCGCGACGTCCATTTCGCCGACGCAGCCGAATTGGCGGCGATCCTCGATCAGGTAAGATCCGCGGACTACCGCATGCGGTCCGTGATCTACGGCATCGTGAACAGCCCTTCATTCCTGGCAGACCAGCAATGAGCTCCAAGTCCTGGCACCTCGACCGCCGCACCTTCCTCCGCGGCATGGGCGTGGCCGTCGCGGCCCCCTGGCTCCAAGGCATGGAGCGCGCGCTGCCCGCGCCCGACGGTGAAACCGCGCGGCGGCTGGCCTTCGTCTACTTCCCCAACGGCTGCAGCCTGCCGAACGCCGACGACGAGAAGGACGGCCACTGGCGCTGGTACCCGCGCAAGCCGGGGGCGGACTACGAGTTCACCAAGGTGCTCGAATCGCTCGAGCCCTTCCGCGCCAAGTTGTCCTTGCTGGGGGGCTTGAGCCACCCGCTGAGCCGCGAGCTGCTCGGCCACCTGGCCGGGGACACCTGGCTCACCGCGGGCGACATGCGCTTCGACCAGTACAAGAACCGCATCTCGGTCGACCAGCTCGCCGCGCGCACGCTCAAGAAATACACGCGCTACCCCTCGCTCGTGCTTTCGGCAGACGGCGGCGTTGGCTACAAGTCGCGCGTCTCCACGCTGTCCTTCGACGCCAACGGCCGGCCGATCCCTTCGGAGCACGTGCACCGGCGGATCTTCGAGCGCTACTTCGCGCCCGACCACGGCGCGACCGCCGCCGAACGCCGCCGCAGCTTGCAAGAAGACCAGAAGGTCGTCGACCTGGTGCTGCAGGACGGCAAGGACCTGCGCGGCCGGCTCGGCACCGGCGACCAGCAGAAGCTCGACGAGTATCTGGAGTCGCTCAACGCGGTCGAGGAACAAGTGCGCCGCACCGAGCGCTGGCTCGACGTGCCGCTCGGCGACTTCGACGCCAGCCACATCGATCTCGACGTCAACCAGATGGTCGACCCGCAAGCCTGCGTGCGCACCATGTACGACCTGATGGTGCTGGGCTTCCAGCTCGACCTGACTCGCGTGATGACCTACATGCTGGGCCGCGAAGACGGCATGGGTTTCGGCGACAACTATCCCAAGCTCGCGTGCGGCATCAATCGCAGCCACCACACGATCAGCCACGACACCCACGAGGGCCACTGGACCGAGTGGGGCACCTTCGACCGCTGGTTCGCCAAGCAGTTCGCGTACTTCATCGACCGCCTGAACACCGTCGAAGACGCAAACGGCCCGCTGCTCGACAGCACCATGGTGCTGTACGGCGGCTGCTGCAGCACCACGCACAACGCCCGCAACTATCCGCTGGCGCTGGTCGGTGGCGGCCAGATGGGCTTGCAGCACGGCCGCTACACCGTCTACGACGAGTCGACGCCGTTCTGCAACCTGTTCGTGAGCATGCTGCAGACGCTCGGCATCGAAGCCGAATCCTTCGGCGACAGCACCGGCCCGCTGGCCGGCGGGCCGTTCGTCTAGGGCCGGCCCGGCCCGCGGGCTCTGCTAGATTCGCCGCATGAGCAGAGAGCAGCAAGTCGTCGTCGCGGACATCCGCATTCCGTTCTGGTCGATGGTGATCCTTCTGGTCAAGGTCGCCTTTGCGGCGATCCCCGCCGCGTTCATCATGGCCATTTTCTGGGCTCTGCTCGCCAGCGTGTTCGGCGTCGTGGGCTTGGTGGCGAGGTAGCCGGCCGGCGCTGCGCGTCCGCGCAAGCCGAGCCGGGTGGGAGCTCGATCCGCGAGCGGGTCGAGGCGGTCGGGCTGCTCCCCGGCCTGCTGTCCGGACTGGTTTTCGCCTGGGGCGCGTTCGTGCTGAGCGGCGACTGGCGCTAGGGGTCGCGGCTACTCCGCGGTCAGCGTCTCGAGCAGCGCGCGTCGCGCCGCACGGTAGGCAGCGACCTCCGTCGCGTAGTCGTCGTAGCCGCGGAACACGCGCTGGATCACGGCGGCGGCGGCAGCGGAGTCGCGCGCGCGGAGCTGTTCGAGCAGCGCGTGGTCTTCCATGCCGATGCGGTGGGCCTCGAAGCGCTGGCTCGACCAGGGTCCGTCGGGACCGGGGTAGATCACGTGGGTGTCGCCGGCGGGCAGCTTGTTCTTGGTGCCCGGCTGCGCGGGATGGTCGACCACGCTCTGCGCGAAGGGATCGGCCTTGTAGTGATTGAGGCCCCAGTGCAGGAATCCGTGCACGCCGAAGTGCGCGGCCGCCCAGCCGATGTAGACCTGCCGCAGCCGTTCCTGGTCGAGCAGACGGTTGAGCCACGGCCCGCCCGGCACCAGGCAGGTGTAGGTCCACACGCGGTCGCCGGCGGCGCGGCGCTGCTCGAAGAACGCGCGGTTCTGTTGGAACTTGTGCACCTGCGGGCACCAGACGTCGACTGCGCCCACCAGTTCGGTGCTCATGGTGGCCTCGACGATGGGGATGCCGGGCAGGTGCTCGCGGACCAGCGCTGCGAGCTCGGTGTAGTCGGCGGCGTTGACGTCGGTCGGCTCGTCGGCGAGATGCTGTAACCACGCCGCGCGCCAACCGTTTTCCTCGATGGCGGCGTCCAGTTCGCCGAGCATGGTGGCGAGCGCGGCGCGGCCGGCATCGCCGGTTGCGGGCACGTTCGCGACGTTCAGCTCGAGGACGGGCGAACTCCAGTCGCCACCGGGGCGGTGCGCAAGCGGCGCTCCTTCGATCCACCACAGGCCGGCCGCGCGAAACGTCGCGACATAACGCTCCAGGCGCGCGCGGTGCAGGTGGGGGGTACCGGAATCGTCGAGATGGAAGAAGTCGGCCCACCGCACCCAGAACACGTTCTGGCGGCCGTGCGCCATCATGGCGGCGTACTGCGCGAGCATCGGCCAGAACTCCTCGCTCCACGGCTCCAGACCGTGGCGGCGCGCGACCTCGTCGGGGCTGAACCAGTTGGTGTAGGCCAGCGTGTCGCGGCCGGCGGGCGGCACCACCGCCGCATGCACTTGCAGGCTCCATTCCAGGATCTGCGCGCGACCGGCGTGGGCGATGCGGATGCGGAGCGGGTGGGTGCCGACCGCGGCATTGGCGGGCACCGGCACCTCGAGACGCAGCGCCATCACCGCCGCCGCCGGGCGATGCTCGAGCCGCGCGCCGCGGGCGAGTGGCTCCAAAGCCTCGAAGATGCGGAAGGGCGCACGTCGCACCACGTGTGGATTGCGTTCGCCGTCGAACACCTCGGTGCGGCTGCCGAGCCCGGTGTTTTCTTCGACCGGAACGTCGTGCAAGCGGAACCACAGTGCGGTGCTGGTCAATTCCTCCCTGCCGGCGAGCGAGATCATCACCGGCTCGTCCGGTTGCATTCCGGTCAGCAGCAGGTGGATGCCGGCCGGCACGCCGCGCGGCGAGTCCAAGCTCAGCATTGCGGTTCCCGCGGCGGTCGCGCTGTCGGGGTAGAGCTCTTCGAGTTCGTCGTAGAGGGCCGCGTTCCAGGGCGCCGCAGGATCTTGCGGCGCGGCTCCTCCAAACAGGCTCAAGGCCAACGCTGCGCTCAAGAGGCTCATTGCGCCACTTTAACCACGGCCGTCTTCCTTGCACTGACTGGCGCGGCCGGCGATTCCCGGTATTCTGGCCGTAATCACCGTGTGGTTCCTTTTCCTGTTCGCACTGATCAACCAGGATGCGCCGCCGTCGCCGCCGTCGCTGCGGCTGGGCGATGAGCTTGCGGCTTCCTTGGACGAGGAATCGTCGCAGGTGCGTTCCACGCAGCTGGACGCCGCGTACGGTCCCGCTCCGGTCGTGGGGCGGAGTTTCCGCGTCATCGTGACGGAAGACGCGGTGCACCGCATCGAGCTGCACTCGCACGATTTCGACGCCTATCTGGTCTTGCGCGATGCCCAGGGCACGGTGATCGGCGAGGACGACGACGGTGGCGTGGGACGCCACGCGCGCGTCGTCGCGACCTTGAAGGCGGGGCACGACTACCGGGTGACTGCTTGCGCGCTCCACGGAGACCGCAGCGACTTTCGCCTGCGCTTGGCGATGGGGCCTCCACCGGACCTGGACGATGCCGCACGCTTTCTCGCGGAGCGCGCCGATGCCGGGCGCTTTGCCGAGGCGCAACCGCCGCTGGAGCGCGTGCTCGAAATCCACCGGCGCCTGCTCGGTGCCATGCACCCCGCACTGGCGGGCGGGGTCAACAACCTGGCGGCGCTGCTCGCGTACCAGGGGCAATTCGAGCAGGCGCGGCCGCTGTTCGAACAGGCGTTAGCGATCGCCGAAGCCAGCCAAGGGGCCGATCACCCTGCCACGGCTTTCGCCCTCAACAACCTCGCAGGACTCCTCCGCGCCCAGGGACACTTCGAGCTTGCGCGTCCGTTGATCGAACGCGGTCTGGCCATCCGGATGCAGGTCTTCGGAGCCGACCACCCGGTTACGGCCGAGAGCCTGAACACCCTTGGCGAGCTGCTCGCCGCCCAAGGGCTGCATGAAGAGGCCATTCCCA
>DASWJW010000028.1:0-2741 GCA_036396955.1 Planctomycetota bacterium
GAATCTGGCCCCTATCAATGGGTGCCTAATCCAAAGAAGTACTCGGCGCGCCAACGGAGGACATCGCTCCACTCGTATTTCCTCTGCGCGACTCCCAGCGCCATGGCCGAGGTCACTTCCGGCGCCTTTCGAGTGATTGCCCGCACGTAGTTGCGAAAGACCGCGAAGACCCAAAGGTGCTGGGTGAGCCGCGAGCGCTTCTTGCTGTGCGCCCAGCTTCTGCGCACCAATCGGCTGACATGATCGCGCAGCATCGCGTTGGTGTGATTGATCGGAAAGAGCAGATTCCGGTAGTCGCGGGTCGCTTTGGAGGAGCCGACCTGGTGGCTGTGCCCGCGGGTTCCGAAGACCGCTCGCAACTGGGCCCGGTAGCTCTGTTTCTTGTCAGATTGGAGCTGGGGAAGCGCCGTCGGGTGGTGCCACCGTCGCCAAGCCTCCAGGGTGCGGCGAACCGCAGCACGCGACTGCCCGACGCGCGTTCCGTGGAGGTCTTGCCACCGCTTCTTTCGGACTTCATCCCGGTCGGAAAGGCCACCACGGGCCGCCAATGGCGCGGTCTCGACATGCACAAGGAAGTAACTGCCGCGCTCGATGAGCACCGGCACGGTGACGGGCTGGAGCCGACGGTCGGTTTCGAAAGTCTCAAGCTCGTCGAGTTGGAAAGTCCCGGCCAGCCCTCCGCGCACGACCTTGTGCCGGGCGAGGAAGGCTTCGTGCAGCATCCTGCCGTGGCGCCCGAATCGCCTTAGCCGCCGTTCGAGGGTGGGCCTCCGGACGCCAAGGAACTCCGCCCCGCGACGAAGGCTGACCTTCGCGCAGAACAGGCGCGCGATCGGCGCGTCGAGCCACGGTTTGCGCAAGCCGAAGTCGACGCGGAAGGTCTGCGAGCTGAAGCCGCGACCGCAATCCAGGCACCGGAAACGCGGCACTCTTCGGGCGTCGCAGCGCCGCTGGTAGTAACCATGGCGCCGCCAGCGCTGCGGGCGGGACTCGAGGCGGCTGGGGCAAGAAGGGTGTGGGCAGCAGGGCGGATGGAATCGCATCGGGGAACGCGACCGGCTACCTGGAGTACGGTCACGTCACGACGACGCGTTTGAAGGTACTCGTTACGCGAATACCAAGAAACGTCACCCACCTAACGAGGCCAGCTTCGCCATGTGCGGCATGGCCAGGCGCTCGCGGGTGAGCTTCCAGCGCGCGTGGATGGCGGGCGCGTCGCTCGAGAAACGGATCGCGATGCCGGCCGAGTCGCGCGACAGGTCCCAGACGGGGTCGCGCACGACGCCCTCGGCGCGCATGGGCAAGCGGTCCCAAGGAGCTGCGAGATTGCGGAAAGCCTGGCCTTCGACCGTGAGTTCGTGGCCGTCGACCCACTTGATCGCGGGCGACGGGGTCCCCGCTTGCGCGGGAGCGGCCAGCAGCAGGAGCGCGGCGGCGATCATGCCGGCACCGCCGCGGCGATCACGGGGTTGGCGAGCACGCCCAGTCCTTGGATCTCGACTTCGACTTGCTGGCCGGCCTGCAAGAAGACCGGCGGCTTGCGGGCGAAGCCCACTCCGGGAGGCGTGCCGGTGGCGATCACGTCGCCAGGCTCGAGGGTGTAGTGTTCGCTCATGGCCTGCACCAATTCGGGAATGCTGAAAATCAACTGGCTGGTGTGGGAATCCTGCAGCGTCTCGCCTTGGAGCCGCAGCTTGATCGCCAGGTTCTGGGGATCGGGGATCTCGTCGGTGGTCGCCACGAAGGGCCCCATGGGCGCGAAGGTCTCGCAGGACTTGCCGCGCTGCCACTGCACGTCGGCGAACTGGAAGTCGCGCGCGCTGACGTCGTGGAAGCACGCGTAGCCCAGCACGTACCGGTAGGCGGCCTCCTTGGGCACGAAACGCGCGCGCTTGCCGATCACGAAGGCGAGTTCGGCTTCGTAGTCGACCTGATCGCTGTTGTGGGGGAGTTCGATGGCGTCGTCGGGTCCGATCAAGCAGCTCGGCCACTTGCTGAACACCAGCGGCCGTTCGGGAATCGGCATGCCGCTCTCTTCGGCGTGGTCGCGGTAGTTCAAGCCGATGCAGATCAGCTTGCCGGGCCGCGGCACCGGTGCGAGCAGCCGCGCCTCTTCGGGATCGAGCACGACGCCGGATTTCCGCAGGGCGGCAAGGCGCTCGCGATCGGCGGACAACTGCTCGAGCAATTCCCGCGCGCCCAGGAGCGTGGGCGAGCCCAGTAGCCAGGCGTCGCGCGGGTCGGCGGGCACGGGCACGCTGGCGGCCTCGAGGTCGAGGACTTCGCCGCCGGCAAGGAGCAGGCCGCGCCGCGGGTGGCCCCCGGCGCGGGTGAATCGGATCAGTCGCATGAGGATTCGAGCAGGATCACGTGCAGCTCTTGCGGGCCGTGCACGCCCACCACCAAGGTGAGCTCGATGTCGGCGGTCCGCGAGGGGCCGGTGATGAAGGTGATGGTACGCGGCGGCCCGGCGTCCGCATCGTGCACCGCCGCCAACGCCGCGCCGAGATCGGGGAGGATGGCGTCGGCACGCAGCAGCGCCACGTGGACGGGGGGGAGCAGCGAGGCCAGGCGGTTGCGTTCGACGTCGGAAACCAGCACTAGGGTGCCGGTCTCGGCGATGGCGTGCTGTGCGGCGGTCAGGCCGAGATCGGCTTGAAAGAGCTCGTCGGGCGGGGCGAGCGGCGAGAGCAGGCGGATCGAGGCGTCGAGCTTCTCGGCCAGCGCCTGGAGGACCGGCG
>DASWJW010000029.1:0-9229 GCA_036396955.1 Planctomycetota bacterium
CGAAGCCCTCCGGGTCGGTGAAGCGGTGCGCCCCAGCCGCTGGCTCGAGCAGCTTCGCCGCGAGACGCCGGCCCAAGGACTCCGGGAAACCGGACAGCGGCTGGTCGTGCAACAACATCACGCCGTCTACGGGGAAGAGCAGGAAGCCGGCCAGACGGGCGAGCCGCCGCTCGGCGGAAGTGAGCGCGGCGGCGCGGTCTGCGCCGCGCCGCCGCAACAGCGAAGTGCCCGCGAGCACGGCCAGCGCGGCGGCGAACGGACCGGCGCTGCCGGCCTCTTCCGCGCACAAACGCAGGGTGTCGGCGAGCGGAGCCGCGCGCAGCGCCGCAGCCGCATGTCCGGCGAGGCGCGGCTCGCGCAGCGCGGGAGCCTGCGGCGTGCCGATTCCGCAATCGCGGCAGGCGCCGGTCCGATAGCTCCAGGACGGCACGCCGGCCGCCGTGGCGTGCACGGCGCCTCCGCCCAGCAGACGGGCCTGGTGCTCGAGGTCCCGTACGCGCGCGACAGCGTCCGCTGCGCGCGGATCGAAGCGGTCGAGCCAGACTTCGTCGCCGGCGGTGGGCACGACTTCGTCGCGCAAGCGCAGTGTTTCGCCGCCCCGGACCAGCCGCCGGAACCCTGCCGCCCGCAGCAATTCCGCCTCTTGGCCACGGGTCGCTTCGGGAAGCCGCAACGGCGTCGTGAATCGCCATTCCCCCGCCAGCAGCGCCCCCGGGACATCCGACCGGCAAGCCTCCGCCAGGTCGGTCCACGGGCCGGCACCGCCGCAGGCCGCGCAGACCGTACGGCCGAATCGAGCGAGCGCCTCGTCGAGGGCTTCGGCGAGACCGAGCACGTCGAGAAGCGCGGCATCCCGCGGCGCGGTGACCGGCCACGCCGTGGGCGGCAGCGCCTCGCTGCGGCCTTCTTCGCCGACGCCGGCAGGAACCATGTCGGCGAGCAGCGGAGAACGCGTCGCGAGTTCGCGGGCGAGTTCGCGTTCCAGACGGCGGCGTCCTTTGCGCGTCCAGTCTTCGGCGAGGGCTTCCGAAGCCGGCGGAGTCCAGGGCGGCGGCGCGGGCGGCGGCTTGGGCTTGCGCGCGCGGGCCTGCAGCCAGCGGCCGGTCGGGGTGCCGGCCGTGCGCACGCCGGCCGGAGGGCCTGCGTACAGCAGCTGCCCGCCCGCCGGGCCGGCGCCCGGCCCCAGCTCGACCAGCCAGTCGGCGCCTCGCAGCACGACCTCGTGGTGCTCGACCACCCAGAAGCCGTGGCCTTGCGTGCGGAGCTTGCGCAGCAGATCCACGACCTTGCGCGCTTCCCAGCTCGGCAGACCGAGGCAGGGCTCATCGAGCACGAAGAGCTTGGGCCGGTCCGCGCGCGCGCCGGCCAGGGCCCGCGCCAGGGCGATCCGGCTTCGCTCCCCGAGCGACAGGTGCCGGCCGCGCTCGCCGAGGCAGCGGCCGCCGAGGCCGAGCGCGATCAAGTGGTCGACGGTCGTCCGCAGCCGGCCGGCGTTGGGAAGCCGCTTGGCGAGCTTCTCCAGCGGCGCGCGCAGCCACTCGCGAAGAGTCCGCTGCCGCAAGCGCAGTTCGAGCAGGTCTTCGCGCAAGCCGAGCCCGTCGCAAGCCGGGCAAGGCAGCCGGTCACGATCGCGGCCGTGACCGTGGCAGACCGGACAGCCGCCGCGGTCGGCCTTGGCGATCAAGTCGGAACCCATGAGCCCGCGGATGCGGCCCTCCTCGCCGTTGGCGAACGCCGCACGCACTTCGGACCAGATCCCCGCCAGCGTTGCGAGCGTGCTGACGGCGGCGTGTCCGAGCGCCCGCTCGAGCAGCACCGCGACTCCGCCCGGCGGCGGCGCGCCGTCGAAGTCGCGGCCTTCGCGCAACCTTGGAAGCACTTCCGCTTCGAACAGAGTGGTCTTGCCGCTGCCGCTCACGCCGGCGACCGCCACGAGCCGGCCGAGCGGCAGCTCGAGGCGTTCGATGTCGAGAAAGCGGGTGCGGATTCCGGGAAAGACCAGCCGCTCCCCTTCCGCCGGGCTGTTTGCGGCCGGCGGCCGCCAGGACTCCAGCTCCGGCAGCGCGTCGGCAGTGCCGCGCGCCACGACCGTGCCGCCGTCGGGACCGCCGCCGGGCCCGAGCAGGACCCAGCCGTCCGCGGCCTCGAGGAATTCGCGCGCGGGGTCGGCCGTCAGCACCGTGTTGCCTTGCTGCACGAGTTCGCGCAAAAGCGCGGCCAGCGCGCGCCGCTCGCTGCCGTGCAAGCCCATGCCGGGCTCGTCGAAGAGCACGAGCTGGTCGCGGCGTACCTGCGCGAGCAAGGCGACGAGTTCGAGCCGCCGCGATTCTCCGAGCGACAAGCTGCCAAGCGTGCGCGCCGCGGCAAGATGGCCGAGACCGGTGCGTTCCAGGTACTCGAGCCGGCGGCCCGCGCGCCGCGCTCCTGCGCTGGAACCGGTTCCGCCGGCGGCGAGTTCCCGCCAGTCGACGAGCGGAGCTTCGCGCCACGCGGTCCAGTCGCGCCCGGCGAGCACCAGGTCGGGAGCCGCCGTCAGTTCGGCGAGATCCTCGAGCGCCCGCGCCGGGGCGCCGGTGCCGCATTGCGGGCAGCTCTCGGGCGCGGGCAGCTTTTCGATCCGGCTTCCGGCGTCCCAGCGCATCGCCCGGCCGCGGCGCAGGGCTTCCGCGAAGGCTTCGTCCAGGCGCGCGTCCTGCGCGGGCGCCCAGCGCAAGCGGTCGAGGAGCAGCCACGCGGTGGCGGGCAACGTTTCCGGCGCCTCTTCGAGACGGGCCAGCTCCTCGCCCAGACGCACCCGCGTCCAGCCTGCCTGCAGCAGTTCGGCGCTCCCCATGCCCCCCGCCGCGGAATAGACGTGGACCGGGGTGCCCGGCTCGAGCGCGCGGGCGCGCGCCAGCAATTCGGCGCGCGTTGCCGGCCGCCACTCGGTGCCGCAGGCCGCGCACCGCCGGCCGCCGCTCCGGCTCCACGCTGCGACCAGATACGGCCACAAGTCGAGCGCCGTGCCGACTGCGACCGCGCCGCGGCCGCGCGGGATCTCGCCCGCCCAGGCGACCACCGGCTGCAGGCCTTCGACCGTGGTGGCGAGCCTGCGCAGCCAGGACTCGTCGCCGCTCGGCAGCGCCGTCGGATCGTGCAGGACGCGGAAACGGCGGCGCGACACCGGCTCGAGCACGCCGAAGAGCAACGCCGACTTGCCGGCTCCGCTGGGCCCGTGCAGCGCCGTCCAGCGGCCGCGCGGGAGGTCGAGATCGAGCCCGCGCAGGTTGCCCGCACGCAGACCGCGCAACCGGATCGAATCCATTCCGGAATCAGCCCAGCCGCGGCGTGTCACGCTCGCCGAGCGGCGGATAGTCGGGCGGCCGGCCTTCGAGGAGCACCGCGCGGATCGCCGCAACGAGCGGCGCGGGCCCGGCCACGAAGCTGCCGCCGTGCAGCCAGTCGCCGCCGGGGACCAGGGCGCCGACTTCGCCGCCGGCTTCGCGCACGAGCAGCCCGCCTGCAGCCACGTCGAAGGGCTGCAGGTGCAACTCCCAGAACGCGTCGAGGCGGCCCGCGGCGACCCAGGCGAGGTCGAGCGCGGCGGCGCCGAGCCGGCGCATCCCGCGGACGCGGTGGAAGAGCCGGCCGAAATTCTCGAGGTTGTCGTCGAGCAGCCAGTTGCGCCGGTACGGGAATCCGGTCGCCAGGACGGCTTCGGCGAGAGTCGCAGTCGCCGACACCGCCAGGCGGCCGGATTCGGACCAGGCCCCGCGCCCGCGCGCGGCGACGTAGGTCTCCCCGAGCGCCGGCGCGTGGACCACGGCGAGATCGGGCTCGCCGGCGCGCAGGCGGCCCAACGAGACCGCGTACAGCGGCAGGCCGTGGACGAAATTCACCGTGCCGTCGAGCGGATCGGCGAACCAGACCGCGGCGCGGTCCTGATGCTCCCCGCCGCTTTCCTCCGCGCACACGCCGTCGAGAGGAAAGTGCTCGCGCAGCCCCGCCAGCACCACGCCCTCGCTGTCGAGATCGGCCGCGCTCACGAGATCGCGCGCGGCGCTCTTGCTGCGGACGTCGCCCGACCCCAAACGGCCTTGCCAGTCGAGCAGCCGCGCCCCGGCGGCCTGCGCGATGGCGACGGCCGCCTCCGCTTCGGCGCCGAGCGCGCCGGCGCCGGCGCTCACCGCGGCGCTTCCCATGCGCGCAGCACCTCGGCGACCACCGATTTCTGCAGCTCGCGGAAGCGGCGGTTGTGGGTCCGCATGGTGTCGTCCTTCGTGTAATTCACGAGCACCGAGAACGCCAGCACCTGGTCGTCGCCCGCGAGGACGTAACCCGACAGGCTGCTCGCGCCGGTGATCCAGCCGGTCTTGGCGCGCACGCGCCCGTCGGCGAACAACGGGTCGGCGAACAGCTGCTCGATGCGGCCTTCCGCCCCGCCGACCAGGAGGGAATCGAAGTAGATCCGGCCGCTGGACGCTTTCGACATGATCTCCAGCAGTTCGCACACCGCGGCCGGCGTGCCGGCATTGGCCGCGTCGTCGCGGCTGCGCGCCATGCCACTGCCGTCGGCGGGAGCGAAGGCGGCTTCCTCGGCCCCGGCGCCCGCGAGCGCTGCGCGCACTGCGGCCGCGCCGCCGCCGAAGCCGCCCGGACCGCCGGAGCGCGCGGCGAGGGTCTTGAAGATCATCTCCGTGACCCAGTTGTCGCTCTCCTTGTTGGCCACCACCACGGCCTGCGCCAGCGACCAAGCCGACGGCTGCACGTGCAGGGGCTTGCCGGCGGGCCGCGGTTCCTCGGGTTCCGCCAGGCGCACGGGCGCGCGCCAGCCGCGCCGCGCCAGTCCGGCTGCGACGAACCGGGTCACGAAGTCTCCGGGATCCTTGACGGCGATGCGTGCCTCGCCGCGCGCTTCGCCGCCCAGGCTGACCTGCACCTTCTGGTCCGCGCGGCTCCACCAGGCCCGGAAGTCGCGGGGCCCGCTGCCGGCCGCGACGCGGAGCTCGAGCGGCGGTTCGAGCGCGGGCTCGAGTTGCGCCGCTCGGCTGTCGGCGACCGCAACGCGCACGCAGTTGCCGTAGACGCCGAGCGCGCTCACCGGCGCTTCGTACTCGGCCTGCCACTGTTCTTCGGGCCACAACGGATGCCGCCACTCGCGGTCGAAGTGGTCCTGGTCGACCACGATCTCGCGCAGCGGTCCCGCGCCGGCGTGGTCGAGCGCGAAGGAGAGGTCGTCGAGCCAGGCTTCGGCGGCATCGCCTTCGGGGAGCACCCGCAGCGACGGGTCGCCCCCGCCGCGGATCCACAAGCGGCCGTCGGCGAGCCAGCTGCGCGTTTCCCAGCGGAAGCCGGGCGGGAGCGCCAGCAACGCGGCCGCGGTGGTCGCGAGCTTCATGTTCGACGCCAGCACGAAGTCCTCGCCGGCGCGGTGTGCATACACCGTGCCGCCCTCGAGGTCGCGAACGCACACCCCGACGCGGATGCCCTGCTCGGCGTCGATCGGCGCGATCAGGGCGTCGAGCTTGGCGGCCAGACCGGCCGGCCGCCGGAGCGCGGCTTCGGCAGGCTCCTGCGCGGCCGCGGCGGACAGGAGGAGGAGCGGGACGAAGCGGAGCAGCGTGGCGCCGGATCCGCGGCTCACGGCTGCTCCCCTTCGAAGGCGAGGGCGTAGGCCGTGGCCGCGAACAGCCGCCCGATCGAACCCATCTTCTCGCCGTCGATCGTCTCCGCCAGATCCTGCGGCGTGTGGTAGGTCTTGTTGCTGTTGATGTCGCCTTCGTAGAAGAACAGCGCGGGTACGTCCTTCTGATAGAAGGAATACTGGTCGCTGCGCGGATACAGATCGCGGCCGCCTTCGAAATCGATCTTGATCCGGCTGCCGATCCGCTTGCGCTGGCCGTCGACGAACTTGCGCCACGCGGGATCGTCCCAGGTCCCGCCGACGCTCATCTCCTTGGGATCGCCGCGCCCCACCATGTCCATGTTGAGCATGGCGATCGTGTCCTTGTGCGCGTGCACCGGTTCGGCGCAGTAGGCCTGCGAGCCGACCAGTCCCAATTCCTCGCCCGTGAACCACAGGAAAAGCATTTCGTGCACGGGCTTGGTCCCGGCGAAAGCCTGCGCGACTTCGAGCAGCGTCGCGCAGCCGCTGGCGTTGTCGTCGGCGCCGGGGTGCACGCGCGCGCGGCCGCGGTCGAAGAGGAAATTGAGGCCCACGTGGTCGAGGTGCGCGCCGAGCACCACCGCCTTGCCACCGCCGTCGCTTCCGGGAATCCGCGCCGCGAGGTTGGGGATCTTGACGTCTTCGACCTTCCAGCGGACCGTGAAGTCGACGACCACGCCATTCTTGACTTCGAGCAGTTTGGGCTTGTGGCGCTTGTCGATCGCGGCCTGGTACGCGGCAAGGTCTTCGCCGAAGATCTCTTCGGCGATCGCGCGCGAGACGCTGGCCACCGGCAGCGGCAGCTGCGCGTAGCGGCCCGGATCGCGCGGCGCGCGGTTGCCCAGCCCCATGGGCAGCAGATCGGGAATCGGGCCGGTTGCGTCGGGGAAGCCCGCGGGGTCGGCGATGAGCACCAGTCCGACGCCGCCGGCCTGCTCGACGGCGCGCGTCTTCATGTCGATCTGCGAATACCGCGAAGCTTCGAGGCCGTCGAAGCTCTTGTTCTTGGGATCGTCAGCGCGCGGCTCCCGCGTGAACGCGAAGACGACCTTGCCCTTGACCTTCTTGGGCGACAGGTCGATCCAGCGCTCGTTCTTGGCGTCGATCGCGTAGCCGACGAAGATCGGCTCGCCGCGCACGCCGGAAGCGCTGCTGCCCGGCACCGGGGTGAAGCCTTCGCCGGCAGCGGCGGGATGCTCCTCGCCCTTGCCGTCGATCCAGCGGAATTGACTGGTTTCGTCGGCCAGAAGGCAAGGCATTTCGTACTCCACGCGGTAGCTGCCTTCTGCGCCGGCCGGCTCGAGCCCGAGCGCCGCGAGTTCCTTCTCGACGTAGGCGAGCGCTTCTTCGAGCCCGCGGGAGGGCGTCGCGCGGCCGTTCATTCCAGGACCGGCCAGGATGCCGACCCGCGCGAAGCAGTCTTCGGCGGTGATGGTCGCGAGGACCGCGTCCAGCTCCTCGTCGCCGCCGGCGGGCGCGGGCGCGAAGAGGAAGGGAAGGAGCAGGAGGGGCGCGTGGATCCTCATGGCGATGCGGAGTCAGGGCGCAGCGGGGCCGTATCCAGAGGGGTGGGCACGGTGCCAGCGCAGCGCCGTTTGTACCAAGGAAGCCAGGTCGGAGCAGACCGGCCGCCAACCGAGCTCCCGCGCCGCGCGGGACGCGTCGGCAACGAGCCGCGCCGGATCGCCCGGCCGGCGCGGACCGTCGCGGAACGGCACCGGCCGGCCGACGGCGTCGGCGACCGCACGCAAGACCTCGCGCACCGAGCTGCCACTGCCGGTGCCGAGATTCCAGGCGCCCGACGGGCCGCCGCCAGCCAGGTGTTCCAGCGCGAGACGGTGCGCCGCGGCGAGATCCTCGACGTGCACGAAATCGCGCACGCAGGTCCCGTCTTCGGTCGGCCAGTCGCTGCCGTGGACGACCAGCTCCGCGCGGCGGCCTTCGGCGGCCGCGATCGCCAGCGGCAACAGGTGCGATTCGGGCCGGTGGTCCTCGCCGTGCGCGCCGTCTTCCGCCGCGCCCGCGGCATTGAAATAGCGGAGCGCGGCGAAGCCGCCGCCCCCGCCCGCCGCGCGATCGCACAACAGCCGCTCGCCGGCGGCCTTGGTCGCGCCGTAAGGGTTCACCGGCTCGCGCGGGTGGTCTTCCGCGAGCCGCTCGCTGCGCGGTTCGCCATAGACCGCGCACGTCGAGGAAAACACGATCGGCACGCCGGGCAGCGCTTCGGCGACGTTGAGGAGCGGCACCAGGTTCTGCCGCCAGTAACGCAGCGGCTGACGCACGCTCTCGTCGACGTACGCGCGCGCCGCGAAGTGCACCGCGCCTTGAATCCCGCGACCGCGCAGCGCCTCGTCCAGCGCCGGTGCGTCGAGCAGGTCGAGCTGCACCAGTTCGCCGGCCCAGGCCGGACGATGCCCTTCCGACAAATCGTCGACGACCAGGACCTGGTGGCCGGCGGCCTGCAGCGCGCGCGCGGTGAACGAGCCGATGTACCCGCAACCCCCGGTGACGAGAACGCGCATCCGTCTCCGTCAACGCCCGCCGTCGGCGCCGGCGAGCCGGCGGCGGCCTTCGCCGTTCCACCATTCGCGCCAGCGGAGGGCCAGCGCTACGCGCTGTGCGGGATCGGGGTCGAGCGTGTCGGCCAGCGCCTCCCCGCTCATGCGCTCGAGTGCCAGATTCGCCGCCCGGAAGCCGGCGCGGTCGCTCGGGTCGAGGAGCGGCAGCACCGCTTCGAATTGGGCCAGGCCGCCGACCGAGCCCAGGGCCCGCAAGGCTTCGCCGCGCAGGTCCGCGTCGTTGTGCCGCAGCAGGTGGACGAGATCTTCGGCGGACGCCGCTCCAGCGCGCCCGACGAATTCCCGGAGCGCGATGCGCGCGACCCGCGGTTCCTCGTCGCCCAGCGCGGCGCGGAAAGCCCGCGCGTCGCCTTCGAACTCGCGTTCGGCGAGAAAACGCACCGCTTCGTAACGGAAGCTCGCGTTGGGATGCAGCGCGAGCAAGGCCGTGGCGTCCTCGATCGTGGTCGGCCGGCCGGACTCGAACGCCTGCAGGCGCTGGAGGTTGCGGCGGTCCTCCTCTTCGAGCGGCGCATCGGCGAGCGCGTCCGCGAGCACGCGGAGCGAGCCCGCGACGTCGCCGACGTCCTCGCGGAGGTTGGACGCGTTCTGCAGCAGGAGATGGCGGTCGGGAACGCGCGGATCCTGCGCCAGGCGCTCGTACGACTCGGCGGCGTCGAGCGGACGGCCTTCCGCGACGTAGAGCTCGCCGAGCGCGCGCAGGGCCAGGATGCCGACTTCGGCGTCGCTGGTCAGCGTCTCGAGCAGCATCGCGCCTTCGAGGCCCCGGCCCGCGCGCTGCAAGTCCCGCGCGAGGTCGAAGCGCACCATCGGGTTGCCGGGCTCGGCGGCCATGAGCGCGGCCCGGTAGCGCACGCATCCAGCCCAGTCTTCGAGCCCGGCCGCCGCCGCCGCGCGACGACGCAGCCATGCGGCGTCCGGATCGGCGGCCTCGGGCTGCGCGTCGAGCGTGCGGGCGGCCTCTGCCCAGTCCGCACCGACGAGCGGCGTCCTGCCTCGCGGCGCC
>DASWJW010000030.1:0-1507 GCA_036396955.1 Planctomycetota bacterium
GAGCCGTCCGGCCGCACGCGTTTCGCCGAGGGGAGGTGAGATCATGATCAAGGGCTTGCATCACAACGCCTACCGCTGCCGGGATTCCGAGGAGACGCGCGGCTTCTACGAGGATTTTCTCGGCCTGCCGCTCGCCGATGCGTTCGAGATCACCGAGACCAAGACCGGGCGCGAGTCCCGCGTCCTGCACTCTTTCTACCGTCTCGGCGACGGCTCGTTCCTCGCCTTCTTCGAAGTGCCGGGTAGTCCCTTCGAGTTCAAGACGCAGCACGATTACGACCTGCATATCGCGCTCGAGGTCGACGCAGCGACGCTCCACGATATGTTCGAGACGGGCAAGGCCGCCGGCGTGGAGACGCGCGGCGTGGCGGATCACGGCTTCATACGTTCGATCTATTTCCGCGACCCGAACGGCTACGTGATCGAGCTGACCGCGCGCACGGAAATCGCCGAGGACTACGCGCGCAATGCCGAACGGACGGCCCACGACACGCTGGCGCGCTGGCAGCGGACCAAGCCCGCAGCGACGGGATAATATCCACGACCTTTGGTATAACAGGTACGGCCGGTTGCCTTACGTGGTGCTTGGATCGATGGGGGCGCAGAACTGGTTGCTGCGGCGGAGGGCGGTGCACAGCTGGCGCGCGCTGAGCGGGCTTGCCAAGGTGTCGGCGAGAACGCGGTAGAAGACGCCCTTCGGCCCGAGGTCCACGCGCTCCAGGATCAGATCGAGGTTCGCTAGTTGCGCGGGAAACGACCGCTGCAGGCGCGACCACTCCCGCCGGGCCGAGGCGGCGGAGCGCAGCGAGCCGAGGTGGACATAGGCGTGAGCCGGCGCCGGCGGGGCGGCGGCCGTCAGCGGGCCGGCGGCGGTTTGCCCGCTCTCCGCGCTCTTGGCGCCGGCGGCGGCAGCGCGCGGGCCGGCGAACTGCGCCGCGGCCAGGTAAGCATAGGCCATCACACGGTACCGGGGACCGGCGAAGGTGTAGTCCTCCGACGCCAGGGCATAGGCGCCGGCCAAAACGACGAGTCCGATCGCAAGCTTTTTCAGCACGGGGTGAACGACCGCTCCGCTTCGCCTCAAGGCGCTGAGGCCGTGCTCGTGGCGACCCGGTCAAGAAATCATGAAGAAACTAAGCAATCGCAAACGCGCGGGCGGACCGGCCGGACGACGAGCCGGGCCGGCCCTTGGGGGATCGGATTGGGGCAGCCAACGCGGCGAGAGGCTTAGACGTGGAAGCTTTCGCCGCAGCCGCAGCGGCCTTTTTCGTTGGGGTTGTTGAACACGAAGCCGGTGTGGAAGGTGTCTTCGACGTAGTCCATCTCGCTGCCCAGCAGGAACATGGTGGCGGTCGGCTCGATGAAGATGCGCACGCCCTTGTCCTCCACCACCTCCTCGAACTTCTTCTGGTCCTCGGCGTACTCGACGTAGTAGCTGAGGCCGGAGCAGCCGCGCGCCTTCACGCCGACGCGCAAGCCCAGAATGGGCTTGTCGGTCTGCGCCATG
>DASWJW010000031.1:0-18073 GCA_036396955.1 Planctomycetota bacterium
CCCTGACCGGCTGCACCCGGGGAGCCGAAGGCGCCACGGAAGCCGGCGAGAGTTCCGCGGCCCAGACCTCGGACGCCGCAGCGACCAAGGCCAAGCCCAAGGATCCGATCCTGGTGCGGGCCGAGCCGGTCCGCGTCGGTCCGATCGAGCGGCGCATCCAAGTGACCGCGACGCTGGTGTCGCTGGACGAGGTCGACGTGGTCGCGGAGCGCGCCGAACCGATCGTCGAGCTCCTGGTCGAGGAAGGCGACCGCGTCGAACGAGGCCAGCTCCTCGCGCGGCTCCGCACCGAGGTCGCCGACCTCGACGTCGCCGAAATGACCGTGCGGCTCGAGGAAGCGCTGCAGGCCATGACGCAGACCCGGCTGGACCTCGAGCGCAACCAGCGGCTCTTCAAGGAAGGCGGGACCAACTTGCTGAGCCAGCGCGAACTCGAGGCGAGCGAGCAGGCGATGGTCGCGGCGCACACCGGGCACCAGGCCGCGGGAGTGGCCCTCGATCGCGCCAAGATGGAGGCGGCGCGCTGCCGGATCCTCGCGCCGATCGATGGCACCGTCACCGTGCGCGAAGCGTCGGTCGGCGACCGCTGCACGATCGGCATGCGCCTGTTCCAGATCGTCGACCTGTCCAAGCCGCGGGCGGTCTTCCACCGGCCGCAGCGCGAAATCGCCTCCTTGCAGGTGGGCCAGGTCCTCAGCGCGCGCAGCGAGGCCTTGCCGGGCGTGGAGATCCTCGGCCGCGTCGAGCGCATCGCGCCGACGGTCGACGCGCAGACCGGCACCGTCAAGGTCACCGCGGTCCTCGAGCCGGGCGAGCGCACCTTCCCGACGGGCATCCTGGTCGAACTCGACCTGGTTCTCGACCGGCACGAGCGGGCGCTGCTGATTCCCAAGCGGGCGCTCCTCTACCAAGGCCAGCGCAGCCACTGCTTCGTGGTGCGCGACGGCCGCGCCGTGCGCCTGGAAGTGATTCCGGGCTTCGAGAACTCCGAACGCCTCGAAGCGTTGCCAGCCGAGAACGGGCCGCTGCCCGAAGACCAGGTCGTGATCGTGGGCGCGGACCGCCTCGCCGACGGCGACCCCGTCGTGATCGCGCAAGAAGGATGAGCGGCTCCAGAGCCGCCGCGCGCAGCGGCAGCGGTCCTCTCGGTGTCGGCGTGCGCCGTCCCGTGGGGATGCTCATGATCATCCTGGCGATCGTGGTGTTCGGCGTGATGTCGCTCGGCAAGCTGCCGTTCGACTTGCTGCCGCCGGTCGACTACCCCTCGCTCACCGTGCGCACCGTCTATCCCGGCGCCGCGCCCGAAGACCTCGAAGAGCGCGTCACCGAGCGCCTCGAAGACGCATTGTCCACGGTCGGCGGCCTGGTGCGGATGTCGAGTTCTTCGCGCGCCGAGGTCAGCGAGATCCTCCTCGAATTCGAATGGGGCCGCGAACTCGCGCTGCTGGTGCAAGACGTGCGCGAGCGCCTGGACCGGGTGTTCCTGCCGCAAGGCGTCGAGCGGCCGCTGATCCTGCGCTACGACCCCAGCCTCGACCCGGTGCTGCGTATCGCGCTGTCGGGCACCGACGACCTGGTGCGCTTGCGCGACGTCTCCGAACAGGAGATCGAACGCTCGCTCGAGAGCCTGCAGGGCGTGGCCGCCGTCAAGGTGCGCGGCGGCCTGGAGGACGAAGTGCAGGTGCGAGTCGATCCGCAGAAGCTCGCGGCCTACCGGCTCACGCCGGAATTCGTGCGCCAGCGGCTCGCGGAAGAGAACCTCAACGTGCCGGGGGGCTCGCTGATCGAAGGCTCGGTCGAATACGTGGTGCGGACCCTCAACGAGTTTCACACGCTCGAAGAGATCGAAGCACTGCCGCTGGTCGTGCGCAACGACACGCCGATCCTCCTGCGCGACCTCGCGACCGTGGTGCGTTCGAACAAGGACCGCGACGTCGTCCTGCGCGTGGGCGGACAGGAAGCGGTCGAGATCGACGTCTTCCGCGAGGCCGGCGCCAACATCGTGGCGGTCGCGAAGGTGGTCCGGAACCGCTTGTTCGGCACCACCGAACAACGGGCCTATTGGGACGGCGAAGGCGACGACGAGAACGACGACGAGGCGGATTCCGGCGGCGCCGGCGAAGGCGGTGCGGCGCTCCAGAGGGAGTTGATGGGCAATTTCATCGCCAGGAAACTGCCCGGCGACCTGCACCTGACCCTGCTTTCCGACCAGTCGGAGTTCGTGCGCGGCGCCATCAACGAAGTGCGCGACGCCGGCGTCTTCGGCGGCCTGCTCGCGGTCCTGGTCTGTTTCCTCTTCCTGGGCCGGCTCTCCGTCACGCTGATCGTGGGCGTGGCGATCCCGGTGTCGATCGTCGCGACCTTCGGCGCCATGTACGTCGCGGGCGTCAGCCTCAACGTGATGTCGCTAGGCGGCCTCGCGCTCGGCATCGGCATGCTGGTCGACAACACCATCGTGGTGCTGGAATCGATCGCGCGCTGCCGCGACGAAGGCGATTCGCCGCGCGACGCCGCGCTGCGCGGAGTCCGCGAAGTCGGCGGCGCCGTGACGGCGTCCACGCTCACCACGGTCGCGGTGTTCGCCCCCATCGTGTTCGTCGAAGGCGTCGCGGGGCAGATCTTCGGCGACCAGGCGATGACGGTGGTCGCATCGCTGGCGATCTCGCTGGCCGTCGCGCTGTTCTTCATTCCCGGACTCGCCGCGCGCATGGATCTCGGCAGCCAGCGCAAGCGAGCCGGCGTGCGCGGCCTCTTCGGCCGCCTGGCCGCCGAATTCAAGGCTCTCGGCACCGCCTGGCGCGGCGGTGGCGGCGGCGACGGGTCGGCGCCGCGGCGCGGCATGCGCTGGCGGCGGCGCTTGCTGTGGCTGCTGCCGGCGGGCGGCGCCTTTGCGGGCTCCGTGATGCTCGCCGGCATGCGCGCCAGCAAGCTCGCGCCCTACAAGGGCAAGGGCCCCGACCGCCCGGAGATGCCGGACGGGCTCGAACAGCAAGCCGCGATCCTGCTGTTCGGTGCGGTCGTGCTCGCGCTGCCGCTGGTGCTGGTCGCCGGCGAGCCCTTGCTGCAGGGCCTCGGCCGCCTGCTGCGCGGCTTCCTCGGCACGCTGATATTCGTGATGCGCTGGCTCGGGGGCATGCTGCTCGCGCCGCTGCTCCTGGTGCTGGCGATCCCCGCCGGCCTGGTGTCCGCAGCGCAGCGCGCCGCGGAGCGTGTCTACCCCGTCGTGCTGCGCGGCGCGATGCGCGCTTCCTTGCTGGTGCTGCTGCTCGCGGCCGCCGCGGGCTGGTTCGCCTTCGAGGAAGCCAAGGGCCTCGGCCGCGAGCTCCTGCCCGAAGTCCTGCAAGGCGAGCTCACCGCTGAAATCTTCTTTCCGGCCGGCTATCCGCTCCCGGAGACCGACCGGATCGCCACGGAACTCGGTGCCCGATTGGCGGCCATCGACGGAGTGGCCTCCGCAGCAGTGGTCAGCGGGGCGGACCGGGAATCGGTCTCCAACGAAGAGGACGGCCCCCACGTCGCGCGGATCACCATGCGCACGTTCAAGGAAGGCGACGCCCGTGCGATCGAGAAGCGGGTCGAGGCCCGGGTGCGCGAGATCGTCGCCGCCGAGCCCGCCGTGGCGCGCTTCAACGTCCGCCGGCCGACGCTCCTGGCGATGAGCGCGCCGCTCGAGATCGAGATACTGGGCGAAAACCTGGCCGAAATCGCCGCCACGAGCCGCGCGGTCGAAGCAGCCCTGCAGGGCATGCCGGGCGTCATCGACCTGCGCTCCTCGGTGCGCCGCGGCAACCCCGAAGTGCGCGTGACGCTCGACCGCCGCCGCCTCGCCGAGTACGACCTCGACCTCGCGCAGGTCGCCAACCGGCTGCGCATCGCGGTCGAGGGCGAAACGTCGTCGACATTCGCCGACGGGAACGAGCGGATCGACATCCGCGTGCGCGCGGACTTGGACCGGATGCGCAACGTCGAGCAGCTTCGCGATCTGCCGGTGAACCCGGACGCCGAGCGGCCGCTCCCCCTCAGCGCCGTCGCCGACCTGGTGATCGCCGACGGGCCCAGCGAGATCCGCCACATCGGCAGCCGCCGGGCCGCCGTGCTCAGCGCCACGCCGGCCGGCTTCGACCTCGGCGGGCTGACCGACGAGCTGCAGGCACGCCTTGCCAGGGTGCCGCGCCCGCCCGCGCTGTCGGTGATGGTCAGCGGGCAGAAACGCGAAATGGAGCAAGCGCTGGGCTCGCTCGGATTCGCGCTCGCGCTGGCAGTGTTCCTGGTCTACGCCGTGATGGCCGCGCAATTCGAGTCGCTGCTGCAGCCGTTCCTGATCCTGTTCTCCGTGCCGCTGGCGGCCGTCGGCGCGATCCTGGCGTTGTCGTACACGAACACGCCGATTTCGGTGGTGGCGCTGCTGGGCGCGGTCGTTCTCGCCGGAATCGTGGTCAACAACGCGATCGTGCTGGTCGACCGCATCAACCGCAACCGCGCCGGCGGCATGGCCGTCGAAGCGGCGATCGTCGAGGCGGCGCGCGCGCGCCTGCGCCCGATCCTGATGACCACGCTCACCACCGTGCTGGGAATGCTGCCGCTGACCGGCTGGCTCGCCGGGCTGCCGGTGGTCGGCGGAATCGGCTCGGCGGAAGGCACCGAATTGCGCGCGCCGATGGCGCTGGTGGTGATCGCCGGCCTCTCGGCCTCGACCCTGCTCACGCTGATCGTGATCCCCGTCGGCTACCGGATGATCGCCGCGGTGAGCAAAGCACCGCAAGTGGTCGATGTCTGAGTCCGCGCTGGAACTCTTCTTCCGCCGCCTCGTCACGCGGCCCGTGGCGGTGCTCATGCTTTCGCTGGCCTTGATCGGGACCGGTTTGATCGCGGGCCTGCGGATCCCGATCGAGATGATCCCCAAGGGCTTCTCGGATTCCTCCGTCTCGATCACCGCGCCCTGGCCCGGCGCCAACCCGCTCGAGATCGAGCAGCACGTGGTGCGGCCGCTCGAGGAAGAACTGCGCACCATCCGAGGGGTCAACCGCCTCTACGGCGTGGCGATGGACGGACAGGCGGTGGTCGTGCTCGGATTCCCCGGCACCTACGACATGGACCAGGCCTACGCCGAGGTCGCCGACCGGGTCGAGCGCGTGCGGCCGCGCCTGCCGGCCGAAGTCGACCGCCTGTTTCTGCGCCGTGCGACCACGGAAGACACGCCGGTGATGTGGCTGGGCGTCAACTACGACGCCACGCAGCGCGACGAAGCGCAAGAAATCTTCGCCGACGTCCTCCAGCCGCGGATCGAACAGATCGACGGCGTGGCGTCGGTGCGGATCAACGGCCTGGAACCGCGCTCGGTGCGGATCCTGCTCGACGAAGAACGCGTGCGCGCCAACCGCGTCGACGTCGGAGCACTGCTGCGCCGCTTGCAGGCCGACAACGTCTCGGTCCCCGTCGGCGACCTCGACGAGGCCGGAGCACGTTTCATCGTGCGCGTCGACGGCCGCTTCGACGACCTGGCAGAGATCGAAAGCTTCCCGGTCGACCGGAACCTCCGCATCAAGGACATCGGCCGGGTCGTCATGGCCCGCAGCGTTCCCGACGACCTGTTCCGGGTCAACGGCGGCGAGGCGCTCGGCGTTTCGATCACCAAGGAGACCTCCGCGAACACCTTCGAGGTCTGCGCGCGGATCCTGAAGGTCATCGAAGAGGAGTTTCCGGCGGACCCGGTGCTCGGCCGCTTCGCGTACTCGGTGTTCTGGAACGAAGGCGACACCGTCCGCGAGAGCCTGGCCAGCCTGGTGCGCGACGCCACCATCGGCGGATTGATCGCCTGCGCGGTGCTGTTCCTGTTCCTGCGCCGCGTCCGCTTCACGCTCCTGATCGCGGTTTCGATCCCCTTCTCGGTGCTGGTGACGCTCGCGTGGCTCTACTTCGCCGGCGACTCCTTCAACATGTTCTCGATGATGGGGATCACGATCTCCATCGGCATGCTGGTCGACAACTCGGTCGTGATCGTCGAAAGCATCGCGCAGCGCCGCCGCGACGGCGAGTCGCTCGACGACGCCTGTGTGCGCGGACCCGCCGACATGGTGCTGCCGGTCGTCACGGCCACGCTGACCACGGTGGTGGTGTTCCTGCCGCTCATCTTCCTGTCCGCCGACCGCAACGCACGGATCTTCACCACTTCGATCGGCATTCCGCTGTGCGTGGCGCTGATGGCGGCGCTGCTCTTGAGCATCGTGATCGTGCCGGTGGCCGCGCGGCACCTCTCCAAGGGCTCCGAGCATCCGCGCGGCTCGCGCTTCGCGGCCTGGATGGGCCGCATCCCGTTGATCGGCCTGTTCGGGAGCGGCATGCCGCGCCTCGCGCGCTGGGCGGTCGAACACCGGCTCGCCGCGCTGCTGCTGGCGGCGGCGTTCGTCGCTTCGATCCTGGTGGCGGGCAGTGGCAACTCCTTCCAGCCCGGCCAGCTGTCGGGCTTCGGCGGCCAGACCGAAGTCAGTTTCGATTTCGCCGCGAACACCACGCTCGACGACGCGCAGGCCGAGGTGCTGCGGATGGAGGCGGTGATTCTCGGCCCGATGCTCGAGAAACTCGGCTCCCCGGACGTCGGCGTGAGCTTCAGCGACCGCAGCGGCGAGCTCTATCTCTGGCACAAGACCGACCCTCACCCCGACCGGGTCGAGGCGATGATCAAGCGGCTCCAGGAGGAGCTGCCCAAGCGCTCGGCGGTGCACTACAAATTCGGCGGCGAGTTCCAGCGCCAGAACGAGAAGGACGAGCGCTGGCTGCGCCTCGCGCTCACCGGTCCCGATACGCTCGAGGTCGGCCGTCTCGCCGAGCTGGTGCGCACGGCTGCGAACGCGCGTCCCGAAGATTTCGAACGCGTCGCCGAAGAGGAAGACCCGGCGCGCGAGATCCGCGTTTCGCTGGACCGCGAGCGCATGCAGCGCGTCGGCTCCAACAGCACCGCCGTGCTGGGCATGATCGAGTGGTCGCTCCGCGGCTTGATGGTTTCGCGCTTCGAGACCGAGCGCGGCGACGTGCCGATCATCATGGAGTTCGACGAGGCGGCCGATCCCGACCGCAGCGTCCTCGAGGAACTGGCGGTCGCCTCGTTCGCCGACGGCCGCCAGCTGCCGCTCAACGCCATGGCCACTTTCGAGCACGCCCGCGGCCCCGCGAGCATCTTCCGGCGCGATGGCCTGACCATGGAGGTCGTGGGCCTCAAGCCGCTCTCCAAGGACATGAAACGCAACGCCGCCGCGCTGCGCTCCCTCATGACCGAGATCGACCTGCCCGAAGGCTACCGCTGGAGCGAGACCGGCGGCTTCACCGATTTCCAGGCCGACATGAGCGAGCTCAAGGGCGCCTTCATGCTGGCGATCGTGCTGGTGTTCCTGCTCATGGGACTGCTGTTCGAGTCGCTGGTGCTGCCCTTCTCGGTGCTCGTCACCATCCTGTTCGCCGTGGTGGGCGCCATGTGGACCTTCAAGCTCGCCGACCAGCCGATCGACCTGATCGGCATGATCGGGATGATCGTCCTGGCCGGCGTGGTGGTGAACAACGGCATCGTGCTGGTGGACCGCATCCTGCGGCTGCAGGCCGTGGGCGTGCCGCGCAACGACGCGATCGAAAGAGCCGTCGCCGACCGCCTCCGGCCGGTGGTCATGACCGCCCTCACCACGATCTGCGGCCTCCTGCCGATCGCCCTCGCCGAACCGACCGGCAACGGCATCTCGTTCCGGAGCCTCGCGATCGGCGTTTCCGGCGGCCTCGCTTTCACGACCTTCTTCACCTTGTGGGTGGTGCCGCTGTTCTACAGCTTGCTGCAGGACCTCGGCATGATGCTGCGCCGCGAAGTGTTCGACCGCCTGCTCGGCCGCGTCGGCGCCCTCGCCGGCGCGCCCTCGTCCCCGCCCCGGAGCGGAACCCCTCTCTGATCGCTTGTCGGCGCAGCGAGGCGAGAGGACAATCCTCCGTCAAGCACCATGGTCAGGATCCTTGAAGGCAACGAAGCAGGAGCGGGACGCCGCATCGCCGTCGTCGTCGCGGACTTCAACCGCGACGTCACCGACGCCCTGCTCCAAGGCTGCCTCGACACCCTGCGCGCCGCGGGCGTCCGCGAGGACGACTTGCTGGTGGTGCGCGTTCCAGGCGCGTTCGAACTGCCCGGCGCCTGCGACCGGCTCGCGGCCGCCGGCGGCTGGCACGCGGTCGTCGCACTCGGCGCGGTGATCCGGGGCGGCACGCCGCACTTCGACTTCGTCGCCGGCGAGACCGCCAGAGGCCTCGGCCGGGTCGCGCTGGACCGTGGCGTTCCGGTGGTCTTCGGAGTGCTCACCACCGACACGCTCGCACAGGCGCGGCACCGTGCCGCCCACGCCGGTAGCGCCGGCGCGGACGCCATCGGTCCGTCCAGCGACAGCAAGACGACGCCGCGCTCCAACAAGGGCGTCGACGCGGCGAAGACCGCGCTCCGCATGGCCGCCGTCTACGAGGCGATCGGTTGAGGCCGCCCGTCCGCCGCCGCACGCGCGCCCGCGAACTCGCGCTGCAATTCCTCTACACGCTCGAACTGCAGGGCGATGCCGGCATCGAAGAGCTCGACGCCTTCGTCGACCACCACACCGCGCGCGGACCCGACAAGAAAGGCCATTCCGAGGTCGGCGACTACGCCAAGCACCTGGTCCGCGGCGTTCGCTCCGAACTCGCGCTGCTCAACCGCTGGATCGGCCAGATCGCCGAGAACTGGCGCATCGAGCGCATGGCGCACATCGACCGCAACGTACTGCGGCTCGCGATCTTCGAACTGCTCCACGAACGCGACGTCCCGTTCAAGGTGGTGATCAACGAAGCCATCGACATCGCCAAGCGCTACTCGACCCAGCAGTCGGGATCGTTCGTCAACGGCATCCTCGACCGCGCGCGGGTCCTGATCGAAGAAGCCCGCTCGGGCGGCGACGACATGCCGGAACCGCCGCTCGGCTCCGGCGCCAGGCCGGGCGCGGGAGCACCCGGCCCCATGCCGGAGGCGCCGACCCCCCGCCCGCGGCCCGACGCGCGCCGCAGCCCGCGCGGCGCCGGCGGCGCGGCTCCCGAGCCCCCCGCCGCGAGCTGACATGGTGTTCTCCAGGCTCGTGCAAGGACTCGGCCGGACGCGCAACCGCATCTCGACCGCGCTGCGCCGGCTGGCGGGCGACAACACCGCCGAGCAGTCGATCGAAGCACTCGAAGAAGTCCTGTTCGCCGCGGACGTCGGGCCGCTCGCCAGCACCCTGCTCGAAGAAGCCGAACGCGAACTGCGCAGCGGCCGCCTCGCCTCCCCGGGCGCCATCCCCGACTGGCTGCACCAGCGCATGCGCAGCCTGGTGAAAGGGCCCGAGGGGGATCCGCTGCCGCGCCACGGCGCCGGACCGACGGTGATCCTGGTCGTCGGCGTGAACGGTTCCGGCAAGACCACGAGCGTCGCCAAGCTGGTCGGGTGGCTGAAGGCGCGCGGCGACAAGGTTCTGGTCGCGGCCGCCGACACTTTCCGCGCCGCCGCCGTGGAACAGCTCGGCGTCTGGTGCCAGCGGCTCGGCGTCGATTTGATCCGCGGTGCCGACGGCGCCGACCCGGCCGCCGTCGCGCACGACGCCGCCGAGGCCGCGGTGGCGCGCAAGGTGGACTTCCTGGTGGTCGACACGGCCGGGCGCTTGCACACGCAGAAGAACTTGATGGCCGAGCTCGAAAAGGTCTCGCGCGTGATCGGCCGCAAGATCGACGGCGCGCCGCACGAGACGCTGTTGGTGCTGGACGCCACGACCGGACAGAACGCCATCCAGCAAGCGCGGCAGTTCGCCGAAGCCGTGCCGCTCGCGGGCGTGATGCTCGCCAAGCTCGACGGCACGGCCAAGGGCGGCGCCGTGTTGTCGATCGGCCACCAGCTCGGCCTGCCGGTCAAGTTCGTCGGGCTGGGCGAAGGCCTGGGCGACCTGGCGGTCTTCGATCCCGCCGAGTTCGTCGACGCCCTCCTCGAGCCGCAGCCGGCATGAGCGCCGCGCGCGAGCCGGCCACGACCGCGCTGCTCGCCGCGGCCGTGCTCCTGCCGCTCGCCGCCTGGTCCCCGTTCGTGCCCAGCGACGCCCGCCTCGACGGCGGCGTGCTCGCGTGCGTGATTGCGCCGCTGGTGCTGCTCGCGGCGTCGCGACGCCGGCTCCCCATGGCTCCGGGCACCCTCGCCTGGCTGGGCGCGCTCGCCTGCGCGACGCTCGCGCTCTGGCACCGCGGACCCTCGGCGGAGATCCACGGAGCTCTCGGTGCGCTGCCGCCGGTCCTCGGCGGCCTGAGCGACCGCGCGCCGCTGCTCGCAGGGTGGCTGCTCTTCTGCGCCGCGGCCGGCAATCCGGTCGCCGCGCGCTGCGCGCTGCCCTGGGTCGGGGGCGGACTGGCGCTGGCGTCCGCACTGGGACTGTTGCAGGCGCTCGGAATGGACCCGCTCGGCCTGCGGCCCGAACCGCAGTCGCCGCCGGTCGCGCCGTTTGCGAACACCAACGCCGCGGCCGAAGTCCTGGCGCCGGCTCTCCTCGCCGCGGCAGCGCTGTACGCGACCCTGCCGGCAAGCCGGAGCCGCAAGCTCCTGCTCGGCGGCATCGGACTCGCCGGTTTCCACGTCGGTCTGCTCGGCGTCCTTGCGGCGCGCGTGGCCACGGGGCTCGGCATCGGCCTGCTTGCGCTCCGCGCGCGCCGCGGCGCACCGGCGGGACCGGCGCGCTGGTTGGCCCCGCTGGCGCTCGCCGTGGTCTTCCTCGCGGGCGAAGCGGCGCGGCTGGCGTTGCGGCCGGCCTGGAACGCGCCGGCGGAACCCGCCGCGGCGACCGCGACCGCCAGCGCGCCGGAGCGCAGCAGCCAGCTCCCGCGCAGCCTCGAGATCCGCCGCCTGCTGTGGACCGCGAGCCTGCAGCGCAGCCTTGCCGAGCCGCTCGGAATCGGCCTCGGCCGCTTCGAGATCGACTATCCGTTCTGGCGGCCGCCCGAGGAACTCCGGCTCTCCAGCGTCGACTTCCGCGATCCGGCGACGCCGCGGCCCACCACCCCGCACTCCGAACCGTTGCTGTTCCTGCTGGAAGGCGGCTGGATTGCGCTGGCGCTGTTCTTCCTGGCCGGCTGGCGGGCGCTGCGCCGTCCCGATCGCGACCGGCGCATGGACGCCGCCCTGCTCGCGTTCGCGGTCCACTCCCTGGTGCGCTCGCCGCTCTCCGACAATCCGGCCGCGCTGGCGGTCGGCGCGCTGCTCCTTGGCGCTTCCATGCCAGGGACGCTGCCGCTTCCGGCCACGCGCGGCCGCACTCTCGCCGGCGCGGGCCTGGCCCTGCTGGCCCTCGTGCCCGCGGCCGCGGCTCCCGCGCAGATCAGCGGAGAGCTGGCCGTCGCCGCGCGCTTCCGGGCGCAGGCCCGCGACGACGCGATCCTGCCCCAGGCCGCCCAGCGCGCGGTCCAGCGGCGGCCCTGGGATGCGACGGCGTGGTGCCTGCTTGCCGCCGACCTGTCGGCCGCCGGCGCAAAGCCCGCTGCCATCCGCGAGGCCTTGAGCTCGGCGTTGCGGCACGACCCGGCCAACCTCTACGCGCTCACGGCCTTTCTCAAGCTCGAGATGGTCGCCGACGACGGCGACGAGACGCTCGGCCTGTCGGCGCTGGCGTGGGCGGAACGCATCGCTCCGGCGCATCCTTCGGTCCGGGAAGGCCGCACGCTGTGGCTCGAGCAGCAGTCCGCGCGTTTCAAGGAAGGCGCCCGCGCCGAAGTCGCAGCCGGCGATCCGCGCGCGCTGGCGCCGCTGCTCTACCGCTCGCACTTGTTCGCCGCTCTGGCGGCGGCGCGGCGCGGCAACGCCGAAGCCGCCGGGGAGGCCGTGCGCGCCGCGGCGGTCTACGCAGGCGAATCGCGCTTGCGCCTGGAGCACATCGGCCGCGAAGGTCCTTGCGACGAAACGAGCTTGCGCGCGCTGTTCGCCGCGCTGCTTCCCGACCTCGAAGATCTGCTCGGACCGCCGCCGCGCTAGCGCGACGGCCGCTGGCGAGCCGCTAGTTTTCTTCGTTCAGCTGCTTGCGGATGTCGAAGGCCCGCGAGAGGCCTTCGAAGCCGACGCCGGATTCGTAGAACTCCTGCGCCGCCTGGCTGAACGCAAGACTGCGCGCGGTGTCGACTTCGCCCGGCCAGATCTTGGTGACGTCGGCGGGACGCTTTCCGGCGAGCCGGGCGACCACCCAGACTCCCGGCTGGGTCGACTCCAGCGGCGCCAGGATTTCGTTCTCGACCAGGTCGTCGAGCATGCCGCCGAC
The DNA here is from genome assembly GCA_036396955.1 of Planctomycetota bacterium. Taxonomy (GTDB): domain Bacteria; phylum Planctomycetota; class UBA1135; order UBA1135; family UBA1135; genus DASWJW01. The sequence continues at coordinate 12,309 of DASWJW010000031.1, forward strand.
GCGGCTGCGCAACCACGGCGAAAGCCGGTCGTCGACCGGCCAGCGCGGATCGGTCACGGCGCGCGGCACGCGCGAAATCCACGCGAGGTTCCCGCTGCCACGGTCGGCGGCGCGGACCGCGTCCGCAAAAGCCGCGGCATCGAGCTGCACGGGGTCGCCTTCGACGGCGTCTTCGGGACGCGGCAGGCCGTCGCGGAACGCCTTGGTGGCCTCCTCGGCGAGAACGCGCTGCTGGCCCTTGCGCCACAGATCGGTGAGTTCGACCTGCAGGTCTTCGAACGGCGGCAGTGCGCGCTCCTGGATGCGGATCGGCCGCACCAGGAATGCGAGGTCGTCGCCGAGCAGCGCGCCGTTGAGCCAAGCGCCGGGGGCCTGCCGGAGCAGACGGCGCAGATCGGGCTGGCCGACGCGTTCCAGATCGGCCAGCTGGCTGGCCGGAATGGGCTCGGAGAACACCAGGTGTTCGACGCCCTTCTCGGCCGCGAAGGCGGCGACGTCGGCATCGGCGGCCCACAAGGTCGCGAGCCGTTCGGCGGCGCGGTTCAGCACGAAGTCCTGGGCCAGCCGCGCCCCCAGCTCTTCCTTGCTGAGCGTCGGGTCCTGCCCTTCCGCCGGTTCGTCGCGCAAGTAATAGCGAAAGCGGTTGAAGGTGTAGTGGCCGTCGAGCTCCTGTTCGGTCGGCTCGGCCGCGTCGGCCCAGGCCTTGGCGGCCTCGGTCCCAAGCGCGTCGCCGGTGAGCACCAGCGCCTCGAAGGCGACGGCTTCTTCCTGCTCGAGTTCGGCGCGCTCGACCATGCCCAGGCCCTCGTCGTAGAAAGTCCGCAGGGCTTCCTCTTCGGGCACCAGAACGGCGGCGGCTTCGACGAATTCGTCGGGCCGGAACACCACGTAGTCGAGCGCGAATTCCTCGTAGCGTTCGGACCACACCCGGAGCGCATCTGCGGTGGTCGGCGCGATGCTGCCGGCGAGCAGCGTGCGCACCATGTCGATCCGCATCAGCGCCGCGAGCTGCCCTTCGAATTCGATGGCGTTGCGGAAACCGAAACGGCGGTAGAACTCGCTGTACTCCCCGATCTGGTACGCCGACATCATGCCCTGGATCTGGCCGACGACCGAACGCTTGGGGACCTGCAGTTCGAGTTCGTTGGCGAGTTCCATCAAGGTCGCGTAGGCGAGAATGTCGTCGTCGTCGACCTCGGCCTGGCTGCCGCGCAAGCGGTTCTCCCAGGCGAGGAGCCGGCTCGCTGCGTAGTACTCGTCGGAACGGATCTCCACCTTGCCGCGGCCGGGGATTTCCGCGGTCGCAAGCACGGCGGGGCCGCCCGTGATCACGCTGCCGATGGCGTCGAACATCGGTCCTGTGACCGAGAAGATCAGCAGCATGAAGATCACCAGGACGATCAGCGCCCACTTGCGCCGGCTGCTCATCGTGGAGGCGGAAGCAGCGGGCGCCGGCGTGGCGGATTGCTGCGGTTGGTTCTTGCTCTTCGCGGGGCTCATGGACGGTTCCGACGCAAAATCGGGCACGGAAGTGTATCCGCGAGCCCGCGCTGCCGCCTATCCGGCGTCTTCGAGCGCGGTCGCGGAGGCGGACTCGTCGGGTGCGTCCGTGCAGTCTTCCGCCCCGACCGCCGCGGCGGCTTGAGCGGGCTGCTCCCGGACTTCCGGCGGCGCCACCTCGGCCGGGAAAGCCAGCCGGCCGGCTTCGGGCAGGTCGCCGAGATCGCGGAGCCCGAACTGGTCGAGGAATTCCCGCGTGGTCCCGTAGAGGAACGGCCGGCCGGGCACGTCGGCGCGCCCGAGGATCCGGACCATCCGCAAGTCGAGCAAGTGGCGCAGATGGCTGGCGCTGTTGACGCCGCGGATGGCGTCGACGTCGGCTTTGAGCACCGGCTGGCGATAGGCCACCAGCGACAAGACCTCGAGCGCGGCCGGTCCGACCCGCTCCTGGCGCACCTGTTTGCGCACCACTTCGAGGTCGTCGGCGACATCCTCGGTGGTGAGCATCCGCCACCCGCCGCCGACGCGCCGCACCTGCAGCGGCAGCTGCCGTTCGAGGATCCAGACTTCCAGGGCCTCGAGATGTTCGCGCGGGCTGGCGGCTTCGGCGCCATCCGCCCCGCCGGAACCGTCGCCTTGATCCGCGCCGTCGGTTTCCCCGGCGACGCCGGCCGCCGGGTACAGCACCTGGCGGATTCGCTCGAGGCCGACCGGTTCGGGCGACGAGAACAGCAGCGCGAACAACACTCGCAAGCGAGCGGGGTCGATCCGGGAATCAGCGTTGCTGGAGCGGGACAAAAGCGGCAGCCGGCGCAAGAACGGCTGGCAGCCGTTCCGCGGCAGTATAGCGACGGGACATCTCTTCGAACCACGCTCGCGCCTCGATCGGATCGACCGGCCGTTCGCGCAGCGAGGCGATCAACTGCGCCGTGGGCGGCAGCGCCCGCTCGGCGGGGATCCGCTCCAGGAGCCGCGCCACGTGCCAGAAGCGGTCGCCTTCGAAACGAAACGGCCCCACCACCTCGCCGGGGCCGGCGCCCGCGAGCGCGCTGCCCAAGGGCTCGGGCAGGAAGACCGGCAGCGGCCCGCGTTCGGAGTCGCCGCGCGGGCCTGGATCGATCGACTCGGCGGCCAGAGCCCGCGGATCGGCGCCGCCGCGCAGTTTGCGTGCCCAGGTCGTGGCGTGATCCGAATCGGCCGAAACCAGCACGTGCAGTCGGACGCGTCCGGCGACTGCCGCTTCGGCGCGCAGCGCCTGCTGGTAGAGCTGGTTGTCGCTCAAGCGCGCCTCCAGCGCGTGCCGCACTTCGCTCCACGCGCGGCCGTAGCGCGTGCGTGACCATTCCTCCAGATCTCCGTCTTCGGGCAGGCTCGCGCGGATCCCGGCTTCCGCTTCGGCCAGAGCTTGGGCCAGCGCGGCCTGATCCACGCTCAAGCCCAGCCGTTCGGCCTCGCGGCGCGCGAATTCGACCCGCAACAAGCCTCTCACGAGCGCCCGCGTCTCGTCGGGAAACAAGAATGCGGCCTCGGACGCGAGCGCGCGGGCATCGAGCGGCGCGCCTTCGACCGCGATTCCGGGCAGCACGCCAGGGCGGCTGCCGAAGACCGCCGCGGCCGGCTGCTCCACGGCGGCCGCGCCGCACGCGGCGCCCGGCAGGGCCCCGGCGCCGAGCAGCAAGCCCGCGGCGAGCAGACGCGAGCTGCGCACGCGTTCGCTCAGCGGAACGTGATCGCGCGGTAGACCGCGACTCCGTGGCAAGTGTGGCACCGCTGCTCCTTTTCGCGGCTGCCGGCCGAACCGACTTCGGTGTTCGCCAGGACGCCGGTGCCGCCGCAGGTGCGGCAGTTGTCGAAGCGCACCGAGGTCACCTGGTAGTCGCCGGAATTCTCGGCGTAGTACGCCAGCAGCCACTGGAAACGCTCGGTCGGCGACGCCGTGCGCCACCAAGACTCGGGCGAGACCTGGTCGTCGGCGCCGCTGGAGCGCTTGGCGCGCTCGAGGTTTTCGAGGTAGCGCCGCATGCGGTCCTCGAGTTCCTTCTGCTCGCTGCTGCGGCCGTCGTCGGCGTTCTCGTCGACCACGTCGAGACCCTTGCGCGCGCGCTCCTCGCCGAGGATCCAGGTGCCGATTCCGTAGCCGGCCTGGTGGCGTTTGGGCGTGTGCGCGAAGCGCGCCTGCCACAGCGCGTCGACGGCGCTTTCGTCCAGATCCTCCTTCATCACCACGAGGTCTCCGAGGAGGCGCTTGCGGACTTCCGAAGGCACGGTCTCCTCGGCCCATTCCATGATCGAATCCATGGTGGACTCGCGGTCGAGCGCCTTGGAACGCAGCAGCGGAATGACCGCGTTGAACCAATTGCGCGTGAGCCAGCTCTGCATCGCCTCGTCGCGCTGTTCGTCGAAGCGCGCTTCCAGCTCCAGGTACTCGCCGCGGAGGCCGCCGTCGGGGTATTCACGGCCGAAGTCCTCGAGCGCGGTCAAGGCCACGGCGAAACGTTCGCGGTGGATGAGCTGGCGGATCTGTTCGAGCGCCTCGGCTTCTTCTCGGTGCGCCAGCGTGAGCTCGAGCGCGGCGCGCGCGCCGGAGACGCGGCGCAGCAACGCATTGTCGCCGTCGGCCTTCGCGAGCGACTCGGCGATGCCCAGGTGCTCGAGCGCCGGCTCGAGAGCGAACACCGACCTGAGCTCCATGGCGAACTCGAATTGACGCAGCGCGTCGTCGGCAGCCACCAGCGGCGCCTGTTCCGCGTAGAACTGCTCGGGCGTGAGCACCTGCGGCGCGGGGACGCGCACTTCTTCGGGCGGCGCCGCGAGGCGCGCCAGCGGCACGGTGACCACCGTGTTGCCGGTCCGCAAGCGGATGCTGTCTTCATCGCGGCCGAGGACGCGGCCGATCATCTGCTTGCCATTCTTGAGCAGCAGCTGCGTGGCGGCGACCAACGGCGGCCCGGTCTCGGCGCGGTAGCCGAAGCTGTGCTTGAGCCGCTCTTCCTCGCCGGGGAAGAAAACGCCCCAAGGCAGCGCGTAACGCCCGCCGTCGAGCGCGGACACGACCTCCAGACCGTCGAGGTCGTGGCGCACGACTTCGCCCACCAGCACCCGGCCGTCGCGCAGGCGCAGCACGTAGTCGTCGCCGTCCGTGCCTTGCAGCAGCGGGAAGGCGGTGAACAGCAAGAGAGTCGGGGCGATGATCATGATTTCTCGCGCAGCCGCCGTTCGACGGGCACGGTGCGCGGCAGCAGGAAGTGGATGCGCACCACGGGGTTCTCGGCGGAGCGTTGGTAGAAACGGACCTCGGCGCGGCGCAGAGCGGGCCCCTCGGCTCCCGGCAGCACCTCGAGATCGTACCGGTAGTCGGCCGCGCCGGGCACCGTCTCGCCGCGGATCTCGGCGAGACCTGCGTAGGCCCCGCTGCCGTCGACGCGCCACGCGCGGTCGAGGAGGTCCTGCACCAGCGGTTCGACCGCGGGCGCCAGCGCGGCGCGGGCGCGCGCGCCAGTCTCCATCCCGCCGCCGTACTGGAACAGCCCGATCAAGGCGGTCACTCCGAACAGGAAGATGCCCATGGCGATGAGCACCTCGATCAAGGTGAAGCCGCGGCGCGCGCTCACGGCAGCCGCCTCCCTTGCGCGGGAATCAAGAAGCGCGCGCTGCTCGCCTCGGGCAGGTAGACGACGGCGCCCGCGGCGTGGGGCGCCACGGCACTGTCGCGCTCGCCGCGGACCGCGAAGTTCGGCACCGGCCAGCGGCCGGTCAGCTTGACCCACTCGCGGTCCACCAGCGCGAGTTCGGGCATGGCGATCGGAGCCGTGCCGCGCAGGATCGCCGGCGCGGGATTGGCGCCGATCTCGGAATCGAGCGTGGCCGGCTTGCGGCGGCCGTTGCCGGTGACCCGCTCCAAGGCCAGGTGCAGGCGGACGGGAAAGTCGAACGGTTGATCGGCCACGACCCGGCTGCGCGCAGCGCGGCTGCCGTCGCGTTCCTCGGCCTCGAATCGGGCCCACGCCACGCCGTCGAGCACCGTCAGGCCCAGGCCGTCGCGGAGCATGGCGCGCAGCACGCGGTCGTCGCGCAAGCTGCCGGCCGGCGACTCCGGGGCGGCGATGCGGACCAGGCGGGCGAGCCGAGAGCGCGCGGCGTCTTCCGGCACCAGCAGCCACGCGACCTCGACCGGGGCGCGGCCCGTGGGATCGTCGCCGGGCAGGCCGCTGCCGCGCGCGAGGAAACGCAAACGCGGCAGGCTCCACGCCGGCGCGCCCTCGAGC
>DASWJW010000032.1:0-2877 GCA_036396955.1 Planctomycetota bacterium
TCACGACCGAGCCCCGTCCGCGCCGACGCCGGCCGGCGCCGGATACCAGCGGTCGCGGTCCGGATCCCACGGATCCCAGGTCGGCACGTCCTCGAGCCGCGGCCGGTAGACGGGGGGCACGAGTCCGGCGACCACGAAGGCTTTCTGCCGCCGCAAGGGATAGGGATTGCGCAGCTCGATGCCGAGAACTCCGAGCACGGCGCGGGCCACGTACCAGGTCGCTTGGGCGTTCCAACCGTGCGCGATCTTGATCGCCAGCCCCAGCCCTTGCGGGAAATCGGCGTGCTCGACGGCGAGCCCCAGCAAGCCGTCGGCGCCTTCCTTGGCGAGCACCGAGCCGCCGCCGGTCTTGAGGATCGTCGAATCGAGGCGGTTGAATCCCCCCACCAGGTCGGGGTGGCGGATCATCGCCTCCCAGATCCAGTCGGCGTGGCGCTCGCGTGCGAGCCCTGCGAAGCAGAGTGCCAATTCCGAGACGGTGTTGGAGACCGTCGGCAGCCCGCAGCCGTCGCGCGCCACGCGCAGGGGTGCCCACCCAGCGCCGAGGTGGCGGCGCAATTCCCCGACGTACGCCGCGAAGAACGGGTGGCTCGGCAGCATGTAGCCAGCCCGTGGCCAGTTGCGGAGCCGGCAGCCCTTGAGGATCGCCGCGTGCTCGCCGGAACAAGTGTGGAACCAGCGCCGCGGGCGCCGAACCTGCCGGCCGAATTGGACCAGCGGCACGTCGAGCGGCGTCTGCATCAGACCCCACTCGGGTTCGTCGAGCAGCGACTGCGCCGCCGCGACGTGCTGGGCGTCGCCGTTGTGGCTCGCCACCGCGATCGCCTTCTGCCGCCAGTCGGTGGTCTCCGCGAGCACGGCGGCGAACGCCTTCATCATGAGCGGCTTCATCATGCTCCGGCCGTAGCAGAGCACGTTGCCGCCGAAACTGTGCACGATCTCTCCGCCGCTCGCCCAGGCCACGGCGCCGTGGATCGTGGTCTCGCTGACGCCGTTGCGCCGGTAATCGACCAGAGGCTCCCATTCGACGTCGCGGCCGGTGGGGATGCGCGCATCGCGTTCTCCGACGTCGTCTCCCAGGGGGCTGCGCGGGTACATCCGCGCTCCCGGCCGGCCATTGCGCGGGCCCGTTTCGCTCACGCCGCGAGTATAGCCCGCCCCGGCGCGCGGATTCAGCGCGGTGCGCGGGCGACGAGCGCCGCGCGCACGCGTGGCGCGACCTGGGTCTGGAACGCTTCCATGGCGCGGACGACGCGGGCGGCGTCGTGGTTGAAGAAGTCGAACCAGAGCATCAGGCGGTCCTCCGGGTGGAAGCGCGCGACGATCTGCGCGGCGACTTCGTCGGCGTCCCCGATGAGAGCGTTGTCGGCGGCGTTGGCGACCTTCTTGGGGTCGAGGGTGCCTTCGAGCGCGGTCCAATAGGCGCCGAGCGCGGCCTTGGCTTCGTCGCGCGCGGCGGCGCGGCGGGCGGCGGGAGCGAGGCCGGCCTCGGCGTTGAGGAACACGAACACCGTGCGCGGCATGCAGCTGCGCCGCCAGGGGCCGCCGTCGGGGTGATAGGCCCGCGCCATGCGCGCGTGGGTCGCGTCGATGACCTCGGGCCGCGTGATCGACAAGTTGAAGACCTGCACCGGCAGCAGGCGGTTGACGTCTTCCTGCAGCACTTGATCGTGGCTGCCGATCACCAGCTGCAGCAGCTCGCGCCGCCATTCCTGCGGCACGATCTTCAGCACGTCGAAGTCCCAGCGCCGCGCGATCTCGATGCACGCGCCGTCGGCCGCGAGCAGGCCGTCCTGGGCGGCGGCGACCCGCGCCCGCTCCCAGTCGTCCTCCGAGCGGAAGCTGTTGCGGCACAGCGTGGTACGCCGCACCTGGTCCGAGGCCAGCTCTTCGCCGCGCAGCAGGCGCAGGAAGATCTCGCACGCCTCGGCGAAGACCTTGCCCTTGAGAGCGGGCCACGCGACCGTTTCGGTGGCGTTCCGCGGCGCGATCCCGTGCGCGCGGTTCATGAAGTCGAAGCGGCCCTGGCTGAAGCCGAGATGCAGTCTGCGGCGCTCGGCCGGGTCGGCGCCGTGCAGCGCACAGAACGCCGCGGCGCGTTCGGCGGCCGCGACCGGCCCGCCGTTGCAGAGCAGGTTCATCACCGCCGAACCGCATTCGATCCGCTCGGTGCGCGCGAACACCTTGTGGGCGAGCTGGAACGGGTCGGCGTTCAGGCCGATCTCGCCCTGCCAGTGCGGCACGACCGCATGCGGGTGCTGCTTCTGCGTGGCGGTCGACAAGTGCGACTCGGCGATCCACGCGGTGCCGAATCCCAGGCGGTCGGCGGCCTCGACTTCGGCGAAGAAGTTGCGGAACATCTCCGCTTCGCTCGGCGTGCGCCCGGCGACCGGGGTCTGGCTGATCGAGAAGAAGACGTCGAATTCCACGCGTGCTCCTAGATCGAATTCAAGCGCCCGCCGTCGACGGGCAAGCTGACGCCGCGGACGTATCCAGCCTCGGGCGAGCAAAGCCAGGCAATCGCCGCCGCGGTCTCCGCCGGATCGGCGAGCCGCCGCTCGGGGATGCTCGCCAGCCAGTTCTCCCGCACCGCCGCGGCGCTGGTGCCTTGCCGCGCGGCGACCGACGCGCCGAGCGAGGCCAGCCGCTCGGTGTCCGTGAAGCCCGGCAGGACGTTGTTGATGGTCACCCCGGGCGGCAGCTCCTTGGCCAGGGTCTTGGCCCAGGCAGCCATCGCGCCGCGAATGGTGTTGCTGACGCCGAGACCGGCGATCGGTTCCCGCACCGACGTCGAGATCACATTGACGATGCGCCCGTAGCCAGCCTCGAGCATGCCTGGGACGAGCAAGCGCACCAAGCGGTGGGACGCGAGCACGT
>DASWJW010000033.1:0-4204 GCA_036396955.1 Planctomycetota bacterium
TTGTTGCTCGCGATGGTAGCCACCGCCTTGATGTCCTCCTTGCTGCGCACCTTCTTGGCGTTCTTGGCCAGGCCGGCCTTGATCTCCTCGGTCGCCTCGCGCATGCCACGGATCATCGCGGCGGGGTTCGCGCCCACGGAGAGGTGGCGCATGGCCTCGCGGAAGATCGCCCAGGCGAGCAGGGTCGCCGTGGTGGTGCCGTCACCGGCGCGGTCGGCGGTCTTGCTGGCGGCTTCGCGCACCAGCATGGCTCCGAGGTTTTCGGCGCGGTCGCGGAGTTCGATTTCCTGGGCGACGCTGGCACCATCTTTGGTGATCAGCGGGCCGCCCCAGGACTTGTCGAGCACGGCGCGGCGGCCACGGGGTCCAAGAGTGGAGACCACGGCCTTGGCCAGCTTCTCGACTCCTTTGAGCACGGCTTCGCGTGCATCAGTGCCGAAGGTCAGTTGCTTCTGCATGACTCGTCTGCGGGAAGATTGGGACAGGTGGAGGGCGGAAAGCGCGCGTGACGGCCGGGGCTCGCGTAGCCACACTGGGCTGGGAACCGGCACTCGCGTGTGGCCCTTTCCAGCAAACCCGGTGCCAAGGCATTCCCAGCGATTGATCCTCGATCCGGCCGCCTCCCTGCCGTTTTGGCACTAACCTTCCCTCCGATGCTGCCGCGACTCCGTTTCCCTGCCCTGTTCGGACTCCTGGTGTTCGGGGTTGCCGGCGCGCCGGCCCGCGCGGCGGCGCCCGCGCAAGAGGCTCCGGGCCCGCGGGTGGTCGTCCTGACTCCCAAGGGCGAGGTCGCCACCCGCTTCCTCGGCTGGGCCACGGGCTCGGAAGCCGTCGTCCCGGAGTTCGCCCGGGCGGTCGACGACTGGCTGGAGGTGCGCTTCGAGCCGTTCGACGCCGACCCGGCCGAGCCCGCGTCCGGCTCGGCCTGGCAACTGGAACTCGCCGGCGGTGGCTGGCTGCGCGGGCGGCCGGGACCCGGCGAGGACGACCTGCTCCTATGGCGGATGGACGGCGGCCTGGACGTGCCTGTCGACGCGCTCTGGATCCGCCGTCTCGGCCGCGGGCGGCTGCCGCCGCGGCTCGAAGGCGAAGAAGACCGCTTGTTGGCGCGTCTCGGCGACGGCGTCGACCGGCGCAACGGCTGGCTGCTCGGCTGGACCGACACCGGCCTCGAATTCGAGGACGCGGGCGGCACCAAGAGTTACTCCTGGGAGAAAGTCGACGGCCTGCAGCTCGTCGCCGACGCCGTCGAAGCGGTCGCCGGGGCCGCGCCGAGTGCGGTGCTGCTGCTGCGCCGCGGCGGCCTGCTGGCGGTCTCGGTGCGCGGCTACCAGGCGGGCGCAGAAGGGCGCTCGGGCGTGTTGCAGGTCGCGCTGCCTTGGGGGCAACGCCTGTCCGTGCCCCTTGCGAACGTCGCCGCGGTGCGGCGTACCGGCGGCTTGCAGGACCTCGCCGGGATTCCGCCAGCCCAGCTCGAGGGACCCGGGGTGGAAGGCTTCGACTGGACGCCGCGTGCGGATCGCAGCGTCGAAGGCCGGCCCATGCGCGTTGCCGGGCGCGCCTACGCGCGTGGTTTCGGAACGCGCGTTCCGAGCCGCGTGGCTTGGGACGCCGTCGGCCCGGGACGGCTGGTCGTGCGGGTCGGGATCGACGACGAAGTCGCCCTGTTCCGCGACCCGCAGCCGGTCGTGTTCCGCGTGCTCTTCGACGGCCGCGAAATCGCGCGCACGCCGCCGGTCCGTCACGGCGAGGCCGCGCGCCTGCTCGGAGCGACGCTGCCCGCGAGCGGCCGCCTGGAACTCGTCGCCGATCCCGCCGGCACGCTGCCGTTCGGCGGGCACGCCGATTGGCTGGATCCGCTGCTTCTGCCGCCGTGGGTCGTCGGGCCTGGCCGCTAGCCGCGGGCCGGTCGGCCCGCCGTTCAGCTCGCAGCGGACGCGCCGCGTGAACCGGCCTCGCCCGTCTCTCCGGTCTCGGTTTGCGCGCCGCGGCGGCGCGGATCATGGAAGAGGATCCGGTCCTTCCCGCTGCGCTTGGCCTGCTTGAGCGCGTGGTTGGCCTGCAGTTCGAGCTGGCGGGCGTCGGGCAGGCCGTGCCCCGGATAGGTCGCAAGTCCGATCGAAAAGTGCAGCTCGGCCTGCTCGCGATCCTGGACCACCACGTGCCGGTGCGCCGCATCGCGGATCCGCCGCGCAACCGCGAGGCCGGCCTCGAGGCCTGTGCTCGGCAGCAGCACCGCGAATTCGTCGCCGCCGAGGCGCGCCGGCAGGTCGATCACCCGCAAGCTCCGCTTGAGCACCTCGCCGACCGCCGCGAGCACCTGGTCGCCGAATTGGTAGGAAGTGCGGTCGTTGATCTGCTTGAAGTCGTCGAGGTCGAGCAGCAGCAAGGTGAGGGGAGAGCCATGCCGCCGCGCCCGCTGGAACTCCTCTTCGAGACGCTCTCGGAAGAAGCGTTCGTTGTTGAGCCCGGTCTTGTCGTCGTGGAGCAGGCGCTCCTCGAGTTCGTCCAGGCGCTGGTGGAGGCCGCTCAATCGGCCGGCGAGTCCGGTGAGCCGCTGCAGGCGGCGCTCCGCCTCGGCCGGCGGGGCGGCAAGGGTGAGCCAGTCGGCCACGGCGTCGGCGCCGCCGGTGAGCCGGGCGGCCTGGGCGGGATCGGATGCTTCCCAGGCGAGGACCAGCCAAGGGCGGTCCGTGGCGGGGGACAGCCGCCTGCCGAGCTGTTCCCACTCCAGGGTGTCGGCGGAAAGGGTCAGCGGGACCACGACGGCCGGCTCCTCGCCGCCTTCGTCGAGGGCCGCGAGGGCCTCCCGGAGCGTGGTGATCTCGCGCACCCGCCAGCCCTGGTCCCGGAAGCGGCTACGCCAAGGGCCCATCGGCTCGCCCCGAAGGTTGAGCAGCAAGAGGCGCGGCGCGCCGCGAGAATGACCGTCCGAGGCGGGTTCCATGACCGCGAGGGAAGCGTATCACCGGATCGCTCCGGAGCGCGGGCTGGCACAGACTTGAGCGCGCGCGTTGACGGGCCCTTCCCTCCAAGTAGAATGTTCGGCCCATTTCGGGTGTCTTCGCCCGAATCGCGGCCTGGCTTCGCAACTCGCGAAATCCGGGTCCCAAGACCGCTTCTGGAGCGACCTTTTTGTCCGACCTCACGGTGAAAGCCCTGGTGGATGCGGGTACCCACATCGGGTGCCGCGTGAGCCGCTGGAACCCGAAGATGGATACCTACATCTTCGAGACCCGCAATCGCATCCACATCATCGACCTCAAGCAGACGATCCGCGGCATCCTGCGGGCTCGTCACTTCCTGCGTGAACTGGTCGGTACCGGCGAAGACGTGCTCTTCGTGGGCACCAAGCCGCAGATCCGCTCCGAGATCCAGAAGTTCCACGAGCAGACGGGCATGCCGTACGTGGACGACCGCTGGATCGGCGGAACGCTGACCAACTACCAGGTCATCGGCAGCCGCATCGCCTTCCTCGACGAGATGGAGAAGAAGGAAGCCGACGGCGAGGTCGACCGCATGTCGTCCAAGGTCGCGGCGCGTTTCCGGCGCGACAAGCGCAAGGTCTGGCGCAACCTGCACGGCATCCGCGACATGTTCCGCCTGCCGGCGGCCATGGTGATCGTCGATCCGCGTACCGAGATCAATGCGGCGCGCGAAGCGCGGCGCATGGGCATCCCCGTCGTGGGCGTGGTCGACACCGACGGCGATCCCGATCTTTGCGATCTCGTGATCCCGGCGAACGACGACGCGATCCGTTCGGTCGCGCTCGTGCTCGCGGAGTTGTCCGAAGCGGTGCAAGAAGGCTTGCGCTTGCGCAAGGAACGCGGCATCCAGGACCTCCACTCCCGGGAAGAAGGACAGTCCGCGACCTCCCGGCCCGAGCCCGGCGGACCGCCGCCGACCCCGCGCCCGCGGAGCGGCGGGGCCCGCCGGCCGCCGCGTGGCGGACTGGTCGCGCCGAGCGGCGTGGTCGGCAGGGTGCCGATCACTCCGGTCGAGAAGACCGACGAAGAAAAGGCTGCGGCGCCCCCGGACGCCGCGCCGAGCGCTCCCGCGGAAGACCCCGCGTCCTAGACCGAGCGCTGCGCGGAGCGGCCGGAGCCGCTCCGCGCAGTCTGACCGCCTTCCCTCGCCCCCGAACCATCCGCATTCTCCGACCGACGATGACCCAGATCACCGCCTCCGCCGTCGCCTCGCTCCG
>DASWJW010000034.1:0-9560 GCA_036396955.1 Planctomycetota bacterium
CTGGAGCCGGTTGTCCGGTGGTCTCCTGGGGGGCTCTTCTGCCCGTAGAGGCCCGTGGCGCCGCCGGGACCGCGGCAGGGGCGGCTGCCGTGGCCGCCGCGCTGCCGCAGGCGGGGGCATTCCTGCGCGCCGTCGGCGCCGAGACTCTGGTGGTCTCTCCCGGCTCCCATGTCCGTTCCGTGCAGGGCACGCTGGAGCCGCGCGCGGCCGAACAGGCACTCGAGTCCCTGGCGCGCTTCGTGCACGTACTCGGCCGAAGCTTGGGAGGGTTCCGCATCGCCCTTGCAGTGGAAGCGGCCCCTGCGGGCCTGCTTGCCCCGGACCGGCTCGCTTTGCTCTTCGAAGACCCTTCTCTGAGAGACCTCCAGTACTGGCATGACACTGCGGCAGCCGAAGCGAGGGAAGTGGCGGGCCTGGATCAGGCTGGCGACTGGCTCGACCGATTCGGACGGCGGATGGCGGGCGCGACCCTCCACGACTTCTCCAACGACAGGGACGGCCGCCTGCCTGGGGAGGGCTCGGTCGACTGGCAGCTGCTCGCCGAGTACCTGCCGCAGCGGGCCCACCGGGTCCTCGCCCTTGCGCCGTCGTATCCTGACGAAAAGGCGCTGGAGGCCCGCGCCGCTCTGACGGCCTTCGGAATTCGATGACGGCTCCCGATCTCGCCAAATTTCGCTCGGCCATGCCCAAGGAGGGCCGGCTCGTGCTGAGTACCCACCGCCACCCCGATCCCGACGGGCTCGGCGGGCTCGTGGGGATCCAGCACCTGCTCAAGCAAGCGTTCGAGCTCGAGTCGGACATCGTGCTCGAAGGGCGCATCCGCCGTGCTGAGAACGCCGAGATGCGGCGCTTGCTCAAGATCCAGGCCGTGCCCAAGGGTGCCGTCGATGCCGGGCTCTACGAAGGCGTGATCCTGGTCGATTCCCAGCCGGGCTTCACGCACACGCATCCGCCCGGCGCGTTGCCGGTGCTCGCGGTTCTCGATCACCACGAGGGGCCGGAAGGCGGCGGCGGGGATCAAGTCGTTCCGTTCCTGTGGGTCGACACGGACTACGGAGCGACTTCGACGATGGTCTACGACCTGATCCGGTCGTTCGGGGTCAAGTTGGACCAAAGGACGGCCACGGCGTTGTTCTGCGGCATCCGTTACGACACCAACGATCTTGCGCGCGACGTCACGCCCAACGACGAAGTCGCCTACCTCGATCTGCAGAAGCAGGCCGACCGTTCGATGGTCCACGCAATCGACCAGCCGCCGCTGCCCGAGCACTACTTCCGGCAGATGGGCGAAGCGATCGACTGCTGCGAGATGTACAACACCCTCCTGCTGACCTTGATGGGCCAGGTCACGAACCCAGAATCGGTCGCCGAAGTCGCCGACTGGTTCTTGCGCCTGGAAGGAGAGCAATGGTCGCTCGCCGGGGGTGCCTGCGATGGCTGCTACCAGGTCTCGCTGCGCACGGACATGCCGGGCAAGGACGCCTACCCGGCCCTGCGCTACATCGTCGGGAACGAAGGCAGCTGCGGCGGCCACGGCCGGATGGCCGGCGGCCAGATCCCGCTCACCGACCTGGATCTCGCCGGAGTCCAAGCCATGGTCAGGGCGCGCGCTCTCGAAGTGTTCCGCGAAGATCCGGGATCGATGCGGCTGCTCCAGCCGCAGCGCGACGAGCGCCCGGCCTGAACCACGGCCGAGCATTGACAGTCCGCGGCTCCGGGCCTAATTTGGCGCGCCCGATTGCGGCCGTAGCTCAGTGGTAGAGCTCTACCTTGCCAAGGTAGATGTCGAGGGTTCAAATCCCTTCGGCCGCTCCAGGGCGCTCTTGCGCGCGAGGACCGCGCATTCCGTTACCGGCCCAATGGCCGGTTTTTTCGTGCCGGACGGCGGTTGGTGCAGGACCCGCGTTGCGGTGGGACCGCATGCCCGCTCCCCAAACCCGCCTCGAGGCAGCGACCGGTGTCGGAGCATCGCTCCGGCTCTCCCAGCCGACCGCCCTCAGCCCTCGTCGTGCGCTTGAGCCAGGTCGACGTTGGCCTGGAAGAAAGGCGCCCATTTCTCGGGCAGGTCGTCTTCGGGGAAAATCGCGTCCACCGGACATTCCGGCTCGCAGGCGCCGCAGTCGATGCATTCGTCCGGATGGATGAACATGGGGAGGTTGAGCGTGCCGGGCTGCGGCTCCGACTCGTAAATGCATTCCACCGGGCAGACGTCCACGCAAGCGGTGTCTTTGGTGTTTACGCAGGGTTCGGCGATGATGTACGTCATGGTCGGCGACGGGCGAGTCCGGCCTTTGGGGCCTTCTGGGGGCCAATCGGGCCTCTCTAAATAACGACCACTGCGCGTGGGTCAAGAGGAAACCGAAATTCCGAGGTTTCCGGCCGTCTGGTGACCCGGCCCGGCCTCCGCGCGGCACCGGAAACTCGTCTCGTCCCGCTATCCTGCCGCCATGGGAGTCGGAGCGCAGCTCGCGCTGGCTGCAGCCGGTGGATACCTGCTCGGCAGCGTGTCCTTCGCGTTGCTCATGGCGCGCCTCCACGGCGTGGATCTCGCCATGGTCGGCAGCGGCAATCCAGGCGCCACCAACGTCAGCCGCGCGCTTGGCGTGCGCGTCGGGGTGCTGGTCTTTCTCCTGGACGCGCTCAAGGGACTGCTGGCCGCGTGGTGCGCCCTGCGCCTGGCAAGCGAGGCCCCGTTGACGGTCGCCGTGGCTGCCGGGGCCGGAGCCGTGTCCGGCCATTGCTGGCCGTTCTGGCGCCGCTTCCGCGGCGGCAAGGGTGTTGCGACCCTTTCGGGAGTGATGCTCGCCCTCGACCCCCTGGCTTTGCTGCTCGCCGGCTCGATCTGGCTCGCCGGCTTGCTGGCCACGCGCTTCATGTCGGTCGCCTCGATGGGCCTCGCCGTCGGACTGCCGCTCGCGGTCTGGTTGCGCGATCGCGAAGCCGCGACGGCCGAGCGTCTGCCCTTGCTCGGGTTTGCGCTGGGCGCGGGGCTGCTGCTCGTTTGGACCCACCGGGGGAACCTGGCCCGGCTGGCGGCCGGAACCGAGAACCGCCTGGGGCGCAGGGCATGAGCCGTGCCGTGAGCTTGGTGCTCGGCGACGGCGGGTGGGGGACCGCGATCGCCATGGCGTTGCATCGTGCCGGCCGGGAAGTGCGGCTCTGGAGCCACGACGCCGTCTATGCCGCAGAGGTCGCGCGCACGCGCGAAAACGGCAAATTCCTGGCAGGGGTCGAAATCCCCGCGGCGATCGACTGGATGGCCGACGCCGACAAGGCCCTGGACGACGTCGTCGAGTTCTACTCGGTGATTCCCACGCAATTCCTGCGGCCGACCCTGCGGCGATTCGCCGGGGCGCTCGCCGGAGTCCCCGCGGTCAGCGCCAGCAAGGGGCTCGAACTCGACACTTTCCGCCGTCCGACCGAAATTCTCGCCGAGGCCACCGGCTGCGAACAGTTGGCGATCCTCTCGGGTCCGTCGCACGCCGAGGAAGTCGCGCTCGGGCTTGCCACGAGCGTGGTGGTCGCGAGCACCACGCCCGGCCTGGCCGAGCGCGTTCAGGAACGCATTGCGAGCGACAGCTTCCGCGTCTATACCAGCGGAGATCCGCTCGGCGTCGAACTCGGTGGTGCGCTCAAGAACGTGGTCGCCGTGGCGGCCGGGGTTTCCGACGGACTCGGCCTGGGCGACAACGCCAAAGCTGCGCTGGTGTCGCGCGGCCTGGTGGAAATCGCACGTTTCGGCGCGGCGCTCGGCGCCGATCGCGAAACTTTCTTCGGTCTGAGCGGGGCGGGCGACCTGATGGTCACCTGCTATTCGCGCCACAGCCGCAATCGCGCGCTGGGCGAGCGGATCGGCGCCGGAGAGAAGCTCGACGACATCCTTGCGGCGAGCGCCAAGGTCGCCGAGGGCGTGTGGACCTGCAAGGCGGTCCACGCGCAGGCGCGCGCGCTCGAAGTGGACATGCCGATCACAGCGCAGTTGCACGCGATCCTCTTCGGGGGCCGTCCGGCGCTCGAGGCCGTGCGGGAGCTGATGCTGAGGCCCTCGCGCGCGGAGCAAGACGTTTCGGCTTGAGCGTGCGTTCGGACCGCCGCTGCAAGGCCGCCGCGCTCGTGCTCCTCGGACTGATCGCGCCGGCGTGCGCCGGGCGCAGCGTTTCCGGCGACGAGCCGCCGCCGACCGCGGCCCAGGCGCCGCCGATGCCGGCCGGCCCCGCGTCCCCGGCGGAGGAAGTGACTGCCGGGGCGGCGGCGGGAGCGGCCACGGAGGAGCCGGAGCGGGCACCGGTCGAGCCGCCGGCGATGGCAGCGCAATCCGTCGCTGTGGAGACCGCAGTGCCGGGCGAGCGAGCGACGCTCCTGGAGGCTCATGGCGGCGCCGCCGCATGGGCGCGAGTCGTCGAGCTGCGTGCTCACTGGGAAGAGCAGGGCGCGAGCCAGGGCGACCTCCTCTACGCATGGCCGCCGCGCTTCGAGTTGGATGGCCGCGACGCCGGCCGTCCGTTCCACCAGCAGATCGGCGACGCGGAGGCCTGGCTCGAGATTGCAGGCACGCGCACTTTGCTCGCTCCGGCTGCGGCGGCCGAGCAGCGCGCGATCGCGTTCGCATCCGCTCCCGTGCTTCTCCTCGCGCTGGCGCATGCGGCCGCCGAGCTCGGGCCGGGCGCATTGCGGGGCACCTTGACCCTCGATTGGCCGCCGGGGCCGCCGTTCGAAATCGGCCGCGACGCGGAAGGCCGGATCGCCGCCGTCAGCTTCGAGACGGCGGGCCGCCGTTTTCGCTACCGTTACGGCGAATACCGGTTCGTCGCCGGATTGTGGCTGCCCGGCGAAGTCATCGACGTCGTCCTTGCCGGCCGGCCGCGCCTGCGGCTGCGCAACTGGACGGTGGCCGCCGGCCAGCCAGACAAGCAACCATGACCACACCCACGCCCGCCGTCGACGATCGCTACCCCGCGCCCGTGCCGCGCTTGCTGCCGGCTGGATTCCGCCCGGACGCTTGGAGCGACCTGGAACCGCTCTACCGCGAACTCGAAACCCGTGCGCTGCCCGATTCAGTCGCGCTCGAACAGTGGCTTCTGGACCGGAGCGAAGTCGATTCGGCGTTTGCCGGCGAGGCCTCGCGGCGCATGGTCGCGGCGGCGTGCGACACGGCGGACGACGAGACGGAAGCGCGCCATCTCGACTACCAGACGGTGGTCCTTCCCGAAGTCAAGATCGTCTCCGACCGGCTCGACCGCCGTTACCTGGAGTCTCCGCACCGCCTGCAGCTCGACCGCGCGCGCTGGCTGGTCCACGATCGCGACACCGAACTCGCCGTACGCCTGTTCCGCGAGGAAAACGTCGCGCTCGAAGCGAAGGAAGAACGGCTCTGCACCGAATACGGCCGCATCACCGGCGCGATGACGGTGGAATGGCGCGGCCGCACCTGGACGCTGCAGGCGCTCGGCAAGTTCCTCGAAGAGAACGACGCCGGTCTGCGCGAGGAGGTCTGGCGCATGATCTGGCGGCGGCGCCTCCAGGATCGGGAGCGGCTCGACTCCTTGTTCGACGAACTGCTCGGCTTGCGCGGCAAGATGGCCGCCAACGCCGGCTTTGCGAACTTCCGCGATTACCGGCACCTCGAATACGGCCGCTTCGACTACACGCCGGACGACTGTCTGGCGCTGCACGCAAACGTCGAAGAACACGTTCTTCCTCTGCACCGGCGCATGCTCGCCGAGCGCCGCCGCCGGCTGGAACTCGACGTGCTGCGGCCTTGGGACCTGTCGGTCGACCTCGAGGGCCGGCCGCCTTTCGAACCGTTCCAGGATCAAGCGGGCCACGTGGCCGTGGCGCGCCGCCTGCTCGACGCCGTCGACCCCGTCTTCGGCGCCGACCTCGTCTGGATGGCCGAACGCGGGCTGCTCGATCTGGAAACGCGGCCCAACAAGCGGCCCGGCGGTTTCATGGACACTTTCGAGGACGCCCGCGTGCCGTTCGTCTTCGCAAACTCGGGGACCACCCACGGAGACGTCGAAACGCTCATCCACGAATCCGGACACGCAGCGCACGCGCTGCTCTGCCGCGAACTCGAACCGGTCGGCTACCGCAGCGCGCCGCTGGAGTTTTCGGAAGTCGCGTCGATGGCGATGGAGTGCATGGCGATGGAACACATCGCCGTGGCCTACCCGCCGGCCGAAGCGCGCCGTGCGGCGCGGGACTCGTTCGAGGGCATCGTGGCGGGGCTCCCGTGGATCGCCACCGTCGACGCCTTCCAGCAGCGGCTCTACACCCAGGAGCGCACCGATCGCGCCGCGCGCACCGAGCTGTGGCGCGAGATGCGCGCCCGTTTCGGCGGCGACGTCGACTGGAGCGGACTGGAAACGGAGCAGGCCGCCGGCTGGCAGCGCCAGCTGCACTTGTTCGAAGTGCCGTTCTACTACGTGGAATACGCGATCGCCCAGATCGGCGCTCTACAGGTCTGGATGCGCTACCGGCGCGATCCGCAGGCGGCGGTCGCGGAGTACCGCAACGGCTTGCGCCGCGGCGGCTCCCGGCCCCTGCCCGAGCTCTATGCGGCTGCCGGCATCCGCTTCGACCCGCGCGGCGAAACGCTCGGCGAGCTGATGACCGAAGTCGAGACCGCCTGGAGCGCGCTCCTCCAATAACCGCGCCGCTAGAATCTCTCGCCCATGTCCAAGCCGCCGCCGTCTTTGATGGACAAGATCGTTTCCCTCTGCAAGCGCAGAGGCTTCGTCTTTCCGGCTTCCGAGATCTACGGAGGCCAGGGCTCGACCTACGACTGGGGGCCGCTCGGCGTCGAACTCAAGAAGCGCGTCAAGGACGCGTGGTGGGAGAGCATGGTCTACTCCCGCCAGGACGTGGTCGGCCTCGACTCGGCGATCATCCAGTCGCCGGACGTCTGGCGGGCTTCGGGCCACCTCGGTGGTTTCGCCGACCCGCTGATCGACAACAAGACCAGCAAGCAGCGCTATCGCGCCGACCACCTGATCGAAGGCCAGGCGGCGAAGCTGCGCAAGAAGGGCAAGGACGCCGAGGCCGACGCGCTCGATGCGCGCCTGCTGGGCGCCATCGGCGACAACGCGGCGCTGCACGCCTTGATCCTCGAATCGGGAGTCAAAGACCCCGTGAGCGGCACGGACGACTGGACCGAAGTCCGCCAATTCAACCTGATGTTCAAGACTTTCGTGGGCCCGCTCGAGGACACCGCCAACGTCGCGTACCTGCGGCCCGAGACTGCGCAAGGCATCTTCATCAACTTCAACAACGTGGTGACGGCGACGCGCAAGAAGCTGCCTTTCGGCGTGGCGCAGATCGGCAAGAGCTTCCGCAACGAGATCACGCCCGGCAACTTCGTGTTCCGCACCCGTGAATTCGAGCAGATGGAGATGGAGTGGTTCTGCGAGCCGGAAGAAGCTCCCAAGTGGTACCTGTACTGGCGCGAACAGCGTTACCAGTGGTACTTGGACCTCGGCGTCGACCCTTCGTGCCTGCGCATGCGCGAGCATGCCGAAGACGAACTTGCGCACTACGCGGCCGGCTGCGCCGACGTCGAGTACCAGTTCCCTTTCGGCTGGTCGGAACTCGAGGGAGTCGCCAACCGGACCGACTACGACCTCAAGAAGCACTCCGAGGCTTCCGGTACGGCGCTCACCTGGTTCGACCAGGAAAACCAGCGCCACGTCGCGCCTTTCGTCATCGAGCCGGCGGCCGGCTGCGACCGCACGGCGATGACCTTCCTGGTCGATGCCTACGACGAGGAAGGCGAAGGCAAGGACCAGCGCGTGGTGCTCCGCTTCCATCCGCGGATCGCGCCGGTCACCGTCGCGGTGTTTCCGCTGGTCAAGAAGGAAGGCATGCCCGAGAAGGCCGCCGAGATCGAAGCCGTGCTTCGCAAGCGGTTCCGGACCGAAATCGAAGCTAACGCCTCGATCGGCAAGCGCTACCGCCGTCAAGACGAGATCGGCACGCCTTTCTGCGTGACCGTCGACGGCGACAGCCTGACCGACGACACCGTCACCCTTCGCGAACGCGACGGGATGACCCAGGAACGCATCCCCGTGGACTCGCTCGTCGCGACGCTCGAGGCACGCATCGACGGCTGGCGGCGTCCGCAGCGGCGGAGCAGCGCGGCTGCCGCCGCGCATTGAGGCGGTCGTGGCCAGACAGGATCTGAAGGGCACGGCGGTCGCGCCTGGAGTCGGGATCGGCATCGCGCGCGTGGTCGTCGAAGCCGGAGCGCAGAAGGTCCCGCGGCGCACGCTGCCGGCCGAACACGTCGCCGCGGCGCTGCTGGACTTCGAAGCCGCGCGCGAACGCGCGATGGCTGGTTTGCGCCACATCCAGTCGCTGACCGCCAGGGAATTCGGCATCCAAGACGCGGCGATCTACGGCGCGCAGATCGCCGTGCTGCAGGATCCCGATGCCCTCGGCCGCATCCGCAAGATGGTCGGTGACGACAGCCTGGAGCCGGCTTCGGCGATCCAGGCGCTGGTTGACCGATTCGAAAGCACTTTCCGCGCCCTCGAGGGCGGCGAAGTCAAGAATTGGGCCGCCGACTTGCGCGATCCCTGGTTCGCGGTGTTGCGCGAACTCGGAGAGATCGGATCGCTGCCGTCGGACAGCCCGGCCGGCGAGCCGCTGGTGCTCGTCGCCGATGAACTCACGCCTTCGTTGGTGACCCGTTATCCGCGCGGATTGGTCGCCGGCATCGTCGCGGCGCGAGGCGGCCGGTTCAGCCACGGCGCGGTGCTGGCCCGGACTTTCTCGATCCCCACCGTGATCGGAGTCGACGGCGTGCACGCGCGTGCGCGCCACGGCGAGGCTTGCGTCGTCTACGGCGACGAGGGGCGCGTGCTGCTCGGAGCCGACGCAGGCCAGCAGGAGGACGCCCGCGTGTTCGCGAAGGAGCGCGCCGAGGTGCGCGAGGTTTTCCTGGCGCGCGGCCTTGAGGCTTGCTCGACATCGTGCGGCGAATCCGTCGGCGTGTACGTCAACATCGAGTCGCCGCGCGACCTGGAGACCTTCGACACCGGGATGGCCGACGGCGTGGGCCTGTTCCGCACCGAATTCGCGTACATGGAGCGTCCGAATTTCCCCAGCGGGAAGGAGCAGACGCGCATCTACGAGTCGGTCCTGGCCGGCTTCGTGGGCAAACCGGTCGTGTTCCGCACGCTCGACATCGGCGGCGACAAGCCGTTGCGGTACTTCCAGACTCCGCGCGAGAACAACCCGGCGCTCGGCTGGCGCGGCCTGCGCGTGAGCCTGGAGTGGAAGGACTTGTTCCTGCTGCAGCTCAAGGCGCTCGCGGAAGCGCGCGCCGCGGGCGACGTGAGGGTGCTCCTGCCGATGGTCACCACGCTCGACGAATTGCGCGAGGCGCGGGCCTTGGTCGACCAGGTGCACCGGGATTCGGACGGCCGGCTCCCCAAGTTGCCGCTGGGGGTCATGATCGAAGTGCCGGCCGCGGCCATGGCGCTCCGCGACCTGGCTCGCGAGGCGGACTTCGTGAGCGTCGGCAGCAACGACCTCACGCAGTACCTCTTTGCGGTCGACCG
>DASWJW010000035.1:0-1963 GCA_036396955.1 Planctomycetota bacterium
CTGTGGTCGTTCTACGGCGCGAACGCGATCTACACCCGCGATCCCCTGCAGCGCTACCTCCGGGACGTGCAGGCGATCAACCAGCACTTCTCCTTCAACTTCGACATCGCCGGGGCGGCTTTCGGCAGCGCCGCGCTCGGCGGCCAATACGCCCATCCGACCCTGTGACCCCGCTCCCGCTCTCCAACCTCGGCGACATCGCGCACGTCATCCAGCGTGCCCTAGGAACCCTGGCCTGAGAGAAATCCGACCACGCGGCGCGCCAGCCACTGCCGGCGTCCGGGAAAACCGGCGTGGCCCCCGTGCTCGGGAAAATCCCACTCCACATTGGCCGGGAAGGTACGGGTGTCCGGGAGCCGCTGCGCGAGGTGGAAAGGATCGTTCCGCGCGTTGAGGAGCAGCGTGGGCACGCGGATGTCGCGCAGCAGCTCCGTGCTCGATGCACGCTTCCAGTAGTCTTCGTTGTCGCGGAAGCCGTGCAACGGCGCGGTCAGGGCGTCGTCGAACCCGGACAGCGTCGTCGCCGCGCGCACGCGCGCTTCCCACATGCCGAGCGCCCAGAGCTGCCTGCGGAAGCGCGCGAATTTCTGCAGGGCTTTGCGGCGCATGGGCGAGATGTAGAGGAAATGCCAGCCGTAGACGCGGTTGAAGCCGTGGCCGATGACCTCGCCAAAGGACGTGAGATCGATCAACGCGGACACGGTCGCTGCCCGGCGCACGACCTTGGTGGCCGCCTCGCCGCGCTCGCCCAGCCACTTGAGCAGCGCGTTGCCGCCCAGCGAAACCCCGACCGCGTGGACGAAGTCATGCCGGCCGGCGAACCGCGCCAGGATCCAGTCGATCTCGTCGCTGTCGGCCGCGTGATAGGCCCGCGCCTTCCGGTTCGGCTCGCCCGAGCAGCCGCGAAAATGCGGCACCGCGCAGCGCCAGCCGCCGCTGGCGAGGGCAACCGCGCCGATCCTGCGCGCGTAATGGCTTTGGCTGCCGCCCTCGATCCCGTGAAACAGGACCAGCAGCCGCGGCGCGTCTTCGGGGCCGAACCAGTCGACGTCGATGAAGTCCCCGTCGGGCGTCTCCCAGCGCTCGCGCCGGTCGGAATTGTCGTAGGCGAGGCGCCCGAACGAGGGAAGGGTCGGCGCGATGGTCTGCAGATGGCGTCCCGGGAGCCACCACGGCGCCTTGTACGGTTCCATGCCGGATCCCTCAGCCCGCGAGCGCGCGCACCGCGCTCTTGCTCGGCATGAAGAAGTAGCCGCCGCCGAGCACCTTGACGAACTTCTTCAGGCCGGCAAGGCGCAGCGGACCCCCTGGGGTGGGGATGGTCATCGCGTCGTCGTCGCCGCGGTGCCCGACCACCGGGTCGATTTCATTGTTCAGCCCGTCGAAGTTCGGCCCCAGCAGCCAGGTCTGCTGCAGGAACTCGAACTGCCGCTCGATATCGGCGTTGACGCACATGAACAGCAGGCCGGGCTTGTCGCCGTCTTTCGGCTTGTAGAGCCTCCCGACCCGCAGGATGCGGTGGCGGTTGGTGATGCCCAGCTGCACTTGCGAGCCCGGCTCGAAGCTGTCGCGCGGGTTGGCGCGGCGGATGTGCGCGCCGAGGGGGCAGCGCAGGCCGTCCGGGTCCTCGCGGCCGAAGAGGAAGGCGTTGTCCGGTGCGCTCGGTGGGTCGTCCTCCTCTCCCGGCTTCTCCGGGTGCCTGACGAGTGAAGAGCCGTCGGGCCAGCGGCCGACCATCTTGGCCTTCACCCACTTGGCGAGCTCTGCTGTGCCGAGTTTCGGCGCACGGTCGTCGCTCGCGAGCGTCTTTGCCGCGGCGGCGACGCAGTCGTCGAATTCGGCCTTGTCCTGCTCGAGCTGGCGCACCACGAGGAAAGTTCCGTTGCGCCCGATGTCCTGCCCGTTGCACCGGGGCACCGGGGAGCGGTTGCCGAGGTTGTCGCGATAGCCCAGCACCAGCTCG
>DASWJW010000036.1:0-7343 GCA_036396955.1 Planctomycetota bacterium
GTCCTCCATGAATCCGTAGCCGCCGAATACCTGCACCGCATCGGTCGCGACCCGCACCGCCACGTCGGTGGCGAAGCACTTGGCCATTGCGGCGTACTTGGTGATGTTCTTGGGCTTGACCGCCATGTCCGACATGGACGCTGCGGCGTACACCAGCCAGCGCGCGGCTTCGGTCTGCATGCCCATGTCGGCGAGCATCTGCTGCACCATCTGGAAGCTCGAGATCGGGGCTCCGAACTGCTTGCGGCGCGTGGCGTAGGTCGTGGCGAGGTCGAGCGCGCCCGCCGCGGTGCCCACGGCCTGCGCGGCCACCCCGGGGCGCGCCAGGTCGAGCGTCATCATGCTGTGCTTGAAGCCCAGGCCGGGCGTTCCGCCCAGCAGGCGGTCGTCGGGCAGGAAGACTTCGTCGTAGGCGGTCTCGACCACCGGGACCATGCGGATGCCCATCTTGTCCTCGACCTTCTGGATCGAGAAGCCGGGGTCGGTGTTCTCGACCAGGAACGCGCTGATGCGGCGCGAACGCGAGTCGGGGTCGGTCACCGCGAACAGAGTGATGAGCTGCGCGCGCGAGCCGTTGGTGGTCCACTTCTTTTCGCCGTTGACGCGCCAGCCGCCATCGACTTTCTCCGCGCGCACCGCGAGTCCGCCGGCGTCGGAGCCGGCGAATTTCTCGGACAGCGCGAACGCGCACGAGCATTCGCCGCTGGCGACCTTGGGCAGGTATTTCCGCTTCTGTGCTTCCGTTCCGCCGACGATCACCGGGAAGGAGCCGAGCGCATTGACCGCGAACGCCACGCCGAAGGCGGGGTCGATCTTGGAGAACTCCTCGACGACCATCGACAAGCCCAGAACGCCGTTCTCGCTACCGCCGTACTCGGCCGGGATCCAGGTCTTGAACAAGCCGGCTTCGACCGCGGCGGCGTAGGCGTCCTCGTTGAAGCTGCAGTCGCGGTCGTGGCGCGCAGCCTGCGGGAGGAGGTACTTGCGGGCGATCTCGCCGGCGACCTCGCGGTCACGCAGCTGGGCCGCGGTGAAGGTGACGTTGGGAAGCTGTTGCATCTTCGAATTGGCGGGGGCCCGCAGGGGCTCTGGAGCAAGGCCCGCGAACCGCCCAATGCGGTGCCGCGGGCCTTTGGGAACGGCGAATTCTAGCCCCCGCCGCGGGTCGCGACGAGCCCTGGGCCGCGCTGCGTCCCGGGGCGCGAGCGGTGCCTCACCAGCCCAGGAAGGAGCTGTCCTTGATCTTGCTGATCTGGACCTCGTCGGCCCACACGATCTCGCGGGTCTGCACGTCGACCGCGTTGAGCGTGAACTTCATCCAGCGCGATTCGACCGAGCCGGCCTCCTTGGCGATCTCGGTGAAACGGCCGAAGAAGACGTATTCGGCGCCGAGCTGCATGCCGAGCTGCACTGCCGCGGCCCGGTCGACGGCACCGCTCTGCTGGTAGTCGGTTTCCTTGGCGATCTCGTCGATCCCCTGGTCGCCGGCGAGCACGCGGAATTTTCCCGACTGCACCAAGGAGGTGCGGATCGTGTCGGTGATGTTCTGCGTATCGAGGTGCTGCTTGGTGCGGTTCGCGACGCCGCCGAAAACGATGCGCGGACGCTCGCCGGTCCAGGCGTTGGTGGCCAGGAAGGAATCGGTGAGCTCGCGCGCGATCGTCTGCAGGTCGGTCGAGCCGAAGCGCGGGTCGATGGTCTCGACGGCCTCCGGATCTTCGTAGCGGACGCGGTCGGAGCAGGCCGCCAGCGGCGCGACGGCGGCGGCGGCGAGGAGCAGGTTGCGGATGGAGCGGTTCATGGCTGGTCTTCGGGCTAGTCGGTGATCGGCTGGTGCGCGCGGATTTCCATCTCGCAACGCTCGGCGGAAGCATTGGGTGCCGTGGAGCGCACGGGTTCGCGGCTGCCGGCGGGGATGAACACGACCTCCCAGTGGCGGGTCGGCTGTTCGATCTCGAGGCCTTGTTCGTCGAACCAGCGGGCGCGGGATTCCAGCGCGAGCCGCGCCGCGGTGCGGTTGTACAGGTCGACCTGGTAGACCGCCAGGCCGGAGTCGGCGCGGCCGGTACGGGCGTCGAGGGCCTCGACCCAGCCATCGACGGACGGCGCGCCGACGAAGCGCACGCTGCCGGAACTGTCGGTGTTTTCGTATGCGTTGGGCGCCGAACACGCGGCCAAGACCGCGCCGGCGGCGAACGAGAGGAGTAGGTTGTGGAGCGGTCTCATCAATTGGGTCCGAATGCAGGTTCCGGGTCGGATGCCGCGGCGCCGGCGGATGCCGGAGCCGCGACCGTACGGCCGCCCGCGGCCCAGGCGAACATGCGTTCGCCGAGCGACCGGGCGGTCAAGTAGACGGGGCGGCCGGGCAGGGCCTCGCGCGTCCCGAGTTCGAGAGTGAGCACGCGGTGGTCGCCGCGCAGCAGCGCAACGGCGAGGTCGTGCGCGCCGGGTTCGACCGGCACGCGCAGCACGTGCACCGCGGCCGGCAGCGTGCGCCAGGAGCGCAGGTCGGCGCGCTCCGACGCCAGGCCGAGCAAGCCGCCGATCAGCTTGACGCCCAGTGCCGCGCCGAAGCCGTGTTCTTTGCCGGCTTCGTGCGCGAGCTTCTCGACGACGACGGTCTTGCCTACCGTCCGCGCCAGGCTCTTTGCGGTCAGCCAGCCGATGCGGTCGTCGAGGTTGCTGCGCGCGACCGAGACCACGTCTTCGATCAGCACGCTCGCGCCGGCGGACGCACCGTCGACGAGCACTTCCACGCGTTCGCGCCCTGCGCCGCCGCCGCCGTAGGCAGGCACCGAAATGCGTCCGAAAGTGCCGAGCCAGTTGTAGACGAACTCGCTAGGCCGCTTGGAAGGCATGCGGCCTTCTTCGAAAACGAGCACGATCTCGGCCTGCCGCCGCGGCGCGCCGTCGCCGGAGTCGAGCGCGCGCACCCGCGCCAGCGCGTACGCGACGGCGGAGTTGCCTGGCAATTCTCCGGCGAGCGGTTCGAGGTCGAGCAAGGCTTCGTCCGGCCGGCCGTCGAGTTCGTGGACGAGCCCGGCCAGCCAGCGCGCATAGCGGTTCATGCCGTAGGTCGTCTCGTAGCGCGATTCCTCCGCGGTCTGCAACGCGTAGCCGCGCTGCACTTCGATCCAGGCGTCGTCGAAACGGCCGAGCAGAAGGTAGTCCCACGCCGAGAACGCGTGCAGCAGCGCGACTTCGAAGCCTTCGCCGTCGTAGGGCAGCGTCTTGTCGTTGACGACCAGCGACAGCACGCCCTCGACGGCGCTGCGGCCGCTGATGGTCGGCCGGTCGCCGAATCCATCGAGCACTTCGGCGGCCCGCTGCCAGGCCGCCAGCGCTGCCTCGGGCCGGCCGGCGGTGTGCCAGGCCATGCCCGCTTCGGCGTGGGTCAGGAACAGGTCGCTGTCGAGGGCGCCGGAGCGCTCGGTGAAGAGCTCGCCGGCCTGTTCGAAGCGGCCTTGCTCGAAGGCCCGCATCGCCGCGGCCGTGGCGGCGGGGTAGTCCTCGGCGAACACCGAGCAGCCCGGCCCGGCGAACGAGCAGACGGCGAGCGCCACGGCGGCGAAGGGGCGGAGGGGACGGAGCAAGGGTCGCTGGAACGGCCGGAGGAATCGCGGAGCCTACGGCCGAGATGCCTCATATGTTCTGTCAGTTCGCGAGGCCGACGCCAACGGCGGCGGTCGCATGTCACCTGGCCGCAAGCGTCGCCGGGCCCGAGGCGCACGCCGATAGAATCCGCCGGCCCCGTCGCGAGCCGCATTTGAGCAGCGAGACCGCCCCCGCCCGGCGTCCGGAGGAGACTCCGATGATGCGCCAGTACCACGCTGCCAAGCGCAAGCACCCGCATGCGCTGTTGCTGTTCCGGATGGGGGATTTCTACGAACTTTTCTTCGAAGACGCCAAGGTCGCCGCCAAGGAGTTGGGGCTCACCCTCACTTCGCGCAGCAAGGAACGCGACATGCCCATGGCCGGAGTGCCGGTGCGCAGCTACGAGGCCTACCTGGTCCGGCTGGTGCGGGCCGGCTACACCGTGGCGATCTGCGACCAGATCCAGGATGCGCGCGAGGCCAAGGGGATCGTCGACCGCGACATCGTCCGGGTGGTTTCGCCGGGCACTTTGCTCGAAGACGAGAACCTCGACGGCGCGGAGCCGATGTTCGTGCTGGCCGTGCACGTGGGCGAAAAGGACGGCCGCATGGGCCTCGCTTGGGCCGATCTCAGTACCGGCGCCTTTCGCTGCTCGGCGAGCGACCCGCTTGCCTTCGTCGAAGACCTGGCGCGCATCGGCCCCGCGGAGGTCGTGCTCCCCGACCGGCCCGAATTCGAAACCGGCGAAGCCGGCGCCGCAGCCACGGCATGGCGCGCGGTCCGTGAGGCGGTGCGCGCCGAAGACTTGCCCGTTACGCCGCGGGCGCGCTGGGCTTTCGACCCCGCGACCGGCCGCCGCGATCTTCTCGAGCAACTGGGCGTGGCGACGCTCGAGGCCTACGGCATCGAGGAGATGCCCGAGTGCCTCGCGGCCTGCGGCGCGCTGCTCGGCTACTTGCGCGACGCCCAGAAAACCGCGCTCGCGCAGCTCCGCGAACTCGTGCCGCACCGGCCGTCGCGGCACCTGGTGCTCGACCGCGCGACCCGGCGCACGCTGGAGATCACGCAGGCGCAGCACGATCGCGGGCGCGCCGGCACGCTGCTCCAGGTCATCGACCGCACTGGCACGCCGATGGGCGCGCGGCGCCTGCGCGAATGGCTGCTCGAACCCCTGGTCGACTTGCCGGCGATCGAGGCGCGCCAGGGGGCGGTCGCGGCGCTCCACGCCGACGGCGGCCTGCGGCGCTCGCTGGCCGCCGGGCTCGACGGTCTGGGCGATCTCGAACGCCTGGCCGGCAGGATCGCCAGCGGGCGGGCCGGCGCGCGCGACCTGGTCGGCCTCGGTCGCGCGCTCGGGCGCGTTCCCGCGCTGCTCGCGGCGCTTGAAGAACGCACCGAAGCCCGCCTCCAGGCCCTGCGCGCGGAACTCGACCCGTGCAGTGCGCTGCAAGAGCGGATCGAGCGCACTCTCGTCGAGGCGCCGCCGCTCGCTTTGCAGGAAGGCGGTCTCGTGCGCGACGGCTTCCACGCCGACCTGGACGAGCTGCGCGCGCTGGCGCGCGGCGGCAAGGACCATCTTGCGGCGCTGCAGGCCCGCGAAATCGAGCGCACTGGCATCGCCACGCTCAAGGTCGGCTTCAATCGGGTCTTCGGCTACTACCTGGAGATCACGCACGCCAACCGTGAAGCCGTGCCTGCGGACTACGTCCGCAAGCAGACGCTCAAGAACGCGGAACGCTACATCACGCCGGAACTCAAGGAGTACGAATCCAAGGTGCTCGGCGCCGAAGAGCGCGCCCAGGACCTCGAGTACCAGGTGTTCTTGGCGTTGCGCAACGCCGCCGGCGCGGAACTCGAGCGCCTGCTCGCGACCGCCGCCGCCATCGCGGAGCTGGACGTCCTGGTCGGTCTGGCCACGATCGCCGTCGAGCGCGCCTACGTGCGGCCCGAACTGCTCCCCGGCGACGGGCCGGAAGGCCCCGTTCTCGAGATCGTCGACGGCCGCCACCCGGTGGTCGAAGCCGCGCTCGCCGGCGAACCGTTCGTGCCCAACGACACCCGGCTGGATGCTTCTTCGCGGCTGGTGGTCCTGACCGGCCCGAACATGAGCGGCAAGAGCACCTGGCTGCGGCAGACCGCTTTGATCGTGCTGCTCGCGCAAGTCGGCTCCTTCGTGCCGGCAGGCCGCGCGCGCCTGGCGCTGACCGACCGGATCTTCACCAGGCTGGGCGGCGGCGACGATATCTCGCGCGGCGCCTCGACGTTCATGGTGGAGATGGTCGAGACCGCGAACATCCTCCGGCACGCCACCGCACGCTCCTTGCTGCTGCTCGACGAGGTGGGGCGGGGGACCAGCACTTTCGACGGCCTGGCGATTGCGTGGGCGGTCTGCGAGCACGTCCACGACGTGCTGGGTGCGCGCTGCCTCTTCGCCACCCACTACCACCAGCTCACCGACCTGGCCGCGTCGCTGGCGCAGGCGCGCAACCAGAACGTGGCGGTCCGCGAGTGGGGCGAGGAGATCGTTTTCCTCCACCGCATCGAGGAAGGCGGGACCGACCGCAGCTACGGCATCCACGTGGCGCGCCTCGCCGGGGTTCCGGCGGCGGTGCTCGAGCGCTCCCGGGCGGTGCTCGCGCGGCTCGAGCGCGACGAGGAGGGGCTGAGCCGGCGCATCCTGGCCAGCGCGGCCGCGCCTTCGGTGCCTGGCCCCGTCCCGCACGGGCCCGTGGCAATCCAGCCGAGCCTTTTCGAAC
Organism: Planctomycetota bacterium; assembly: GCA_036396955.1. Taxonomy (GTDB): domain Bacteria; phylum Planctomycetota; class UBA1135; order UBA1135; family UBA1135; genus DASWJW01. The sequence goes on from DASWJW010000036.1 coordinate 6,351, forward strand.
TGCTGGCCGAGGCCGACGAGGATCTCCTCGCCGAAGTCCGGGGCCTGAAGCTGGACGAGGTGCCGCCGATCGAGGCCTGGGGAATGTTGCGGCGAATCGTGGGAACCTTGGCGAAGGGCCAGGCTCCAAGTTGATGAATGGGCGCTCATTCGGCTCTCCCGTCGAATTGGCGCCTCCAAGTCCGTTCCGACGCATTTTCGGCCTGAATTCGCATTTTTTCGCGACTTCCACCTCGGAATGGACGAGCCCAAGTGGAATCCAAGAGGGCTCCCCTTGCTTCCCTCTCCTGTTTGTCTAGACAATACTATAGACGAAAAGAGAGCTCGGGCGTACTCTCGTGGGCCTCGGCCCGCCTGACCCGCTGGCTCGCGTCGTCCCCTGAAAGCTGCCATCTTGACCCAACCCGCCGCCATCCTTCCCGCCGAGCGAGCTCCCAAGGCCCGCTCCGTCCGCCGCTCGCTCGCAACGGTCGAAGTACTGCACTTCGACGAGCTCTGCGGCCTTCTGGACCCTTCCGCGGACTTCGGGGTGCAGGCGGCGCGCCTGATCCAAAAGCTGGACCGGCATGGGATCCGCATCGACACCGGGTTTGCGCGCAAGGCGGCGATGGCACCGACGGGCCGCGAACGGAGCCTCTTGGGTGCCTACCGCGCCGAAGTGCAGCGGATCCCTGTGATGGTGCGCGAACAAGAGACTCGTTTCTGCATGGGCCTCGAACTGCTCTGGCGGCGGCTCCAGCGGTCGCGCGTGGCGGCCGGCATGCCGAAACTCCAGGTCGAGCGCTGGCCCGGCGGAGACCGCGAGCCCGATCCCGAGACTCGCCTGGTGCGCCGCGGTGGCCCGCGCCGGCTCGAAGACACCCCCGACGACGACGTCGCGGTGCACTTGCGGCTGCGCTACCAGGAGTTCGTGGCGGTCCGCAACGAGTTGCTGGAACGCAACCTGCACATCGTCTTCCGGCTCCTGGAGCGCTACCGGAGCGTGGGTGTGGCG
>DASWJW010000037.1:0-16228 GCA_036396955.1 Planctomycetota bacterium
CCCCTATAGGCCTCCGGAGAGCCACCACCCGGCCGATATTGCCGACGTCTTGTGGCTGGATTTCCAGCCCGAAGAATGCCGGCGTCTGTTCGGCGACCTGCCGCTCGAGACCGCCGCCGAAGTGCTCGCCGAGTCCGAGCCGGCGCTGCTTTCGCGGTTGATCCCGGAGATGCCCGCCGAGCGCATCGCCGACCTGATCGGCCGGATCTCCAACGACGACAGCGTCGACGTGCTCGAGGTCCTCCCCGAGGAGCGCCGCCACGAGGTCCTGGCCCACGTGGCCCCGCACGAGGCGCGCGAACTCCGCCACCTGGGCGAGTACCCGGCGGACAGCGCCGGCGGCCTGATGACCACCGAGTTCCTCACCGCGGCGGGCAATGAGAAGGTCGGGGACATCCTCAAGCGGCTCAAGCGCGACCAGGGCGAGGCCGAGACCTTTTCGGCGATCTACCTGCTCGACGGCCATGGCGTCCTGCTGGGCGTGGTGAGCACCCGGGACCTGCTCGAAGCCAACATCCACGACGAGCTCGGCGAGGTCATGAACCCCGATCCGATCGTCGCGCGGGTCGAGGAAGACCGCGAAGACGTCGCCCGGCGCATCCTTCACTACAACCTGTCGGCGATCCCGGTGGTCGACGCGCGCGGGGTGCCGATCGGCATCATCACCGCCGACGACGCGCTCGAGGTCCTCGAAGCCGAAGGCAGCGAGGACGCCTTGCTGCTGGCGGGTGCCGGCGCCGAGTCTTCGATCTCGGAGACGGTGCTGCAGAAAGCCGCGCGGCGGGCGCCCATGCTGCTGCTCACCGTGTTCGGCGGCATGTTCCTGGCGCGGCTCATGGACTTCTTCCTGCATCGCTGGGCCCTCCGGCGGGGAATCGCCGCCGACGGTCAGCAAGACCTCGGTGCGCTGGTGGCCTACGTGCCGCTGGTGCTCGCGCTCGCCGGCAACGTCGGCCAGCAGACCGCCGCCGTGCTGGTGCGCGGCATCGCGGTCGGCCAGATCCGCAAAGGCCGCGGCTGGCAGGTCATGCGGTCGGAGATCAGGGTCGGCGCCCTCCTCGGAGTCCTTTGCAGCTTGCTCGCCGGCGGCGCGGCGGCGGTGCTGACCCACGACGTCGACTCCGGCATGGCCATCGGCTTGTCGTTGCTGCTCGCCATGACCTGGACGACTTTCGTTTCCAGCGGCATCGTGCTGGGCAGCGAGTCGCTCGGCTTCGATCCCGCGCTGGTCGCCGGACCGTTCATGATGGTGGTGAGCGACATCTCCGGCGTGACCATGCTGTTCCTGTCTCACGAACTGATCACCGACCTGTTATGAGACGGCGGCGGCGCTTCCAGATCCTGGCGGCCGGCGTGGTCCTGCTGACGGTTTTCGTGCTCGTGTTCACGCCGGTGCGCGTGCACGGACCGAGCATGCTGCCCGCGCTCGAACAGGGCGACTTGCTGGTCACCGTGCCGCTGTGGCTGCGGGAACCCGTGCGTTACGACCTGGTGGTGTTCCAGGACCCCGATCGCGGCGGTTCGGCGGTCAAACGCGTCGGGGGGCTGCCTGGCGAGCGCATCCACCTGGTCGAGGGCGATCTGGTGGTCGACGGCGCGCTGGCGCGCCGGCCGCTCAAGGACGCCAGCGACCTGGTGCCGCTCGTCGACGCGCGCGGTGCGCACGCCGACCGCTGGTTCGCCTTGAGCGACAACGGCTTGCAGGCGGACGGCGACGGCTGGCAGCTCGAGGGCGACACGCTTGCGCCGCTGCGCGAGCCGCCGCGCGACGGCTTCCTTCTGCACGGAGTCGAGCAGGACGGCGAGCGGCCGGCGGTCGACCTTGGCGTCGAAGTCGAGTACGAACTGCTCTCGCCCGACGCCATGCTGGTGCTGCGTATCCAGGAGGAAGGCGGCGAGTACCGCTTGCAGCTGCGCGAAATGGGCCGGAGCGCCAAGCTCACGCGAATCGGCGACGGCGAGGCCGTGGAGCTCGGAACCGTCGAACGCGCCGTCGAAGCCGCGCGCGGCGCTTTGTTCCTCGCCAAGGTCGACCAGCAGCTGGTGGTGACGCTCGACGGCGAGCCTCTGATCCCGCCGGTGCCATTCGAGCCCTTTCCGGCGCGACCCATGGCCGGCGTTCCGCAAGGCATGCGATTCGAACAGGTCGCGGTGGGCGGCCGGGGGCCGCTGCGCTTCGGCCGCTTGCGCGTCGGCCGCGACCGCTTCTTCGCTCCCGGCGGCACTTTCGCCGTGGCCGAGGCCTTGCAGCTGGCCGAGGACGAGTACTTCCTGCTTGGCGACAACGCGGCTTCCAGCCTCGACTCGCGCAGTTACGGGCCGATCTCGCGCAGCAAGATCTCGGGGGTCGTCCTCGGCCGCGTCTGGACGCCCGGTCCCGTCCGCATGGGCTGGTAGGGCGGTGACCGCCGGCGAGCGACACGAAGACCGCGGTGTGCGCTGGATGCTCGCATTCCAGGCGGGCGACGACGCGGCGTTCGAGGAGCTGGTCCGGGAGTATTCGCAGTTCGTGTTCGCCTTGCTGCGGCGCCTGCTCGGTCCTGCCGAAGAGATCGAGGACCTCGCCCAGGAATCGTTCGTGCGGCTCTATCGCGCCCGGGAGCGCTATCGGCCGGTCGGGCGTCTGAGCACGTTTCTCTACCGCATCACCTACAACCTGGCGCTGAACCGGATCCGGGACCGGGGCCGGCAGGGCGCCGCCAGCTTGTCTTCGAGCCGGGACGGGGCCCCCCTCGAGGTCCTGGATCCCCGAGAAGCCGCCCGCAGTCCCTCGGACGCGACGATTTGGAGCGACCGGGTCCACCGGGGCCTGCAGCAACTTCCCGAAAACCAGCGGGCGGCACTGGTGTTGCAGCACTTCGACGGTTTCGATCTCCAGCAGATCGGCGACGTCCTGGGTTGCAGCGACAAGGCCGTCAAGTCCTTGCTCCACCGCGCCCGAGAGAACCTGCGCCAGATCCTGACGCCCATGATGGATGCCGAAGATGGCCTCTGACCCCCTCGACGACCTGCTCGACCGCAGCCTCCCCGAACCGGTGCCCACGGGCTTCGCGGAGCGCGTGCTGATGCACGTGCGCTCCTTGGGTGGCGCGCCGGCAGCCGCCGGTGTTCGCGGGCGGGTCCTGCGGCCGGTTTTCGGAACCGCAAGCTGGGTGTCGATCGCCGCCGCGGCCCTGGTGTTCCTGGGGGTGGGCTACTGGCTCGGTCGCGGCGCGCCCGACGTGCGCGATCTCGAGCGGAGCGGCGGCGGCGCCGCGATGGCCGAGGCCGACATCACGGGCATCTACCAGAACCTGGACGTCCTGCGCGACCTCGACCTGGCGATGGACGCCGATCTTGAACTCGCGCTGGCGGATGCCGAAGCGGCCACGACTTCCTTGCGCGACCTCGCCGCCGACGGCACGCGGGTGCCCGACCCCGACCCCGAGGATGAGCGATGAGCGCGCTGCTCGCGCTCGCGCTCTGCCTGCTGCAGGATCCGGCCGCGCCCGTGGAGCGGCCGCCCGGCGCCGGCGCGCCGGAACGGTCGGCGCGCTGGTGGGGCCAGCTCGACGAAGCTCAGCGCAACGAGTTCCGCCAGCGCTTCGAACAGTACAAGCAGCTCCCGCCCGAAGCCCAAGAAGCGCTGCGCAAGCGCGTGACTGCGCTCCACGCCGAGCGCGAACAGATGATCGCCGGGATGAGCGACTCCGAGCGCGACACTCTGGCGGCGATGGAGCCCGAAGTCCGCGAGCACGTCCTTCGCGACATGCTCCGCGCGCGCTTGAGCGAGAAGAAGCAGCAGCTCTCCGAAGAGATGCCCGGCGCCGATCAAGCGCTGCGCGGCCGGCCGTTCCACGAACGCGTGCGCGAATCGGGGCGCCTGCTCGAAGAGATGCACCGGCCGCGGGTGCTCGAGCAGCTGCGCAAGGCCGGCGATGCCGGCTGGCTCGGCCCGCACGCCTTGTCCTGGTTCGAGAAAGCGCCGCTGGAGCACGCCTACGACGCGCTCGGCCACGTGCGCAAATGGCAAGTGATCGAAGAGATGAGCCAGGACGGCACGATCGAACGCCTCGGCCTCGACGAACAGGAACAGCGCGGGCTCTTCGCCCTGCCGCCGCACGAATTCGCCCGCGTGGTGCGGCGCGTGCGCGCCGGCGCGACCAAGGAACAAGCCCTGCGCAGCGACGACTTCTCCGATCGCGACGGGGATTGGGGCGCCTGGCGCCACCATCGCGGCCGCGGAGAGCGCGGCGACCGTCCGCCCGGCGAAGCCGGCGGCGAGGGTCCGCCCGAACGGCGCCCGGAACGGGGCGACGGCGAGCGGGGCCCGCGCTCCTGGCGCTAGCCGGCTAGCTCTTGATCAGCACGGCCACGGGGCCGGACGACAAGCCCGGCGTCGCCGGCGGCCGGTAGCTGATCACGGCGAAATGCACGAGTGTGCCGACGTAGCTGCTCAAGCCGCCCGGCGGCAGCTGGAACCGGATGCTGGCGTTGCCGCCGGCGTCGAGTGTGCCACGCGGATTCGTGAACAGCGGCGGATACTGGTTGCGGCGGGTCATCGTGAACACCGCGTCGGGCTTCAGCGGGATCTCGAGTCCACCGAGCGAAACGACGCCGGCACCGCTCGTGGTGGCGAGCAGCAGGTACTCGGCGCCGGCTTCCGTGTAGGGAAAGTCGACGGCGAGAGTGGCGCTGCCGCCGGCGGCGGAAGAGATGCCGTGCGCGTCCGTGCGCAGGAACGGATCGTAGGCCTCGACGCGCACCGTCCCGGCCTGGGTCAAGCCGGCGCGCGTCGCTCGCGGCGCCCCCAGGAAGAGCCGCGCGAGTCCGCCGGGCGCAGGCGTGCCATGCCCGAGCCCGAAGCCCAGCGTGTCCTTGTCGCCTTCGCCGTCGAAGACGTTCAAGACGCGCAGGTCGTCCCCGGCGAGCAGCACGACCCGGCCGCGGTCGTCGCCCGCACCGTCGACGAAGGGGGCGGCGACCGCGAGGTCCGGAAAGCCGTCGCCGTTGGCGTCGCCGACGCCCGCCACGCGCCAGCCGAAGCGGTCGAAACTGGCGCCGGTCTGCAGCACGTTGCGAACCGCTCCCCAGCGGCCGCCCCAGATCACGGCTGCACCGACCATGAGGCCGCCCGGAGGAGCCGGAGCGAACGGCGCGCCGGCGATGACTTCGTCGAAGCCATCGAAGTTGAGGTCGCCCGCGCTCGCCACCGAGAAGCCCAACAGGATGCCGGCGTACTCGCCGTGCCATTCGTGGATCGTGGCGCCGGTGGCCGGCGACAGGACGTAGACGCTGCCGGCTTCGCTCCTGCCGCCGGGGCTCGCCGTGGGCGCGCCGACCAGCAGGTCGGGGAGGCCGTCGCGGTCGAGGTCGCCGACGCCGGCGACGGCGAAGCCGAAGCGCGCCAGGCTGGCCGGACCGCGAAAACCGCGGATCAGCGAACCGTCGGCGCCTGAGACCACCGCCACCGCCCCGGCGTTGCGGAGCAACTGCGGCGCGTTCCCCGGAGCGCCGATCGCGACGTCGGGAATCAGGTCGCCGTCGACGTCGCCGAGCGCCGCCACGGAAGAGCCGAGGTTGCCGTCGCGGTCGGTGCCGCGGACGTTCCACAGCTGCGCCCCCGTGGCGCCGGAGACGGCCACGACGATCCCGGCGTTCTCGGTGTTGAACGGGTCCGCGAGCGGCGCACCCACGATGAGGTCGTCGAAGCCGTCCCCGTCGAGGTCGCCGGGGCCGGCGACCGCGGTGCCCAGCCTTTCGCGTGCTCCCGTCCCGTCGATGCGCAGCAGCACGCTGCCGTCCATGCCGCTGTAGACGATCGCCGAGCCGGCCTGCGCGCGCCCGTTCGGATCGGCTTCGGGCATGCCGACGATGACGTCGTCCCAGCCGTCGTTGTTCACGTCGCCGGCGGAGGCGACGGCGGTTCCGGCCTGGTCGCCGACCGCCGGACCGTCGAATTGGAACGGCCGCGACCAGTCGCCGCCCGGGGACTGTGCGGTGGCTGCGGCAGCCGGAAGCAGGAGCAAGTACGCGAAGAGGAACGCAGCGCCGGACCGCTTCTGAAGCCCCGTGGCGGGGAGGGGGGAACCAAGCATGGTCGACCTATGGAGTGAGGGGAGCTGCCGTCCGCAGTGGGGATGGACACCGCTTTCGAGCAGGCAATCGACTATACCTCAAATCCAAAATCGTGGATTCAGGCCGCGGGCCGGGCTCAATCCCCCAGGTCGGCACCAAGCTGCGCCTGGTAGGTGCGGGCGGCCTCTTCACCGGAAACCAAGGCGAGCCGGACGGTGCCGTGCAGGTATGCCGGCCGCGCCTGGCCGGCGCGGAGGAATTCCCGCAGTTGCGCCGGGCTGGCGTCGAGGACCACGTAGTCCCGGTCCAGCCGCTGGCGCGAGAGCGGCGGCTCGGCGCTCTTGAGGTCGTCGTACAACTCGTTGCTGAACACGAGTTCGAGCAGCCACCCGTAGGGGCGGGCTTCCGCGCGCCAGAACAAGTGGGCCGGCAGGAGGTGCAGCTTGAGCACCTGGTTGGCGAGGAAACCGGCGTCGCGCGGCCATGTGTCCAGGTAGTGCGCGGCGCCGATCTCCACCACCCAGCCTTCGAACTCGGCCGCCTGGCCCTTTTCCGTGATCGTGATCGAGTAGCCGCCGCCCGCCGGGCGCAGCTGCCAGCGCGACTGGGGCTCGATTTCGCCGTCTTCGTTCGCGAGCGTGAGCCAATTCCCGGCGAGTTCGGGCAGGTAGACGGTGTCTTTGCCTTTCTCGGAGTAGAGCGGGTGCAGCGACTGCAGACAGCCCGCCCCAGCGAGGAGGGCGGCGAGAAGGAGCCAGGCCGGGAGTTGGTGGCGCATGGATGATCGCGAGAAGCGGCTGGGCGCGGAGGGACCGAGGTCGAGAAAGGACTCCGCGCAACCAGACCATGCTATCCGGCCTAGAGTGGGCGCTCGGTTCGCAGTCCCATGCGCATCCTTCTCCCCCTCGCCGTCCTGGCCGCGCTCCTTGCCTGCGGGCTCTACCTCGTGTTTTCGGATTCGCACCCGGCCGTGGGCACGCCCGCCGTCACAGAGGACGCGACCGCCCAAGCCGCACGGAAGCCTGTGATCGAGACGTTCGGCGCCGCGGTCGAAACGCCGCAGGCCGCCATCCTCGACGGCGCCTCGCCCGCCGGCTCCGAAACGCGCGCCGCGTTGCTCGCTGCGGGAACGGCGCCGCCTGCGGGAATGGCGTGGCTCGAAGTCGCCGTCGACCGCGTGGTGCAGGAAGTGCGCGTTGCCGAGAGCGCGGCGGGCCAGGCGTACGCAGTTCCGCTGCCGGTGCCGCTGGTCGCCGGCGAGCGCCGCGCGCTCGAAATCCAGGTTCCATGCCGCCATCCGATCCGCGGCGTGGTGACCGGCACCGGCGGCGCACCGGTGAAAGGAGCGACCGTGCGCGCGTACCGCTCGCCGCGTTACTGGATCAAGGCCGCCGACGCGCCCGACGAAACCATGCGCACCGACGCGCGCGGTCGCTTCCTCGTGGTGTCGATGGAGAAGGAGTTCACGCTCGATGCGGAAGCCCCCGGGCAGGTCGCGAACGCGCGCATCGAGCCCGACGATGGTGAGTACGGCCGGCCCACCGGCATCCCGGGCGTGAATGCGACGTATCGCACGGAGCGAGCGGCGCGCTCGGACGACAAAGGTCGCTTCGAAATCACCGGAATGGTCGCCGAGGCCACCAGGATGCAGGTGGAACACCCGGACTACTTGACGCAGATGGTCGCAGTCGAAGCCGGCCAGACCGAGATCGTGGTGCGGCTGGATGCCGGATTCGTGGTGCTGGGCCGGTTGCGGCGTTCGAACGGCGCGCCGGCGGCAGGCGCGCGCGTCACACTCGAGGACTTCGGCGAACTCGGCAAGAGCACCACCACGGCCGAGGACGGCAGTTTCCGTTTCAGCGGCGTCCACGAGAGCAGCGACGCCTTTCTGGCGGCGCATGCGAAAGGCGATGCCCCGGCCCTGCTCAGGCCGCTCGCGGTCCACCCCGGCATGCCGCTGATCGAGCTGCAACTCGCGCCTGGTCTGCCGTTGGCGGGGCGAGTGGTCGATTCGGAAGGCCGCGGCGTGCCGGGTGCGCACGTCGACGTGTTCGGAGATCGCGATCTGTCCGCGCCGAACACGACCTACTCATATCAGCCGACCCTCGAGGGTCAATTCGACCTGTCCAGCACGGCGACCGGTCCGGACGACGCATTCCGGCTCGTCGACCTGAACCCCGGCAGCTATTCCATCGTGGTGCGCGATCGTCTGAGCGGTTTGCCGGTCGCGTCCTTCACCGTGGTGCCGATGAAGTACGAAGGCGACGGGGGGAGCGGCAATCACCACGACTTCGAGACCGCGGACGGGAGCTTCCTGATCCGCGGCCTGGGCCCCGGACGCTACGGCTTGGACGTGTTCGCCCGCGGCTACGCGAATTGGGACGGCCCGGTCGCCGACTACACGGGCGGCGCGCGCCACTTCGAAGTCGACATGTTGCCGACCCGCGTCCTCAAGGTCCGCGTGGTCGACGCGGCCGGGCGGCCCGAGCCTTTCGTCAACGTGCGACCGATGGTGGACGGGCGCAGCTACATGGTCGAGACCGGCCCGGGTTCGCGCTCGGGTTCGGCGAGCGGCGGCCCCGATGGCGTGGTGACGCTGGTCGGGCTCCCGGCCGGGCCCGTGACCTTGGAGCTGCGCGATGCGGGCACCAACCCGATGCACAGCGTGGAGATGAACCTGCGCTTCGAGTTGCCGGAAGTCCAGGACGTGCAAGTACCCTGGGAGACGCGGCGTTGATGCGCGCGCTCACCTGCTGGCTGCTGCTCGCGGCCTCGCTGTCCGCGCAAGAAGCGCAAGTCCGCCTGGAGCTCGGTCTGCGGATGCGCGCATTCGAGCAGGCTTGGGAGGAAACGAGCAGCACGGCGGCGCTCAAGCGCAGCGTGATGCTGGTCGAAGGCGCGGCGAGCGCCTACTTGCAGGGCAACTACGGCGCCGTCGCGCGCCAGCTCGAGGATGCCTGGTTCGAGCTGCGCTCCGCCGCGGCGCCGACGGCGGCCGAACGCTATCTGGCCGCGCTGACTTTGCGGCCGGCGGCCATGCTGGCCGACGCCGCGCGCGAGCGCTTGGTGGTCCGCGTCGACGCCATGCACGACGTTCCGCCGCCGGAGTCCGCCGAGGACTGGGTCTTGGAACTCGCGCTCGGCAAGGCCGGCGAGACACGGCGCGTACGGCTGCGCCTCGACGGCATGCTGCCGGCCGAACTCGAGCTGCCGCTCCGGGGTCTGCCGCCAGGCGACCACGAACTCGCGCTGGAACTCCGCCAAGGCGGAGTCCTGCGGTTGCGGCGCGCGCGCGTGGTGTCCCTGGCTGCGCGCGTCGACGAGCGGCTCGACGCGCTGGAGGAGGCGAGCGCCGCGCTGCAAGAGGACCGCGGCGCCACTTCGGCGGTCCTGACGCTTGCGCGCGAGACGGCGCTGTTGCGCGGGCTGCGCGAAGGCGAGCCGTACGAAACGCCGGTCCTTGCGAACGCCCGCTTGGCGGCGGCAGAGCGCTTGGCGGAGCGGCTGGTCGCCGGGGACGGCGGACTCGCGCTCGGTCCAGGCGATCACGCGCTGGTCCTGGCCACCGCGAGCGGTCCCGCGCCGATCCGCCTGTCTCTGCCGCTCGTTGCCGTTGCCGTTGCGGGCGACGGAGCGGCGCGGCCGGTCCTGTTCGCGCTGCACGGGGCCGGCGGCAGCGAGAACATGTTCTTCGAGGGTTACGGGGCGGGAAAGCTCGTCGATCTGTGCGCGGAGCGCGGCTGGATCCTCGTCGCCACGCGCGCGCGCAATTTCGCGGCTCCGCCGGACGTGCCGGCCATCCTGCAAGCGCTGGCGCCGATTTGCGCCGTCGATTCCGGGCGCGTCTACCTGCTCGGGCATTCGCTGGGTGCGGCGCACGCGCTCGCGCTGGTGAGCGCGCGGCCCGAGCTCTACGCCGGAGTGGCCGCAATCGCCGGCGGTGCCAATTTCCGACCGGATCCGCAACTCGCAAAGACGGCGTTCTTCGTAGCGACCGGCGAGTTCGATTTTGCGCGCCGCGGCGCGCTGGCCCTCTACCGGAGCCTGCAAGAAGGCGGCTTCGCGCGCGTCCGCCTGCGCGACCTCGAAGGCCTTGGCCACATGCTGGTGGTGCCGGAACTGCTGGCCGAAGCACTCGACTGGATCGGCGGGCCTCCGCCCGCGCGCTAGCCACCGAAGATCGCCGCGAGCGCCTTGCCGCGGTGCGCGAAGATCCGCTCGACGTCGCCCTTGACGAACAACTTGTGGATCAGTGGTTCGAACCAGCCTCCGTGCACCGCGTAGTCGACTTCGTCGCGGATGAGCGTTCCCCCGGCGCACGCTTCGAAGAGGTGTTCGTGGTGCCAGTGCCGGTAGGGTCCTTTCACTTGTTCGTCGACGAAGCGGTGCGGCGGCTCCCAGGCCGAGATCCGGCTGCGCCAGCGGATCGGCACGCCGCGGACTTTCAAGCGGTAGTCGATCAAGGTGCCGACCGCCATTTCGATCGGCTCGGGTGTCAGCACCTTGAAATCGAGCCAAGAAGGCGTGATTTGGTCCAAATTGCGCGCATCGGCGAAGAACGGGAACCCTTCGACCAGGGACCGAGGGACTTCGCAGCGCGTCGAAAGATGATGGCTCGTCATTGCGTGGTCCTATCTACCATGGACGGGCGTTCTTCAATAGGAGTCCCCCCATGTCCCCTGGAACATCCGAGAAGACCCGCAAGTTTTCCCGATCGCAGATCATTCAAGCCACCCCCCAACGCATTCTCGACGCGTTGCTCGACCTCGACGATCTCCGTCGGTGGTGGGGAGTCGCGGATGGCTTGGTGCAACGCGAGAAGGGAGGCGTCTACGCCCTCGCCTGGGATGGGTCGGAGCACGGCTACCGCTATGTCACCAGCGGCGTCGTGCAGTCGTTCCTCCCGGGCCGCCGTGTCCGCATCCAGAAGTTGGTTTACGTGAGCCCCGAACAACCGGTCCTCGGACCGATGAAGTTGGGGTTCAGCGTCGTGGTAAGGCCGGAAGGCACGCGCGTCAGCGTGCGCCAAGAAGGCTTTGGTGAGGGTCCCGACTGGGATGCCCATCTGGAAAGCACGAAGAAAGGCTGGCGAGAAGCTCTCCGAGAGCTGAAGGCCTACCTGGAGTCGTAGCCGGGTCCGTCCGCTGGCGGCAGGGCCGCTGCCAGCAGTCCTGAAACGACCTCTTCTTCGTCGAGGAGGCCGTCGAGGTTGGCGGTCCAGACCCGGAGCACTTCGGGCGCCGCAGCCGAGCGTGCGTAGGCCCCGCGCAGCTCGCCATAGTCGCGATGCGCAGGATCGACGTGGCGGCGGACCATTTCCGCGGCGTGCGCAAAGATCAGCAGGTGCGGCAGTTCGCGCATGGCGGCGGGATCGTTGGCGGCGCTGTGTTCCTGGGCAGCACGGAGGCGCGTGAACAAGTCCACGGCCGGCGGTGCGGAAACCTGGCCCGCGGCGAGCGCGTGCACGCACTCGTGCAGGACGGTCTCGTCGAGCAGCGTTCCTGGAAGCGTCGCCACGGCTGCGAACGAGACCGGACCCGCGCGCGTGCGCAAGGTGATCGCCGGCGGCTCCGGACCGTCGAGCACCAGGTAGAACGGCAGCGGCGCCGCCGGCGCTCCGAGACCGAAGGGCGAGCGCAGGGCGTCGAGGAGCCGGGGATCCTCCGGCCGGAGTCGGACCTGGAGTTCGTCGGCGCGCGCCCGGATTGCGGCGCGCCGGCCCGGCCATTCCTGCGCGACGAAATCGGCCTCGAGAGCCGCAAGCGCCCTGGCATAGGCGAGACCGTCGGCGTGCAGACCCTCGTCGGTGCTTGGCATGGCCTCCATCGCCGCCACCAGTGCCGCGCCGTCGGCGCTGCCAGCGAGGCGCGTTGCGAGCAGCGCCCAGCCACGCGGTCCGTGGTGCGCTTCGATCGCGCGGGCGGCCGCAAGCGCGGCGCCCCGCGCGGAATCGGGCGGCGCCGGTCCCTGGTCGGTCTGCGCTTGGTGGCGGACCTGGTGCCAGAGGTCGGGAAGCGCTTCGACGCGGAGGTCCAGCCAGCCGGCCGCGGTGCTTCCAGGCGCTTCGGGGCCGCCGCCGCAGCCGAGGCCGAGCAGCAACAACCCCGCGAGCGCCGCGCGGATCATTCGTGGCGCAGCGCTTCGACCGGATCCATCGACGCCGCGCGCCAGGCCGGATAAAGGCCGAAGGTGATGCCGACGCCCACCGAGATGCCGAACGCGAGCAGCAAGAAGCCCGGCTCCACGATGGTCGGCATGTCGTAACGCCACTCGACGTAGGTCGGGATCGCGACGCCGAGCAGCACGCCGGCGAGTCCGCCGCCCATCGACAGCACCACGGTCTCGACCAGGAACTGCACCACGATGTCCTTCCGCTTGGCGCCGAGCGCGCGGCGGATGCCGATCTCGCGCGTGCGTTCGGTCACCGTGGCGAGCATCACGTTCATGATGCCGATGCCGCCCACCAGCAAGCTGATTCCGGCGATGCTGCCCAGCACGATGTTGAAGATCCGCTTGGTCTCTTCGGCGCGCAGCAGCAGTTCGAGCGGGACCACCATTTCGTAGTCGTGGTTGCGGTGGTTGCGCGCCAGCATCTCGCGCGCCGCCGCCGCGGCGACCGGCACGTTCTCTGGGATGTCGATCGATGCGATGATCTCGTGGAGCTGGACCTGCTCCATGTCGCGGCTGCCGGCGCGGATCTTCACCTGGATCTCGCCGAACCAGCGGCGGCCGGTCGCGAGCGGAATGAAGACCTCACCGGTGATTTCCTCGCCGGGCTTGGCGGAATCCTCGCCGAGCGGCACGCGCGGCAGGATGGTTCCCACCACGGTGAAGTAATCGGCGCCGATCCGGATCCGCTTGCCGACGCTCGATTCGAAAGGGAACAAGCGGCGGGCGACTTCGTAGCCGAGCACGCACACGTTGGCGACCATCCGCTCGTCGATCGGCTCGAGGAAGCGGCCCTGGCCGACCACGCGGCCGGTGACCGCGAGGTAGTCGGGCGTGGTCGCGAGCACGCGCGGGTTGAGGACGTTCTCCCCCGACCGCACTTCTTGCTGCAGCTGGCGCACCGGGACCACGTTGGTCGCCCAAGGGAAGGTGTCGCGCACGCGCTCCAGGTCCGAGCGGGTGAGCCCGTAGTCGAGCACGCGCACTTGCTGGTTGCTCACCGGGTCCTCGGGCGGCTTGATGCTGCGCAGGATCACGTTCTGGCTGCCGAGCTGGCGGATCTGTTCTTGCGCCTGTTCGCTGCCGCCTTCGCCGATCGAGAGCATGGCAATCACGCTGCTCACGCCGAACAGCACGCCCAGCGCGGTGAGCAGGCTGCGCAGCTTGTGCAGCAGCAGGCTCTTGACGCCCAGTTGGACCGCGCGGATGGCGCTGTTGGTCAGCACTTGCCGCCCCCGCTGCCGAGTTCGATCGACGCCACGCGGCCGTCGGCCAACTGCAGGATCTTCTCGGCGCGCTGGCCGACCTTCGGCTCGTGCGTGACGAGGAGGATGGACGTGCCTTCGCTGTGCAGCTCGTCGAAGAGCGCCAGGATTTCGTCCGCCGTGCGCGAGTCGAGGTTGCCGGTCGCCTCGTCGGCCAGGATGAGGTCGGGCTCGTTGATCAGCGAGCGCGCGATCGCCACGCGCTGCTGCTGGCCGCCGGACAGCTCGGCGGGGCGGTGGTCGAGCCGCGTGTCCAGACCGACGCGCCGCGCGATCTCGGCCGCGCGGTCTTCGATGTCGGTGGGCACCACGTCCTGGTAGAGGACCGGCACCAGGATGTTTTCCAGCACGTTGAGCTGCGGAATCAAGTTGAAGGACTGGAACACGAAGCCGATCGAGCGGCCCCGGAGTTCGCTCAATTCGTCGTCGCTCAAGTCCGCGACCTCGGTCCCGCGCACGCGGTAGTGGCCGCTGGTGGGGCGGTCGATGCAGCCCAGGATGTTGAGCAGCGTCGACTTGCCGCTGCCAGACGTGCCCATGATCGCCCAGTACTCGCCGGCCTCGAAGCGGTGCGAGATGCCGTCGAGGGCGCGTACTTCGTTGTCGCCCATGCGGTAGACACGGGTGACGTCTTCGAGTTCGGCGACGGCTTCCTGCGCCACCGCCGTGGTCTCCGCGGCGCTCACCGCTTGCCGCCGTCACCCGGCGGAGTCGGCCGCGGACCACCCGGCCCGTTGCTGCCCTCTCCGCGCGCTCTGCCGCCTTCGCCGCGCGGCCTGGCGCCGCCGGCGCCGCCGTTGCTGAAGCGTTCGATGGCTTGATCGATCTGCTCGTCGGTCATGCCGCGGGCGCGCATGGCTTCGTGCATCTTCTCGGGATCCATCGCGCCGTCGGGGAAGCCGGCGCCGCTGGCGGCACCGCCTTCCGGATCGACTTGGCCATTGCGGCCGCCGCGACCCTCGCGCGCGCCGTCCTCACCCGCTTGCCGGGGCACAGCGCCCATGGCGGCGGCATCCGGGGCGAAGCCTTCTTCGGCGGTGCCCGTCTCGTCGTTCGGACCCGCGGCTTCGACCACGAAGCCCTTGGGCGGGCTCATGAGCACCGTCTCGCCGGCGACGACTCCGGACAGGATCTGCACCCACTTTTCGGTGCTGGCTCCGGTCTCGACGTCGCGCGTTTCCATGTCGCTGCCCTTGGCGACGAATGCGACGGTGCGGCCCTGGTGCAGGAACACGGCCTGCACGGGCACGTAGGTCGCATCCGCGATGCGATCGACCAGGATCTCGATGCTGCAGGACATGCCCGGCCGCATCTCGATGGTCGGGTTTTCGAGCACGATCTCGGTCTTGTAGAGACGCTGGTTGGGGTTCGCCCACCAGCTGCCCTTGTCGGCGAGCAGCGCCACGAACTCCACCTGGCCGTTGAACTCGGAACCAGGCAGCGCGTCGACCCGGATCCGGACCTTCTGGCCGGGCTGGACCTTCTTGAGCACGGATTCGTGCAGGCTCGCTTCGACGACCATGCCGCCGGTCTGCGGGATGGTGATGATCTCCTGGCGTTCACGGACCTCGGTGCCTTCCTGGATCGGGTCGCCGCCGCCCATCCGGCCGCCTTCTTCGCGGCCGTAGACCACCATGCCGGCCACGGGCGCGATCATCTTGGCCGCGGCGATCTGGGTCTTGAGCTTGACGTACTTCTCCTGCTCGAGGTTCTTCCTGGAAGTCGAAGTGTTCACTTCGGCCTGGAAGTCGACCAGCTTCGCCTTGGCCTGCAGGTTGACGCGGATGAGCTCGCGCTCGGCCTCTTCGACCGCCGAGGACAGGCGCGCTTTCTCGCGCGGGTGCTCGTAGTCGATCAAGAGGGTCTTCTTGCGCTGCGACTGCTCGAGCAGGATGTTCTTGCGCTGGTGGGCGAGTTCGTCCTGGTCGAGTTCGGTGCGCGTGAGAAAGCCGTCGCCCTCGAGGCGCCGCGACCACGCGCGCCGGTCGGCCGCCTGGGCAAGCTCTTCGCGGGCGAGCACGATGGCTTCTTCGGCGGCTTGCAGGTCCTGAGGCCAGTTGCCCTTGAGATATTTCTCCTCGTCGGTCTTGGCGAACTCGAGGTTCTGCGAGGCCAGGGCGATGTCGCTCAAGTTCTGGCTGATCTGGATCTCGAGATTCTGTTCGGCCTTGGTCAGCTGCGCGGTGGCGTTCTCGACCGCGATTTCCTGGCTGACCAGACGGTCTTCCTGCTCCGAGGCGTCGAGTTCGGCGACCAGGTCGCCTTCCTTGACCAGCGAGCCTTCCGGAATCAGCCACAGGATCGTGGTGCGGCCTTCGAGCTGGCTGCGCAGCTTGCGGGCGTCCTTGGCTTCGAGGTTGCCGCTCTGCACCACCGTGATCTCGAGGGGTCCTTGGCGGACGTCCTGGCCGCGCACCAATTGGCTCTCGTCGGAGCCGAGCCAGTTGCCGGGGCCGGCGCCGTACGCCAGTCCCGCGACGACGACGGCGCCGACCAGAACGAACGGGAGCCAGGAGGGGCGTTTCTTGGGTGCGGTCATTCGTCTGTCTCGAGCAAGGCGGCGAGGAGTTCATTGTCCACGATGATTCCGGATTCGTCGACGGACAGGAGCTCGATTTCCAAGTAGAAGTCCAGGCGGGACAAAGAGAAGTCCACCATGGAGCGCACCAGGCCGTTGCGGGCCCGCAGGAGCGATTCTTCGGCCAGCAGCACGTTCTGCGTGTCGGTGCGGCCAGCTT
>DASWJW010000038.1:0-2233 GCA_036396955.1 Planctomycetota bacterium
CCAGTAGCCCGAGAACACCAGGATCCCGCCCTCGTAGGCGATGGGATTCGAGAAGCCGAGGAAGTTCGCGGACTCCCCCGGGACCGGAGTCCCCGGAGCCACCACGACTTGCAGGTTCGCCGGAGCGCTGCCGGCGTACAGCGATCCGGAGTTGCCCGCGTTCCGGCCCATGAAGGCGACGGTCTGGCCGTCCCAGTCGACGCCGGCGAAATTCATGAAAGTGCCCGCGCCGCCCGGAATGGCGGTGTTGGCGTCGGCGACCAGACGCGCACCCTGGCCGTCGCGCAGGTCGACGTAGATCCCGGCCACGGCGCCGACGGTGTTGGACAGGATCTCGGTGAAGAGCAGTCCGCCCTGCCGGATGCAGAAATCCTGGTCGTAGCCGAGGAACGTGCCGCCGCTCGGCGAAGGCGTGGTCAAGTCGTACGCGGTGATCAAGTTGCCGAGCGTCCTGGCGGCCAGGATCGACTCGGAATGATTGTGGATGGAGTCGACCGGATTGAATCTGGCCTCCTTGGGTGGGTTGAATGTATTCGTATTCGCGTAACGAGGGCCGCCGAAGGCGTCGTCTAGGCATGTGCGTGCTCCAAGTAGCCGGTCGCGTTCCCCGAAGCGATTCCGTCCACCTTGCTGCCCACACCAATCCTGCCCTAGCCGCCTCGAGTCCCGCCCCCAGCGCTGGCGGCGCCAGGGCTATTACCAGCGGCGCTGTGACGCTCGAAGAGTGCCGCGCTTCCGGTGCTCGGACTGCGGTCGCGGCTTCAGCTCGCAGACCTCCCGCGTCGCCTACGGCCTGCGCAAGCCGTGGCTCGACGCGCCGATCGCGCGTCTGTTCTGCGCCAAGGTCAGCCTTCGTCGAGGCGCGGAGTTCCTGGGCGTTCGGAGATCCACCCTCGAGCGGCGGCTCGAGCGCTTCGGACGCCACGGCAAGCTGCTGCACGAAGCGTTCCTCGCGCGGCACAAGGTCTTGCGCGGAGGGCTGGCCGGGACCTTCCAACTCGACGAACTCGAGACCTTCGACACCGACCGCCGGCTGCAGCCCGTCACCGTCCCGGTGCTGATCGACCGCGGCAGCTACTTCCTCGTCCACGTCGAAACCGCGCCGTTGGCGGCCCGCGGCGGCCTTCCCGGCCGGGATGAAGTCCGAAGAAAGAAGTGGTAAGGCCTCCGCGGAACACGCGTCGGCCAATCGCGCGCCGCGGTTCGCCGCAACCTGGAGGCGTGGCGACGGTGGCACCACCCAGTGTCGCTTCCTCAGCTCCAAGCCGACAAGAAGCAGAGCTGCCGGGCCCAGCTACGAGCGGTCATCGGAACCCGCGGGCACCACCACCAGGTGAGCTCCTCGAAAGCGATCCGCGACTATCGGAACCTTCTCATTCTGATCAACCACTCCAACGCGATGCTGCGCGATCATGTGAACCGGTTGGTGCGAAGGAGCTGGGCGCACAGCAAGAAACGCGCGCGACTATCCATGCATCTGTGGGTCTTCGCCCTCTCTCGCAACTACGTGCGGGGAATCACACGAAAGAACCCGGAAGTGACCTCGGCCATGGCGCTGGAAATCGCGCAGAGAAAGTATGGATGGAGCGATGTCCTGCGTTGGCGCGCGGAGTACTTCTTTGGATTTGGCACCCACTGAAAGGGGCCAGATTCCTGCTGGTCAGACGCGGATGAAGAATGGCAGGGCGAGCAACACGGCCCCAACTCCGATCATCGGATACGTGCCATGGACGAAGTAGGGGAAGAACATCAACAGCAGCCCGCAGAGCAGCGCGACCACCCGGCGCTGCTTCTTGCCGTACATCACGTAGCCGACGCCGATCGCTCCGAACAGCATGCCCCACATGAGCATGGCCGTGCTGATTCCACCCGCTGCCTCGGTCTGCTGCTCACCGTCCTTGTTGAGCAAGCGGAGCACGTCTTGCACGGGAGCGCTCGCGAGCAGGCCGCCGGCTGCGCAAGCTGCCCAATGCGGCCGCATGCGTGAGCGCGCCGTCGATCCGCGACGATCCTTGCCGGTCATGACGACCAGTATCGGTCCGGAGGCAGGGTCGATTCCAGCAACCTCGACCATTCGGCCCTGAAATTGCCTCGCGACCGGAGTCGACGCCTACCCTCTAGAGACCGATGAAAGTCAGCATCCACCACTGCGCGACCTGAGGGCGCAAAGCGGCCAAGGCGGCGAGTTTCGCCGCCGTCCTCAAGCAGCGCCTGGACGTCGACGCCGTGCTCG
>DASWJW010000039.1:0-16411 GCA_036396955.1 Planctomycetota bacterium
GGGGTTCGCGCCCGCGGGTTTCGGCTCGGCGCTGATCGGCAGTCCCGACGCCGATGGCATGGTGCTGTTCCGATCGCTGGTCCCCGGCGTCGAACTGGATCTCGAGATCCGCGGCATCACCGGTGCCGCGGTCTACCACCACGAGCGGCTCGCACCGCTCGGCGTGACGGAAGACCGCCATCACGAAGTCGCCTTGGGCGCATCTTTGCGCGCCTTCCGTGGACGGGTCACCGATCTGGCCGGCAACCCCTTGGTGCGGGCCACCGTCCAACTCGGCGGCCAGATCCTCGGCTGGACCGACCCCGCCGGCGAGTTCTCCTGCTTCACCGTCGAGGAGGACCCCAAGACGCTGGTGGTCGCGCATCGATCGGCCGCCACCCTGTTCCTGAAGGACTACGTGATCCCTCTCGACGGCGCGCCCGTGGAGCTGCGTCTCGAGCCGGCGCTGCGCGTGGTGGTCGAGGTCGTCGACGAGGCCGGCAAGCCGGTGCCGGATGCCGTGGTCTACGTCCTTCGCGGCGGCTTCACCTCAACGACCCACGCCCTCGGCGACGGCCGCTTCGAAACCGGCGGAATGTCGAGCGACCTGGTGCGGATCCAGACCAGGGTCGCGGGCCGGATCTACCTGCAAGAGCACGACCCGGCGCAACCGAAGGCCAGGGTCGTCGTGCCGCTGCACGGAAGCCTGACCGTGGAGCTGGCCGCTCCCCCGCCGGCCCGCGAAGGCGACTACCGGGTGGTGCTGCAAGCTCGAGACGCCGAGGTGTACCTCGTGCAGTCCGCGGCGATCACCGCGGCCGGGGGCTGGCGCTGCACATTCCCGTTCGTGCTCCCAAGCACGTACCTGGCCGAGTTGCACTACTCGCCGACCCAGGCGGAGCAAGCTGCGGGAGAAGAGCCCGCGACGATCGCCGCGTCCCAGGCCGTGCGCGTCGCTCCCGGTGCCGATACCGAGATCCGCTTGGCGGTCGGGCCGGGCTAGCGCGATCCCCGCAGAATCCCCCGCAAGTCCGCGCCTATCCTTTCGCCGCCGCGACCGCGGCGCCGAAAGTCTCGGCCACGGCTCGATGCAAGGCGCGGCGCGGACCCGCCGGCCCGGCGGCGATCGCCTGATTGACTTCGATCTCGATGCCCACGTAGCGCGCGCCGAGTGAACGGCGCAGGTGCACGGTGAAACCGTCCGCGGTGCCGCGGTAGGGGTTGTTGCGGCGGATCCGCAGTTCCGGCAGGGCATGCTGCAGCCGGTCCTGCCAGTCGTGCGCGAAGCCGCGCTCGAGCGGCCGGGACGGATCGAACAGCAAGCCGACGTCGACCCGCCGCCGCTCGCCGCGCCAGACCGGGGTGAAGCTGTGCACCGACAAGTGCCGCGCCGGCCGCGCCAGGGTGCCGGCCCGCCGGAGCGCGGCCTCCACGGCACGCCGGTACGGGTGATAGTGGACCCGCAGGATCGCCTGGCGCTTCTCGTCCGGCAGATCCGCGACGAGTTCCGAGAACATTCCGCGCGGATTGTGCGGACTGCGGTTGAGGTCGACCAGCAGCCGGGTCACCGTGCTCGCGTGCAGCGGCGCGGCGAGCCGCCTGGCCAAGAAGCGCGCCAGCTCGAACGCGCCCAGATCCAGGCCGCGGTGCGTGGCCAGCATCCGGCCGGCTCCGCGAAAACTCGCTGCGAACGCCGCCGGCACGCGGTTACCGCCGTGCTCGCAGCTCAACACCACGCGCTGCATCGATGCCACGCGCGCGCCTAGGCCAGGCCCTCGAACATCTCGCCACGGGCGAGACAGTCGCAGAGCCGCTGGTAGACCTTCGCCAGCTTCTCGCGCGAAGTGTCGCCGTCGAGCGCCAGCAGGATGCGGCGCGCAAGCGTGCCCTTCTCCAGGATCACGTACAGCGCGTGCGCGAATTCGCCCGCCTCGGGCAGCAATTCGGCGCGCAAGTGCCGCCAGAGTTCGGCGGCGGTCGCGCGCCCCCGGGGGAAACCGAAGGCTTCGAGATAGCGGGCGTCGTCGATCACTGCGGCGCCGACGTCGCGGATGCACGCGAGCAGGATGGCCGCCAGCGGCCCGACCTCCCACTCTTGCTGCGCGGCGGTCGACTGCCAGACCTCGTCGACTCCGGCCCGCACGGCTTCGCCGGCCAGGGCGGCGATCGCCAGATCGGCCAGCGGACATTCCTGGATGTCGAGCACGCGGATCTCGATGGCGTGGCGGTCGAAACGCGCGATCGCCCCCCGGGCGTTGAGCCACTCTTCTTGCAGGATGCCGTCCGGGTCGTGCGGCGCCACGTCGCGGTACAGGCCGGCGAGCAGCACGCCTTCGTAGTCGGCGCGGGTCCAGAATCGTTCCGGAACCACCTTGCCGCTCAGCGACGGCAGCTTGTGGGCGTTCTGCCGGTAGACTTCGAGCCGGTTGTCGAGCACACCGGTCGCGCCGCCGTCCATCAGCGGCGAGCTCGCGGCCAGCGCGGGCAGGATCGGCAGCACCAGACGGATCGCGGCGTGCAGCCGGCCGAATTCCGCGTCGTCGGCGAACGGCAGGTTGATGTGGGTGCTCTGCAGGTTCGACCAGCCGTGGCCGCGGCAGTCGAAGATGCGGTTGAAGGCCTCGTACACCGCGTTGTAGTCGTGAGGCCACAGCTTGGTTTCTGCGAAGGGATCCATCCACGGGTGCATCCCGGTCGGCATGAGCCGGCCGCCGAGCGGCGCGAGGATCGCGTCGATCGCGGCCACGTCGGCCTGGAATTCGGCGGCGAGGCCGTGCAGGCTCGCCGCGGGCCCGTTGGTCTTGGTCTCGATCACGTGCAGCACGAGTTCGTTGGACCAGGACGTGGCGCCGCGCGGAACCTCGCTGGCATAGGTGCCGGAGACCGCATGCAGCACCTGGTCGGAGACCGGCAGGACGTCCAGCGTGTCGCGCGACACGATCATGTACTCGAGTTCGATCCCCCAGCCTTCGAACAGGTGCAGGGGCTGCTCGGGCACCAGCGTGCTTGCCGGAAGGATGGGAAGCGGATCAGCCACGATTCTTTCTCGCGTCGATGCGTTTGCGGAACACCGCCATGATGGAACGGTACAGAGCGTCGCCCAGCACGCTGTCTTCGAATCCGGAATCGATGCTGGGGTTGTCGTTGACCTCGATCACGCAGACGCCCGCGCCGGATTCCTTGAGGTCGACGCCGTAGAAGCCGCGGCCGATCGCGTTGGCCGCCGCGAGCGCCGTGCCGATCACCATCTTGGGCGCATCGGCCACCGCCAAGGTCGCGACCTTTCCGTAGCTGCGCTGCTTGCCGGTGTACTGGACGATCTGCCAGTGCTTGGGCGCCATGAAGTACTTGCAGGCGTAGAGGGGCTGGCCGTCGAGCACGCCCACGCGCCAGTCGAATTCGCTGGGCAGGAATTCCTGCGCCACGAGCAGGTCGGAGCGCTCCAGGATGCGCGCCAGACCGGCTTCGAGCTCCGCGGGCGTCTTGGCCTTGATCACGCCGCGCGAAAAACTGCTGTCGGGCTCCTTGAGGATTGCGGGAAGTCCGATTTCCGCGAGCACGCGGCCCGAGGTCGCGCGATTGGCGACCACCGTGCGCGGCGTGGGGACCTTGTGGTGGCGCATCAGCTCGGCCAGGTACACCTTGTTGGAACAGCGCAAGATCGACTGCGGGTCGTCGATCACCACCAGGCCTTCGGCCTCGGCGCGGCGCGCGAAGCGGTAGGTCGGATGGTCGACCTGGGTGGTCGCACGGATGAAAAGCGCGTCGAATTCGGAGAGGCGGCCAAAGTCGTCCTTGCCGATAATCTCGACGTCCATGCCTTCGGCTTCGGCTGCGCGCGTGAAGCGCTTGAGCGCCCCTTCGTTCGATGGCGGATCGAGTTCTTCCGGGTCGACCAGGATCGCCAGGTCGTAGGGCTGCAACTCCT
Source organism: Planctomycetota bacterium (assembly GCA_036396955.1). Taxonomy (GTDB): domain Bacteria; phylum Planctomycetota; class UBA1135; order UBA1135; family UBA1135; genus DASWJW01. The sequence continues at coordinate 3,908 of DASWJW010000039.1, forward strand.
TGCGGCGCGGCGCCGAGGCGCCGCGGGCGAGGTAGCGCGCGGCCTCGGCTTCGACGAAAGCGCGGTGCGCGGCCGGCAGCTCGTGCGCGCCGAGCGGCGCGGCGCGGCGCAGCTCCCAGGCGCCGCGACCGCCCCGGCGGCCGAAACGCGCGGACAGGAGCGGCAGCTGCAGCACGCCGAACAGCCGCGCGGCGAGCCGCTCGAATCCCGGCAGCGGAGTGCGGCCGAAGTACACCGGCAGCTCGAAGGTCGGCTCGGTGACCCTTTCGAGGCTGCGGTCCACCAGCACCTGCAATTCGTCGCCGGCCTCGCGCAAACGCGCGGCGATGCGCGCGTCGACCACGGTGGCCACTTGCGGCACCGGCTTGTGGCCGCGCGCCGTCGCCAGCAGCGAGACGTAGTAGCCGGTGCGCTGGTAGCGGAACGAGCGGCACAGGTTGAAGATCCGCGTCCCCCGCAGGCGCGCGAACTCGTCGCTGGTCAGATACGCATGCGCGGTCACCACCTGTGCGCCGACCGTCTCGTTCGGCCAGTCGCCGAGCTCGTCGACCACGATCAAGGAAGGCATGCGGGACTCAGGTTGCGGACGGCCGCTTGGGGTCGATCACGAGCAGATTGGCGTCGTACGTGAGCACGCCGATCAGGATCGACGCCAGCACGCGATGTTCGTCCACCGTGTAGTGGTGGTCGTCGCTGTACGGATTGCCGAGCAGCGGATCGGCGATATCGATCTGACCGGCGTCGGCGCCGAGGCTGGCCAGCACCACGAAATGACCGACCGGTTCGCCGAGCAAGTCGTCGGGGTGGTTGTCCTCGCCGATTTCCCGTGTGTTCCCGTACAGGTACGTGGCGCTCAAACCCGTGAGGACCGGACAACCGGCTTCCAGGTACCGGCGCAAGAGCGCGGGCGTCAAGTCTTCGTACAGCAGTTCACCGCCCTGCTCCAGGAATTCCAAGTAGGCGCGCGTGGCGACCTGGAGCCGCGGGTCGGGCTTGACCGCCGCTTGCGCGCGCAGCCGCTCGATCAGGTGCCCGGGCTCGGCGCTGCCGTCGTCGGCGAACCAGCTGGGGTCGAAGACCTGAAGGTTGGCGGTGATCAGCCTGGCGCGATAGCCACGGCGCAGCGCGTGCTGTCCCAGGAACACCCCCAGCGTGCCGCCGCCTTCGAGGGTCCGGCACTCCTCGATGACCTGGTCCAGCGGCAGCTCGTCGCCGAAGAATCCGTACACCGCCTGCAAGCAGGTGGGGCCGCAAGTCGTGTCGTTCGGCTGCGGCAGGATGCGGAGGCGGGAAGGCGTCGTCGCCATGACGGCGGAGTCTGCGCCTTCTGCGGCGCGCACGCTAGAGGGCCGGAACCGGGAGAACCCGAGGACCTCTCATTGCTTGGGGAGTCCCTTGCTCCCTTCTGGGTTCGGGGAGTGCTTCTCCAGCAAGGACAGCATCCGCTGCCAGGCCTGTCCGCGGGCCGCGACGTTTGCGGAGCCGCCTTCCGGAGTTTCGCCGCTGCGCATGAACGCATGCCCGGCGCCGGGGTAGACGACCGCTTCGAAGCTGCGGCCGAGCTCTTTCAACTGGACCGCCAGATCGGGGATCTTGGCGCTGATGCGCGCGTCGTTCTCGCCATAGAAGCCGTAGACCGGCGCGGTGATCCCGCGCAGCTCGGCGGCCTCGCTGGGCGCGCTGCCGTAGAAGACCATTGCCGCGGCGATCTCCTTGCTGTGGCACGCCAGGCGGAACGACTGGCTGCCTCCCCAGCAGAATCCGGCCGCGACCACCTGGCCGTTGGCCGACTCGATCTTCTTGGCGTAGGCGATCGCCGCGTCGAGGTCGGCGAGCACCTGCTCGGGCTTCAGCTCGTACAGCGCGGTGCGCGCGGCGTCGCTGCTTGCTAACGCCGCCGTGCCGCCGCCCTCGGGCCCCAGGCCGCTCAAGAGATCGGGCGCCACCGCGATGTAGCCGGCCTCGGCGACCTGGTCGGCGAAGGCGCGCGCCCAATCGTTCAAGCCGCGGTTCTCGTGGATGATCAGCACGACCGAGCGCGCCACGGCGCTCTCGGGGTAGACCACGAATGCGCGGACCTTGCGCGCCAGGCTCACCGGCACGTCGACCCACTCGTGGTGGCGCGGCGAGGTCTCGAGGCGCTCGGCGGAGGTGAGCGCGGGCACGGGAACCGGCGCCGGATCTTGCGCGGGAGCCAGCAGCCCGGCCCAGGGGAACGGTGCGAAGACCAAGGCGGCGGAGAGCAGCATGTCCGCCATCCTGCCACATTCCTCGCCTGCCGAGCCGGGCCCGTTCCCTGACCACGGCGCGCGTGCGTCGAGTTCGAGGCCTTGAGTGCGCCGAAACGCCACCACTCCGATTCCCAATGAGGACTCGCTGCCAGAGGCCGGAAATCACCCGGTCGCCTTCGGTCGCGTGGATTCACGACCAGCCCGGTGCAAACGAGTTCGCGGCGCAACCCTTCGGGTGCGGTTCGGCGGCCCGCTCACCCCTGTCCCACCATGGAATCGCCGGCCTCTCTCGCCTCGTACCAGGTCCTCACCAGGCTCGGCGAAGGCTCACTGTGCGAAGTCCATCTGGCGCGCGCTCCGGGCGAGCGCGGCGAGTTGATCGCCCTTAAGGTGCTCAAGACCGAGGTTGCGAGCCCGCGCACTCGCGAACTCTTCGCGGCCGAATTGCGGGCTCTCGAACGGCTCGACCACCCGCACGTCGCCAAGGTGCTCGACTCGGGCACCACGGAGGCGGACCTGCCCTACTGCGCCATGGAGTACGTGCCCGGGCAGAGCCTCACGACGTTCTGCGCCGCCGCCCGGCTCGGCCTGCACGCACGGATCAAGCTGTTCCAGCAAGTCTGCGAGGCGGTCGAACACGCCAACAGCCGCGGGGTGGTGCACCGGGACCTCAAGCCCGAGAACGTGCTCGTGACCTTGCTCGAAGATCGCCCCTTCGTCAAGCTCATCGACTTCAACCTCGCCAGTCTGACCGGCGCGGACGAACTGGCAGACGTCTCGGGCTCGATCGTCGGCACTCCTGCGTACATGAGTCCCGAGCAGGCGAACCCGGCCGCCCGCTCGGTCGATCCGCGCAGCGACGTGTACTCCCTCGGAGTCCTGCTCTATCAGCTGCTGGCGGACAGCTTGCCCTTCGGCGACGCGGATCTCGTTGGCGCTGGCGTTGCCGGCATGCAGCGAACTCTGAACGAGCGCATCCCCACCGCACCCAGCGACCGCGTGATGGACGAGAGTGCCGGGGGTCGGCGATCGAGGCGCATTCCAGGCGCGGCCGGCAAGGGCACTCGGGCCGGTCGGGTCGGCGCCCGCCTCGCCCGGCAGGGCGCACGGGTGGTCCGCCGCTTCCACGGTCTGCGGTTGCGCGGCGACCTCGAGGCAGTCGTGCTGCGAGCGCTCGAGAAGCGGCCCGAGGCTCGCTACGCCTCTGCGCAGGCCTTGCGCGACGACCTGCAGCGATACCTCGATGGCCGGCAGCTGGCCGCGCGGGCTGGAAATGGTCTTACGGGCCGAGTGCGCCACTACCTCACTCGCCCGGACGTGGCCTTCCGGATCGCGGCCTTCGTTCTCATTTCCGCGGCCGCCCAGCTGTTCGGAACCGTCAAGAGCCACGCGCCGTTTCCGGAACCGCCGCGGCCGGGCGGGGTCGACGCACGACTGGCGCGGATCGACTGCGCAGAGCAGGACGGTGCATCCAGTGCGTGCTTGCTCGATCCGGCGCACGAAGTGATCCTCCGTGTGCGCGAGCGGAAGACTCCGGCCAGCTAGCGGGTCCACCCGCCGCCGTTTCCGCGGCCATTCATAATGGCTCCATGGTCCTCCCCCTCGCGGCCGCGCTCCTCCTCACGCTCGCCCAAGCGCCTCCGGCGGTCGATTTTCCGGCTGCCGAGTACGCCGCGCGGCGCACGCAGCTCTACGAACGGCTCGGGCCGGCGCTCGCGCTGGTGCAGGGCGGGCCGCACGTGCGCGGCTTCGACGTCTTCCGCCAGACCAACGAGTTCCACTACTTGTGCGGGATCGAGACGCCGGGCACCTACTTGCTGCTCGACGCGCGCTCGCGGCAAGCCACCCTCTACATGCCGCACCGCGACGAAGACCGCGAGCGCGGCGAGGGCAAGGTGCTCTCCTACGAAGACGCCGAGCAGGTGATGCGACTCTCGGGGGTCGAACGCGTGCGGCCCGTCGAGCAGCTCGCGCCCGACTTCAAATGGATCCTGGCTCGCGAAGTGCCGCCGCTCTACGTCCCCCACGCCCCGGCGGAAGGCGCGCGCCAGTCGCGCGACGAAGCGGTGGCCGGCAACGCGCGCCTGGCCCAGGACGCGTGGGACGGCCGGCCGTCGCGCGAAGGCCAGCTGATCGCCCTGCTGCGCACGCGGCTGCCGCAATTCGAGATCCGCGACCTGACGCCGCACCTCGACGTGCTGCGCACGATCAAGTCGCCGCGCGAAGTCGCGCGCTTGCGCGAAGCCGGCCGGTTGACCGCGCTCGGCATCATCGAGGCCATGCGCACGACGCGCCCGGGAATCACCGAGTACCAGCTCGACGCCGTGGCGCGGATGGTGTTCCGGCTCCAGGGCGCGCGCGGCGTCGGCTACGCCTCGATCGTCGGCGGCGGCACCAACGCATGGATGGGGCACTGGTTCCGCAACAGCGACCCCTTGCACGACGGCGACCTGGTGCTGATGGACACGGCCCCCGACGTCGCCTACTACACCAGCGACATCGGCCGCATGTGGCCGGTCAACGGCCGCTTCACGCAGGATCAGCGCGACCTGCTCGGTTTCATCACCGCAGTGCAGCGCGCGCTGCTCGCGGAGATCAAACCGGGGATCAGCGGCACGCAGGTGCTGGAGAACGCGCGGCCGGCCATGCGCGCGGCTTTCGAGGCGGTCGCGTGGTCGAAACCCGAATACGAACGCGCGGCGGCCGCCGCGGTAGAATGGAACGGGCACCTGTCCCACCCCGTCGGCATGACGGTGCACGACGTCGGCAACTACCGCGGGCGTCCGCTGGAACCGGGAATGGTGTTCTCGGTCGACCCCATGCTCTGGGTGCCCGAAGAGCGGCTCTACGTCCGCGTGGAGGACACGGTCGCGGTCGCCGCGGACGGCGTCGAAGTCCTCACCGGCCTCGCGCCGCTCGATCTGGATGAAATCGAAGCGCTCATCGCCGAGCCCGGGCTCCTCGAGGACCGGCCCGACTTGCTGGCCGCCGCTCCGAAGACGGCCCCGCGAGCAGCGCCGCTCTGGAACCAGCCGCGCAACACCCACACGCCGCGCGCCTACGACGTCCTGCACTACGGGATCGAGCTGGCGATCGACGACTCCCGCAACGCGTTTTCCGGTCAGACCTCCATCCAGTTCCGCCCGCTGCGCGGCGGGCTCGCGGAATTGGTCCTCGATGCCGCCACGTTCACGGTCACCGGTGTCCGCCATGCCGATGGCCGCGAACTCGCGTTCGCCCAGGCGGACGATCGTTTGACGGTGCAGCTCCCCGACGGCCTTCCGTACGGCCAGCCGGTGGTGGTGCGCGTCGCCTACCGGGCAGACGGCGTCGCTCCCGACCCGGTCGCCTACGGACTCGAAGCCGGCTATCCGCTTGGGCTCGACTTCCGCGAAGCCACTACCGACAACCCGCGGCTGGTCGCGACGATGTCGTGGCCGGAAGGCGCGCGGCACTGGTTCCCCTGCAACGACGACCCGGCCGACAAGGCGACCGCGGACTTTGCGATCACCGCGCGCGCCGACTGGAACGTGCTCGCCAACGGCCGCAAGCTCGAGATCGTCGACAACCCCGGCGCCGGCACGCGCACCTGGCACTGGCGGCAGGAGAAACCGCACACGACCTACCTCGCCATGGTCGCCGCCGGCCCGTTCACGGTGATCGAAGACGCCTTCGGCAAGGTCCCGGTCTCGTACTGGGTCTATCCGCAGCATGCCGAGGCCGCGCGCACGGGCCTGCAGCGCACCCCCGAAATCCTCGGCTGGCTGCAAGAGCGCTACGGCTTTCCGTATCCGTGGGCCAAGTACGCACAAGTGATGGTCTCCGAGTTCGGCGGCGGCGCCGAGAGCACCAGCGCGACGATTCTCGGCGACGGCTCGGTGCGCGCCATCGCCACCCGCGGCCCGCGCTCCATGGACTGGCTGGTCGCGCACGAAGCCGCGCACCAGTGGTGGGGAGATCTGATCACCATGCGCGAGTGGGGAGACGCCTGGCTCAACGAGAGTTTCGCGACCTACAGCGAGTACTTGTGGGCTGCGCACGATCTCTCGCCCGAGGCAGCCGCGCGCAACTTGGAAGGCAAGCGCCAGGCGTACTTGCGCGAAGCCCGCGAACGCTATCGGCGACCGATCGTCACGGATCGCTGGCAGCGCCCCGACCAGGTCTTCGACCGCCACCTCTACGAGAAAGGCGCGCTCGTGCTGCACTTGCTGCGGCAGGAAATCGGCGACGAGGCCTTTTTCTCGGCGATGACGGAGTTCCTCCACCGTTTCGCCTACCGTTCGGCCACCACCGCCGACTGGATCGCGGTTGTCGAGGGCACCAGCGGCCGCGACCTCGGCGTCTTCTTCGACCAATGGCTGTTCTCGCCAGGGCACCCGGTGCTGCGCGTGAGCCACGCGTACGACGCCGACGCTGGCGTCGTGCGCGTGACCGTCGAGCAGACCCAAGATCGCTCGGGCGGCGTGCCGGTGTATGCGTTGAACCTGCCCGTGGTCGTCGAAACCGCATCGGGAACGCAACGGCACGAGTTGGAGGTCGCCCGCGTGGTGCAGGAATTCGCGCTGCCGACGGCCGCCGCGCCCGGCCGCGTGCGCATCGACCCGGACCACCAGGTGCTGGGCGAGATCCTGGGGGAGAGCGCGGGAACTTCCGGGCCGCAAAGTGGCTCCAAGTAGCCAAGGCCGACCTCCGCTCCCGCCCCCTTCCGCTGGCCGCCATGAATCCTCGCGTGCCGATCCCCGCTTCGGCGGCCGGTCGCAACGCGTGGTTCCAGAGCGTGCTGCACCAGACGGCGACGAACGTGCTCATGACCACGGTGCTGTAGCGCCCGCCGAAGTCCCTGGAAGGGCTAGAGTAGGGGCGAATCCGCCCGTACGCGGCCGGCCCCACGGCTCCGTCGATGCGCTCCAGAACCACTCTCGCCTCCGTCCTGTTCCTGGGACTGGCCACGGTTGCCGGTGCCCAGGAGCCGCAAACGGAAGCCGCGCGCGCCAAGCCGCAGATTCTTTTCTATTTGATCGACACCTGTCGCGCGGACCAACTCGGCTTCTACGGGCAGGAGCGCGACACCACGCCCTTCCTCGACGCGTTGGCCGAGAAGTCCGTCGTCTTCGAACGCTGCTACAGCCAAGGGCCGTGGACCAAGCCCTCGATGGCGAGCCTGCTTACTTCGCACTACCCCAGCGAGACCGGCATGCACGCCATGTTCGCGCGGCTCGACGACGATTGGCTCACGATGCCCGAAGCGCTGCGCGACGCCGGCTGGCACACCGCCGGATTCTCGGCCAATCCGATCATGGGTGCGTGGAGCAACTACGCGCAGGGCTTCGACGAATTCGTCGAGTCGATCACGCTCAACAACGCCGATCCGATCCACAACGCAAGCGGATCGGCGCAGATCTTGGGCGATGCCGTGCTCCGCCGGCTCGCGCATCCCTTGCCGCGCCCCACGTTCCTGTACATGCACGCGGTCGACCCGCACGAGGAGTACGCTCCCGCGCCCGAGTTCCTCGCGATGTTCGCCGACCCCGAACGGGAACCATCTTATCGCGAGTGGTGGTCGCTGCTCCTGCAGACCCGGCCCGACGTGCCCGGCAACCACCTCACCGAGGCCAACTTCGACATGGCCGGCGTCGACCCCGGGGAGTTCGTCGACTACGGCCGCGACCTCTACGACGCCGACGTGCGCGCCACCGATCACCAGATCGAGCGCTTGTGGAAGCGGCTGCAGGACGACGGCTGGGACGACAACACGGTCGTGGTGGTCACCGCCGACCACGGCGAGGAATTCTTCGAGCACGGCGGCACCAGCCACGCCTATTCGGTCTACAACGAGCTCCTGCACGTGCCGCTGCTGATCTACGCCCCGGGACGCCTGCCCGGCGGCCTGCGCATCTCCGGTCCGGTGCGCTCCATCGACGTCTACCCCACCTTGATGGCGCTGCTCGGAGTCGACATCCCGGAGGGCCTGCGCGGCCGCAATTTGCTCCCCGTGATCGAAGCTGCCGCGGCGGGCGACGACCCGGGCCCCGCGCCGGCGGTCTTCTCGGAGCTCTCCGAAGACCCGTTCGGCCGCCATGCCGACTCAGGATCGGGAATTGCGATGGCGGTGATCGAAGGCCGCTGGAAGTTCATCCTGCAGTTGCGCTCGCCTTCGGGCCGGGAGATGCCGCGCAAACAGCTCTTCGACCTGGAGGCCGATTCCGGCGAAACGAACAATCTCGCCGCGGAGCACCCCGAACTCGTCGCGCGATTCGTGCACCGCCTCGAGAACTGGAAAGCGCGCAACATGGGCCACGACTCCGGCGCGCAGGAACTCGACCCCGCCACGCTCGATCCCGCCGTGCTCGCCCAGCTCGCGGCGCTGGGCTACATCGACGGCGACCTGCCCCGCCCGGCTTCGAGCGGCGCGGGAGCCATGCCCCTGATCGCCCGTGCGGTTCTGGCCGAGTCGACGCGGTGGACGATCCTCGAGCTCGACCCCGATCCGCAGGACTGGCGACGCGGAGACGGCAGTTCGGCCTTGCCGCAGCACCAGGAACGGCGCCGGACCACCGTCGACGGAGTCGAACTGACTGCGCTTCGCACCGCGTTTACGGCGTCGTTGCAGCCGGCCGGGCAAACCGCTGCCGAGCTGCGACCTGCGCGCGGCATCCGGGCGGAACTCCGCGGCCACCGCGTGGAAGTCTTCGTGGAAGAGCCCGGCGGGCGCGCGCTCGTCTTCTTCGATGCGAGCGTGCTCGGCGCGTTCCACCTCCCGCCGCCGTTCCCCGCCGCCTTGCGTCGCGCGCTCGACGATGCGCGCCAGTAGCCGCGCGCGAGCGCCTCGGCAACGGCTGCTCGCTTGCGCCGCGATTCTTGCGGCGGCTGCGGGCCGCGCGCCGGCGCAGACGCCGGACCGTCCGCCCAACGTGGTGCTGATCTTCAGCGACGACCAGGGCATGGCGGACCTGGGCGACTTCGGCACCGCGGACGTGATCACACCCAGCCTCGACGCCCTGGCCGCGCGCGGAGTGCGCTTGAGCCAGATGTACGCCGCGGCTCCCGTGTGCTCGCCTTCGCGCGCCGCTTTGCTCACCGGGCGCGTTCCGCAGCGCTGCGGCGTCCCGGGCAACGTGAGCCCCGGCGGACCTGGCCTCCCGGGCAGCGAAGTCACGCTCGCCGAGGCCCTTCAGGCGCACGGCTAGGCCACCGCGTTGATCGGCAAGTGGCATCTGGGTTCGCTCGCCGGCGAACATCCGCTCGATCAGGGCTTCGAGCGCTTCTTCGGCCATCACAAGGGCTGCATCGACAACTGGTCGCACTTCTTCTACTGGCAGGGCCCCAACCGACACGATCTCTGGAGCGATCGCGAAGAGCACTTCGAAGAAGGCACGCACTTCGGCGAGCTGGTGGTGCGCGAGGCGAACGCGTTCGTGCGCGCCAACGCGGACCGGCCCTTCTTCCTGTTCCTGCCGCTCAACACGCCGCACTATCCGCTGCAGCCGACGGCGAAGTGGCGCGAACGATTCGCCGGCGTCGCGAGCCCGCGCGGCGAGTACCTGGCCTCGCTGGCGACGATGGACGAGCAAGTGGGTGCGATCCTGGCCGAGATCGACGCTCTGGGCCTGCGCAACGACACCGTCGTGGTGTTCCAGAGCGACCACGGCCATTCGACCGAAATCCGCACCAAGGGCGGCGGCAGCAGCGCGGGGCCGTACCGCGGCGCCAAGTTCAGCTTGTTCGAAGGCGGCCTCCGCGTGCCGGCGATCGTCAGCTGGCCGGGGCGACTGCCCCAGGGCGAAGTGCGCGATCCGATCGCGCGCGCGACCGACTGGTTCCCCACCCTGCTCGCGCTGTGCGGTGTGGCGCCGCCGGCCGGCCTGGAACTCGACGGCCGCGACCTTGGCCCGCTGCTCCGCGATGCCGCAATTCCCTCGCCGCACGAAACGCTGCATTGGCAGAACGGCGAGCAGTGGAGCGTGCGCCAGGATCGGTGGAAACTCGTGGCGCGCGCCCAGACCGCGGAGCGCAAGCAGCTCGAGGGCAGCGACAGCCTCTGGCTCGCCGACCTGGAAGCCGATCCGGGCGAAGCCGGGAACCTTGCAGCGGCGCAACCGGAGACCGTGGCGCGCCTGAAAGCGCTGCACGACGCCTGGGCGGCAAGTCTCGGAATCGCGCTTCGCGCGCCGCGCGAGGACGAGACCGTGTCATTCGAGGCGGCCGACGCGGAGACCGAGGCCCAGCGCCTGGCGGCACGCACGCCCGTAGCCAGCGGCGAGGCCCACGCCGCGCATGGCGAGCTCGACCTCGTTTTCCTCGGCGACTCCGTGGTCGAGGATTTCGGCGGGCCCGGCCGCCACCTCGGGCAATCGGCGCCGCAAGTCTGGGAGCGCTTCCACGGCGCGCGCCGTGCGGCGAATTTCGGAATCAGCGGCGACCGCACCCAGAACCTCCTGTGGCGGATCGAAAACGGCGCCTTCGACGGCGCCAATCCGCAAGTGGTCGTGCTGATGATCGGCGCCGACAACATCACGGACGATCCGCCCGAGGCGATCGCGCTCGGCATCGAGGCCGTGATCGACGCGCTTCGCGAGCGTCTGCCGCACACGACGATCCTCCTGCACGGCCTGCTGGCGTGCGGCGCCGCGCCCGCGGACCCGAACCGCCAGGCGGCGGAGCGCGTCAACGAATGGATCGCGCCGCTCGGCCGCCGCGACGGCGTGATCTTCCTGGATCTGGCGCCGCACTTCCTGCGCGCCGACGGCGGCGCCGATCCGGCGCTCTTCAGGAGCGATTTCCTCCATTTGTGGCCCGCCGGATACCGCGCCTGGGCCCAAGCCATTGAGCCCGTGCTCGCCGCCCGCCTCACCCCCCGCTGACCCATGCTCTGCCTCGCCAGTCTTTTCGCCGCGCTGATTCCCTACCAGGAGCCCGCCGCGACCGGGCCCGATCCGCGGCCGGCGCTGGTGGTGCAGATCGTGATCGACCAATTGCCCGCCGCCACGCTCGAAGCCGCGCTGACGCGCTTTCCCCCCGGAGGCTTCCGCTACCTCGCCGAACACGGCACGGCGTTCACGGCCTGCAAGTACGCGCATGCCTCGACTTTCACGGCCTGCGGCCATGCCACTCTTGCAACCGGCGCGCACCCGCAGACCCACGGCCTGGTCGCCAACGAATGGGCCGACCCGGTGACGGGCGAGCGCCACGTCTACTGCGTGCAGACCGACGCCGCGCGCGTGGGCGACCGCGTGCCGGGCGCCGGCGCCGGCCCCGGGCTGCTGCTGGTCGACACGCTCGCCGACCACATGGGGGCTCAATTCGGGCCATCGAGCCTGGCCTTCGCCGTGTCGGGCAAGGACCGCGGCGCAGTTCTCCTCGCGGGCCGGCACGGCAAGGCCTTCTGGCACGCCGGCGCGAGCGGGCGTTTCGTCAGCAGCCGCGACTACTTTCCCGATGACGCGCTGCCGGACTGGGCGCAAGCGTGGAACGAGGCCGGCGAAGTCCCCGGCGCCGAGCACGGCTCGGGTTCGCGCCTGCGCGGCAAGGTGTGGGAGCTGCAAGCCGGGGTCGACTACCACCGGCTCGAAGCGGACGAGCGGATCTTCGAGACCATGGCCTTCGGCAAGGTCACCTTTCCCTACACGCTTCCGGCGAATTCGGCGGGCCGCACGAACCTGTTGCTGCGCCTCACGCCCTTCTTCGACGAGCTGACGCTCGACTTCACCGCCGCCTTGCTGGACCACGAGGCGCTCGGCCGCGACGCGGTGCCCGATTTCCTGGGCGTGAGTTTCTCGGGGTGCGACTACGTGGGCCATCTGTTCGGGCCCTTCAGCCTGGAAGCCGAGGACCACTTGCTCCGGCTCGACCGCACGCTCGCGCGCTTGCTCGCCTTGCTCGACCGGCATGTGGGCCTGGAACGCGTGCTGGTGGTCCTGTCCTCCGACCACGGCGTCAACCAGACGCCGGAGCAGCGCCAGGCCTGGCTTGGCCAAGGCGGCCGGATTTCCTATTCGGAAGTCGAGGCCCTGGCGCGCGAAGCGCTGACCCGCGAACTCGCGCTCCCCGCCGAGGCCGTGCTTGAGTTCTGGAACCCGGGCCTCTATCTCGATCAGGCCGTCCTGCACGCGCACGACGTCGATCCGGCGCGCGCCGCGACGGTCGCCGCCAGAGCCCTGGAAAACCATCCGGGGATCCGCTTCGCGTTCTCTAGGGCCCAACTTGCCGCCGGTCGCGCCGACGCCGGCGAGGTTCTCGACATGGTGCGCCGCGGCTACCGGGCCGACCGGTCGGG
>DASWJW010000040.1:0-12501 GCA_036396955.1 Planctomycetota bacterium
GCTCGAGCCGGGCGTCTTCGACTACATCGAGGGCGACGAGACCCTGTTCGAGCGCGAGCCGCTGGAGAACCTGGCGGCGGACGGTCAGCTCATGGCCTTCCGCCACGAAGGCTTCTGGCAGTGCATGGACACGCTGCGCGACTTGCGACTGCTCGAGAGCCTGTGGGAACGCGGCGCGGCGCCGTGGAGGACCTGGGAATGATCGCGCCCGCGTGGGAGGGCCGCCGAGTCCTGGTGACGGGCGCGACCGGCCTGGTCGGTTCCTGGCTGTGCAAGGCGCTGCTCGAACGCGGCGCGCGGGTGACCGCTTTCGTGCGCGACCCGGACCCGTTGAGCGAATTGACGCTCTCGGGCGCCGACCGGCGGGTGCGGATTGCCATGGGCAAGCTCGAATCCCATGCCGACGTCGAGCGCGCCGTCAACGAACACGAGATCGAAGCGGTCTTCCACCTGGGCGCGCAAGCGCTGGTCGGCGCGGCAATGCGCAGTCCATTGCCGACTTTCGAGGCCAACGTGCGCGGCACCTGGAACCTTCTCGAGGCCTGCCGCGTGCACGCCGACCGCGTGCGCACCGTGGTCGTGGCGTCGAGCGACAAGGCCTACGGCGACAGCGAGCAACTGCCCTACACCGAGGCGCACCGGCTGGAAGGGCGCAATCCCTACGACGTCTCCAAGAGCTGCACCGACTTGATCGCGACCGCCTTCCATCACAGCTATGCGCTGCCGGTGGTGATCGCACGCTGCGGCAACATCTACGGCGGCGGCGACCTGCACTGGAGCCGGATCGTTCCCGGCACCATCCGCTCGATCCTGCGCGGCGAGCGGCCGGTCGTGCGCAGCGACGGCACGCTGGTGCGCGACTACTTCTACGTCGAAGACGCGGTCGCGGCCTACCTGGCGCTGGCCGAACGCATCGCCCAGCCGGGCGTGGCAGGCACGGCCTTCAACTTCAGCAACGAGGACAAGGCTAGCGTGCTCGACATCGTGCAGACGATCTGCAAGGCGATGGGCGCGGAAAACCTGGCCCCCGAGATCCTCGGCGGCGCAACGGGGGAAATCCGCGCCCAGTGGCTCGCCGCGGCGCGGGCGCGCAAGGAGCTGGAGTGGCGGCCCGCGTTCGACTTGCGGGACGGCCTGGAGAGGACCATCGCGTGGTATCGGGAGTTCCTGGGATCGCACCCGCAAGCCTGACCGGCTTTCGTTGCCGCAGCTGCGGCGCGGACGCCGGCGACGGCACGCTCACCGAGGTCCTCGACCTCGGCACGACGCCCCTCGCCAACCGCCTGCTGGCGACCGAGGAACTCGCCGAGCCCGAACCGGTCTGGCCGCTGCGGCTAGTGTTCTGCGCAGGCTGCGGACTTTGCCAGATCACCGAGACCGTCCCTCCGGAGACGCTGTTTCGCGAGTACGTCTACTTCTCGAGCTTCTCCGACACGATGGTCGCGCACGCGCGCGACCTGGCGGCGGAGCTCGCCGCGCAGCTCGATCTCGGCGCCGGCAGCCTGGTGGTGGAGGCCGCCAGCAACGACGGGTATCTGCTGCAGTGGTTCCACCGCGCCGGAATCCCGGTGCTGGGCGTGGAGCCCGCCCGCAACGTCGCCGTTCTGGCGCGGGAGAAGGGCGTCGACACCTGGGAGCGCTTCTTCGGCCTCGAGACCGCCCGGGCGATCGTCGCCGAGCGCGGTCGCGCCGACCTGTTCCTGGCTGCGAACGTGTTCGCGCACGTCGCCGATCCCAACGATTTCGTCGCCGGCATCGAGGCGCTGCTGGGCGGCGAAGGCGTGGCCGTGATCGAGGCGCCCTACGTGCGCGAAATGGTCGAACGGGTCGAGTTCGACACGATCTACCACGAGCACCTGTGCTACTTCTCGCTCACCGCGATGGAAGCCTTCTTCCGCCGCCACGGACTGCGCGCCGTCGACGTGGAACGCATTCCGCTGCACGGAGGTTCCTTGAAAGTGACCGCGGCGCGCGCGGGCGCGCGGCGCCATCCGGCGGCCGCCGTGGCCGCACTCCTCCAGGAAGAACGCGAACTCGGCGTCGACCGTGCGGCCTACTTCGCCGAATTCGGCGCCCGGGTCGCCCGCCTCCGCGAACAGCTCACCGCGCTGCTCGGCCGGCTCAAGGCCGATGGCCGCAGCATCGCCGCCTACGGCGCGGCGGCCAAGGGCAGCACCTTGCTCAATTGCTTCGGCATCGGCGCTGAAACGCTCGATTTCGTGGTCGACCGCAGCACCGTCAAGCAAGGCCTGCACATGCCGGGCGTCAGGCTGCCGATCCACGCTCCGGAGCACCTGCTGAAGGCCGCTCCCGACTACGTCCTGCTGCTGACCTGGAACTTCGCCGACGAGATCCTCGCGCAGCAGGCTGAATACCGACGCCGCGGCGGGCGCTTCATCGTGCCCGTTCCCGAACCTTTCGTCGTGGAGCCCGCGGCGTGATCTTCCACGAGCTGGAACTTCCCGGCGTGTTCCGCGTCGAACTCGAGCGCTTCGCCGACGAGCGCGGTTTCTTTGCGCGGACGTGGTCGCCGGAGGTCATGGCGGCGCAAGGCCTCGACGCCGGCATCGCGCAGATGAGTTCGTCGTGGAACGCCGCCCGCGGCACCTTGCGCGGCATGCATTGGCAAGAAGAGCCGCACGCCGAGGCCAAGCTCGTCCGCTGCACGCGCGGCGCGATCTACGACGTGGTCCTCGACCTGCGCGCGGACTCGGCGGCTTTCGGGCGCTGGACCGCCGTCGAACTCGGCGCGGACAACCACCTCCAGCTCTACATCCCCAAGGGGTGCGCCCACGGCTTCCAGACCCTGCAGGCGGAAACGGAAGTCAGCTACTTGATCACGGCCCCGTACGCGCCGCACGCCGCCCGCGGCGTGCGCTGGGACGATCCGGCGTTCGGGATCGAATGGCCGCTGCCTGTCGCGGCGGCCTCCGCGCGGGACCGCACATTCCCCGCGTGGACCGGGCCGCTGCCGTGAACGGGCGCCGCCGGACCGTCCTGATCGCCGGAATCGGCGGCGCGTCGCTCGGCACGGAGTTGCTCAAGTGTCTTGCCGCCACCAGCCGTTACCGCGTGTTCGGCTGCGACGTGTCGCCGCTCGCCTACGGCCACTCCGAAGAGGGCTTCGAGAACACGTTCACGGTCCCGCGGGACGGTTACGTGCACGCCGTGTCCGAACTCGCCCTGGAAATCGGCGCCGAAGCACTGATCCCCGGGGGAGAAGAGCCGATGGTGCTCCTGGCGCGCGATGCGGCGGGCTTCGAGTCGTGCGGCACGCGGGTGCTCGCCAACACGCCGGGCGTGGTCGCGCTCTGCTCCGACAAGGGGCGGTGCCTGCGGCGCCTTGCCGAAATGGGCGTGCCGGTGCCGGTCACGCGCATGGTGCGCGCGCCGGAGGACCTCGCCGGCCTCGTATTTCCCGTGATCCTCAAGCCGGCGACCGGCAGCGGGGGCAGCGACCTGGTGTTCCTCGCCGGCGACGACGGCGAGGCGGGCCACTTCGCGCGCTGGATCCTGGCGAGCGGCCGCGAGGTCGTAGCGCAGGAATACATCGCCGAGGACGGCGGCGAGTTCACTGTCGGCGTGCTGCATCGTCCCGACGGCGGCTTGATCGGCTCGGTGGCCTTGCGGCGGCTGTTCCACACCAAATTGTCGGTGGCCCAGCGCAACGCGAGCGGGCTGATTTCGAGCGGCTACAGCCAAGGGCGCATCGAGGAGTTCCGGGACGTCCGCAACCAGGCCGAACGCATCGCCGGCGCGCTCGACAGTCGAGGGCCGTGCAACGTGCAAGGCCGCGTGCGCGATGGCGTGCTGCTGCCCTTCGAGGTGAATCCACGGTTCAGCGCGAGCACGTATTTGCGGACTCTCGCCGGCTTCAACGAAGTCGATCTGATGCTGCGCGCGGTCCTCGACGGCGAGATCGTCGAACCCGGGCCCTTGCGGCCCGGGTGGTACCTGCGGAGCCTGACCGAGAAGCGGGTCGAGTCGCCGCGCGAGGCGCGATGATTCGCTGGATCACGGAGCGGCTCGGCACGGCGCCGTACGAGGAAGTCCGCGCGCTCCCCGGGCTCACCGTGGTCGACGTGCGCGCTCTTCTCGACCGGGAAGGCAATTCCGCCGCTGCCGTGGTCGAGAAGATCGAAGCGGCTGCGCGCGCCCTCGCGGCGGGGGAGAAGACCGTGGTTGCATGCGAGTTCGGCGTGTCGCGCAGCAACGCCGTGGCGGCCGGTGCGCTCGCACGGCATGCGAAGCTCGGTTTCGACGCGGCGCTGGCGCGCGTCCTCGATGCCACCGGCGAGCACCAGCTGCGGCTGGAAGTGGTGGCCGCCGTGCGCGCGGCGCTGGGCGAAGACGCGCCGCCGCTCGCCGGCCCCGGTGCGGTGATCGTCACCACGCCGCTCGCGCACTCCGATCCCGCGTTCGACGCCGTGCTGCCCCGCGATCGCGCGCTGGTGCACGCCGGCCGGGAACTTCTCGGCGACGCGGTGCGGCTCGACCTGCTCGCACGCGCGAGCGGCGCCGAAGTCCTGCTGCATCTCAATGCGCCCCGGCCGGACACCACCAATGCCGCACTCGGCGCTGCGCTCGCCGAACTCAAGACCGTGCTCGACGTTTGTCGGGCGCGCGAGCTTTTCCTGGTCTGGTGCAGCAGCTGGGAAGTCTACGCGGGGCATGCCGCCGGTCCGCTGCTCGCCGCCGAGTCGACGCCGCATGTGCCGCGCGGAACCCTGGGCCTGACCAAGAGCCTGGGCGAGGCGATGATCGCCCGGTACCGCGAACGGCACGGGTTGCGCGCCGCCATCCTGCGGCCCGGCGTGGTCTACGGCCCTCCGGTTGGCAGGCCCGCGTTCCTGGCCGGCTGGCTCGAGGCGGCCCGCGCCGGGCACGAACTGGTCGCACACGCGTTCCGCAACGGCGACGCACGGCTCGACATGCTCTATATTGACGACTTCCGTGCCGCGCTCGGGACCGTGGTGGAGCGGCGCGTCGCACAGGACTTCAATCTCGGTGGCGGCCTGGCCGCGACTCCGGCCGTCGCGGCCGAGCTCGTGCGGCTCTGCGGTTCGCGCAGTCCGGTGCGGACCGTGCAGATGGAAGGCGATTCTCCCCAAGTGACCCTCGATTCGCGCCGCGCCGCCGAACAGCTCGGCTGGCGGCCCGCCACGCCGCTTGCCGTGGGCCTGGCTGCGTGCGTGGCAGCGGCGGAGGAACCTGCAACCGATGCCTGATCCGACTTCCGCACCCTCTCCGGCCGGCGGACTCGAAGGCGAGCTGGAGCGCCAGTCCGGCATCCAGTGGGAACGGGGCAAGTTCTTCGCCGCCTACGAGGACATGATGGGGGACTACATCGTGCGCAGCGTCCTCGACCACGCGCGCAAGCCGAGCTTGCTCGATTTCGCGTGCGGCAACGGCGCGATCACGGCCATGCTCGCGCCTCATTTCGAGCGCGTCGTCGGCGTCGATGCTTCGGCGCCGCACGTGGCAACAGCGGCCAGCGCGCACCCAGGCATCGAATTCGTGCAGGCGCTCGCCGAGGACTACCGCGCGGCAGAGCCTTTCTCGACCATCACCTTGCTAAACCTGCTCGAGCACGTGGTCGACCCGGTGGACTTGCTGGCGCGCGTGTCCGGGAACCTCGCTCGCGACGGCGTCCTGATAGTCAACGTTCCCAACGCGCTCGCGGCCAACCGGCGGATCGCGCGCATGATGGGGTCGCTGGCCGACGAGTACGAGCTTTCGCCTTTCGATCTCGAAATCGCCGGGCACCGGCGCTACTACGACACTGCCAAGCTGGTCGCCGACCTGGAGAGCGCGGGGCTTCGCGTCCGCGAGACCGGCGGCATCTTCTACAAGATGCTGTCGCAAGCGCAGATCGACTGGCTGCTCCTGCAGCCGCACTGGGACCGCGGCGAGTTCGGCTGGGGCCGGGTCGGCGCGGAAGACGCCAAGGACTGGCGAAAGGCTTTCTGCGACGCTTGCTACGAGTACGGCAAGCAGCGGCCCGCGGAATGTAATCTGATTTACGCGGTCGCCGGCCGCTGACGATTCGCGCGACGACCCCCGTGGCCCCTCCCACCGACACCGATCTCCTCAAGGCCCTGGAAGATCCCGCGCTGCGCAAGCTGGCGATGGACTTCTTGCGCGATTCGGCCAAGTACGGCTACACGTACAACTTCAAGTGGCTCGGCCGGCCAGTGATCCAGACGCCGCAGGACATCGTGGCGATCCAGGAACTGGTCTGGGAGGTCAAGCCCGACCTGGTGGTCGAGACCGGCATCGCCCACGGCGGCTCACTGATCCTCTCGGCGTCGATCCTCGAACTGATCGGCGGCGAAGGCCGGGTCGTCGGCGTCGACATCGACATCCACGAGCCCAATCGCAAGGCGATCGAAGCCCATCGGATGGCGCCGCGGATCCACATGATCGAAGGATCGAGCACCGATCCCGAGGTCGTGGCGCAAGTGCGCGCGTTCGCGCCGCCGGGCACCCGCACGCTGGTGATCCTCGATTCCAACCACACCCACGAGCACGTCCTCGCGGAGTTGCGCGCCTACGCGCCGCTGGTCGGCGCCGGCAGCTATCTGCTGGTGATGGACTCCACCATCGAGGACATGCCGCAGGACCTGTACCCCGACCGGCCGTGGGGCAAGGGCAACAATCCCAAGACCGCGCTGTTCGCCTTTCTCGAGGAGTGCGACCGCTTCGAGATCGCGCGCGACATCGAAGCGCGGCTGCTCATCACCGTGGCGTCGGACGGCTATCTGCGGTGCGTGAAGGATCCGCAATGAAGCGGCTTCCGGTCGCCGGCCCCTGGGTCACCGACAAGGAGGCCGAGTACGTCGCAGAGGCCGCCCGGACGGGGTGGTACGAAGGTGCCGGACGCTTCGAGCGCCGCTTCGAGGAAGCCTTCGCCGCCTACCTCGGCGTGCGTCACGCGGTCAGCCTGCCGCACGCGACGGCCGGCCTGCATCTGGCGCTCGCGGCTCTCGAAGTCGGGCCCGGCGACGAAGTGGTGGTTCCCGAGATCACCTGGATCGCGACCTCGGCGCCCATCTCCTACCTCGGCGCGACGCCGGTGTTCGCCGACGTCGACCCCGAGACCTGGTGCCTGGACGCCGCCTCGTTCGAGCGCTGCATCACGCCGCGCACCAAGGCGGTCATTCCGGTCGACGTTTACGGAGGCATGCCCGACTACGGCGCGCTCCGTATGGTCGCCGACCGCCACGGCGTCGCCGTCGTGGAGGATGCGGCGGAGGCCGTCGGTTCTGAACAAGACGGCCGCAAGGCCGGCAGCTTCGGCGTCGCGTCGGTGTTCAGCTTCCACGGTTCCAAGACGCTCGCCACCGGCGAGGGCGGGCTGCTCGCCACCAACAGCGACCAGCTGCACGCGCGGATCCAGGTGCTGCGCGACCACGGGCGCGCCCCCGGCGACCGCCACTTCTTCAACCGTGAAGTGGCGTACAAGTACAAGATGAGCGGAGTCCAGGCGGCACTCGGTCTGGCGCAGCTCGAACGCATCGAGGAACTCGTGGCGCGCAAGCGCGAGATCTTCGGCTGGTACCGCGAGGAACTGGCCGGCACCGAGGGTGTCCGCCTGAACGCCGAGCCAGCCGGCACGCTCAATTCGGTGTGGATGAGCACGCTCGTGCTGGATCCCGCGCTGGGCCTGCGCAAAGAGGAATTGATGGCCGAACTCGATGCGCGCAGCATCGACTCGCGGCCCTTCTTCCATCCCTTGAGCTCGATTCCCGCCTATTCGGAGCACCCGGGCCCGGGCGGTCCGGAGGCCAATCCGGTCGCGTACGCGCTCTCGCCGTGGGGCCTGAACCTGCCCAGCGCGATGCGCCTCGCACGCGCCGACGTGGCGCGGGTCGGCGCCGCGCTGCGCGAAATCCTCACCGCGCGCGCCGCGGCCAGCTCCTGAAGAAGGGACGCGGTGGGCATGCTCCATTCGCTCGGCATTCCCACGCACAACCGTGCCGATCTGTTCGAGGAGGCGCTGGGCTCGGCGCTTGGACAAACCTGCCCGGACCTCGAAGTCCTGGTTTCCGACAATGCTTCCGCCGATCGCACGCCCGCGGTCTTGACGGCGGCCGGCGACCGCATCCGCGCCCACCGCTTCGGGACCGACCAAGGAGCGGTCGCGAATTTCGCCAAACTGCTGGAGATGGCCAAGGGCGACACGTTCAGCTGGCTGCAGGACGACGACCTGCTGGCGGTGGATTTCTGCGCGCGCGCCGGCCGCGCGCTCGCCGAGGAGCCGGAAGCCGTGCTCTACGTCAGCTACGCGCTGTCCACGCCGTCCGCGCGGAGCATGCACCATCCGCACCTTTTCGGTCCGCCGCTGCCGCTCGACTGGATGCAAGGCACGCCCGCGACCGTCGACGGCAGCGTGTTCGCACCGCTGTCGCTGCTGCTGAGCCCGGGGATTCCTCCGGCCGTCGCGTTCCGCACCGAAACCTTGCGCGATTGCTTCGCCGGCTTCTCCGACACCGCTTGCCCGCTGTTCGCCGAGCGCGTGCTCCTCGCCGCCGTGGCGAGCCGCGGCAAGGTTGTGGTCGATCCGCGCATCGGCGCGATCTTCCGCGAACACGGCGGCCAGGTCAGCGGCAGGGGCGGCGGATCGCAGGCGAAGCGCGACCAGTGGTACCGGATGGTGGACCTTCTGCAGACGATGATGGCGGACTGGCCGGACACCTGGCGCAAGGAAATGCAGGCGGTCTTCCAAGCCGCCGCTCCGGCGCACCGGCAGCGCTGGTACCGGCGCGCGATGCGCTGGGACGACCACATCCTCTGCACGCACGTCCGCAACGCGCTCATGGCGGCGATGTACGAATGCGGCGAGCAGCCGCCCGGTCGGGAGTCCGCCCTGCGCGCCGGCTCGGCGCGGCTTCTGCAGAAGCTCACGCCGCCGTTGCTCTGGAAATCGGGCCGCCGCCTGGGGCGCAAGTTTGGCATGGGCGGCGGCCGCGCCGCCGACGACGCCGACGGTGCGCACTCTTGACCGCGGCCGGGCCCGGCCGCCGCTTCCGGAACTAGAGTTCGGGCGCGCAGACCAGGCGGATCCCGGCCAAGGGGCTGCGGTCGTCGCGCCACCAGACGCCCTGGGTGCGGGCGCCAGAGCGGTCGACTTGCGCGTCGCAGGCGAGCGCGGTGTGGAAGGCGCGGAAGTCTCCGCCCAGAACCTCCGGTCCGCCGGGCCCTTCGCACCATTCCCCCACGTTGCCCAGGAGATCGTGGATACCTAGGCCGTCGGCGAGCAGCGAGCCGACCGGGTGCGGCCGGCCATCGGCATTCTTCGCGAACCACGCGTAGTGGGGGAGTTCGGCCGGATTGTGGGCGTGCGGCGCCGGCGCGACGTCCGCGCCGCGGCAAGCGCGCCGCCACTCCGCGGAGGTCGGCAGGCGGAACTTGCGGCCGGTGCGCTCGGACAGCCAGACGCAATACGCCAGCGCGGCTTCGGCGGAAACGCCCGTGGCCGGCCAGGCTGCAGCACGGCGCGCCGCGTCGCCTTCCGATTCCGCGAAGCTGGCCGGCAGCGCGTCGGCGCCTTCGCCCCGCGCCTCGAGGAAGGCTTCGAACGCCGCGCGGGGCAATTCGGTGCCCGCCATCCAGAACGGCTGCGGCCCCTCCGAAGTGCCGGGGACCGGAAGCATGGCGAGCGGCGCTCCCATGCCAGGCAATTCCTGCTCGAACGCCGGCAACCACTCGGCACCGTCGCCGCCGCAGCCCGCGCCGAACCAGGCCAGCGCGCAACTGGCGGCGCGGATCGCGGTCCGCGCGCCGGGTCCCGAGAGTACCTGCATGGAGTTGCCCGCGGCGCGCCGGGGCAGTTCGCCGGAGTATAGGCGCGGGAGTGGCGTTACCTTGGGCGTTCCAGGCGCTTCCGCGCCGCGATCGAGAATGCGCGCCGATTCCGCTTCCTCCGCCACCCCCGGCAGGCCCGCCGCGGATCCTCCCGTGCGGGTCTTCGAGAGCCAGGCCACGGCGGCCGCGGCCGTGGTCGACGAGATCGTGGCGGTCCTGATGGCGTGCCGCGCGCAGCACCGGCGGCCGGTGCTCGCTTTGCCGACCGGCGGGACGCCGGTTGCGATCTACGGGGAATTGCTGCGCCGCCAAAGCGAGGGGCTCGAGCTCCAGGACCTTGTGAGCTTCAACCTCGACGAGTTTCTCGACCTCCCCGACGGTCACCCGGGCAGTTACCGCGCCTGGATGCGCGGGCATTTTCACGGGCCGGCCGGGATCGCGCCCGCGGCGGCGCACTTTCCCGACGCGGCGACCGCGCCGGCCGACTACGAAGCTGCGATCGCCCGCGCCGGCGGGCTCGACATGGCGGTGCTCGGCATCGGCGGGAACGGCCACGTGGCGTTCAACGAGCCGGGGTCGGCGCCGGATTCGCGCACGCGCGAAGTCCGGATCGAAGAGAGCTCGCGGCGCGCGAACGCCGGACTGTTCGCTTCTCTCGAAGAGGTGCCGGCGCGCGCCCGCACCATGGGGATCGCCACGCTGCTCGATGCGCGGGCGCTGCGCATGGTCGCATTCGGCGCGGCGAAGGCCGAAATCGTGCGCCGCGCGCTTGAAGAACCGCCCACCCCCGAGGTTCCCGCCAGCCTGCTCCGGGGGCACCGCGATTTCCGCTGCTTCCTGGACGCCGCCGCCGCGAGCCGCCTCGGCGGCGCCAAGGCCGGCTAGCCCTTCCCTGGCCTGCTCGCGCCCAGGCGCTAGCGCGGGCCGGGTCCGCCCACACGCTCGCGTTGCGCGACTTCGGCCAGCGGTTTGCGCGGCGTCGGAACGATTTCGCGTTCGCGGAGTTCCGGCGGCAAGTCTGCGGGCGCACCGAGATGGCCCACGGCGAATGCCGCCATGGCCTGGTAGTCGGCAGCGGGGGCATCGAGCGCCGCTGCAGCGGCGTCGGCGTCGAAGCCGCCCATGAAATGGACGCCGAGTCCGAACAAGTGCGCCTGCTGGGCGAACGCCAGGCACGCGGCGCCCGTGTCGAACTCCGCCCAGCGGTTGGCCTTGTCGTTGTGCGCGAAACGGCGCCGGGCGAACGCCACGCCGAGCAGCGGCGCCTGAACGGCCCAGGTCCGGTTGCCCTCCGCCAGACAGGCTGCGATCGCGGCACGGCTCTCGCCTCTGGTCGAGTAGACGAAGAGCCAAGGCTGTTCGTTGAAGCACGAAGGCGACCAGCGGGCGGCTTCGAACAGCGCGGCGATCCGGGCCGCTTCGATGGGTTGCGCGAGGAACGCACGGGCAGAGCGGCGGTCGACGAACAGCGGGTCGGCGGCAGCCTGGAGTACGCGGGCGGGAGACTGGTTCATGGGTCTTGGCGCCGGAATGATAGGCCGACTCGAAACGCCCCGCGGCATAGGATGGCGCGTCGGCGTCGCTGCGCCGCCCGCCTGCATGAACGCCGCGCAAGCCGAGCCGAGCCGTCCGCGCATCCGGCCGTCCCGGTCCGGACGCCGGCGGGCGTTCGTTCTCGGCGGGGTTCATCTGCTGCTCTTCGCGCACTTGCTGCACTGGTGGTGGAGCGGCCGCACGCTGACGCCGCTCGAGCCGTCCGAGGGAATGGAATTCTCCAAGCAGGGCGTGGTGAACGCAGGCTTGCTCTTCTTCGCGGCCGCAGGGCTCTCGACGCTCGTCTTTGGCCGCTATTTCTGCGGCTGGGCCTGCCACCTGGTCGCCTTGCAGGATCTTTGCCGCTGGATGCTGCTCAAGGTGGGGATCCGGCCCAAGCCGTTGCGCTCGCGCGCACTGCTCTGGGTGCCGGCCGGCGCTTTCCTCTACATGTTCGTCTGGCCGCTGCTGTACCGCTCGTGGGTCGGCGACGACCTCGGCGTGCGCGCGGTGCATCTCACCACGACTTCGTTCTGGGCGACTTTTCCCGGCCCGATCGTGGCCGTGGTGACGTTCCTGGTCTGCGGTTTCGCGGCCGTCTACTTCCTGGGAGCCAAGGGGTTCTGCACCTACGCGTGCCCGTACGGCGCGTTGTTCGGCGCGGTCGACCGCTTTGCCCCGGGGCGCATCCGCGTCACCGATGCGTGTGAAGGCTGCGGGCACTGCACCGCGGTCTGCAGTTCGAACGTCGTCGTGCACGCGGAAGTCCGCGATTTCGGCATGGTGGTCGATCCCGGCTGCATGAAGTGCATGGACTGCGTGAGCGTTTGCCCCAACGACGCGCTGTACTTCGGTTTCGGCCGGCCGGCGGCGTTCGCCGCCCCGCGCGTCGCCGTGCCGTCGGTGCGCAAGGCCGAGCACGGCTGGCGCGAAGAAGCCGCGCTCGGCGCGCTGTTCCTGCTCGCCTTCACCGCCTTCCGCGGGCTCTACGGCGTGGTGCCGTTCCTGCTCGCGCTGGGGCTCGGCGCGATCGTCGCATGCTTGGCGCTGCAAGCGCTGCGCATGATCTACCGGCGCGACGTGCGGCTCGCGCGGTGGGTGCTCAAGAGCGGCGGGCGCCTGCGGCCGGCGGGCCGCTGCTTCGCCGTCGGCATGCTGTTG
>DASWJW010000041.1:0-12378 GCA_036396955.1 Planctomycetota bacterium
GGGGCCTGCACTCCTGGGACGGCCGGCGGATCGCCGCGCGCGACGCCTACAGCCTGATCGTTTCGGTGCTGGCGGGGGAACGCCGCAAGACCGCGGTCGTGCACGCGGCGCTGGCGCGCGGCGCGGAACTCGCCGCCGGCCTCCGCGAGGCCGGTGTGGCGGCGGGCGGCCCGCCGGCGCGGCGCATGGAAGAGCGGCTGCGAGTCTGCGGGACCGAGCAGCTCGACCGCGTGCGGGCCGGCTTGCGCCAGGTCGAGCGGGAGGTGAAGAGCGGACGCTGGCCGGGGACTCTCGGAGCGCTCGAATGGCTCGCTTTGCACGCGCACCGTTCCCGGCGCAGGGCCGCGAGCTCCCGCGCATGAATCCGATCCGCAAGCTCGATCCGGTGGTGGTCGACCAGATCGCCGCCGGCGAAGTGGTCGAGCGGCCCGCGTCGGTCGTCAAGGAACTGGTCGAAAACGCGCTCGACGCCGGCGCGACGCGCATCGAGGTGCTGCTGCGGGAGGGCGGTGCGCGCCTGATCGAAGTCCGTGACGACGGCGGCGGCATTCCCGCGGAACAGTTGCTGCTGGCCGTCGCCAGCCACGCGACGTCCAAGCTGCGGCGGCCTTCTGATTTCGAAGCGATCGCGTCGATGGGCTTTCGCGGCGAAGCGCTGGCTTCCATCGGCGCGGTCAGCCGCTTGCGCATGATCTCGAGGCCGCCCGCCGCGCCGGCCGCCGCGGCGGTCACGGTGCGCTTCGGCGCGGTGTCCGGCCCGGCTGCAGCCGCCGGGCCGCCGGGCACGCGCGTGGTCGTCGAGGACTTGTTCGCCGAGCTGCCTGCACGACGCAAGTTCCTCAAGCGCACGAGCACCGAATACGCGCACTGCAGCGCGTGGGTCGAACGCCTGGCGCTGGCGCATCCGGGCGTGGGCCTGCGGCTCGAACACGACGGCCGGCGCGGTTTCGAAGTCGCGCCCGACGACGGAATCCGCGAACGCTGCGCGGCGGTCTTCGGCGCCCGGCTCGCCGAGCGCATGGTGGTGGTCGAAGAGACCCACGGCGACCTGCACCTGCACGCGCAAGTGGGGCCGCCGGAAGCGGCGCGCCGCGACGCGAGCCGCGTGCACCTGTTCCTCAACGGCCGCTGGGTGCGCGATCCAAAATTGCTGCGGGCGGTCCGCGAAGGCGTGCGGGAGTTCGTGCCGGTGGGGCACTACCCCACTCTGTACCTCGCGCTGACCATGCCGCCGGCGCAGGTCGACGTGAACGTGCATCCGCAGAAGCTCGAAGTGCGTTTCCGCAACGCATCGTTCGTGTTTTCGGCGATCGTCCGCACGTTGCGCAGCGGTCTCTCGCGTTCCGCTTGGGCGACGCGGCGCGTCGGCGCGGTAGGGGAAGGCGGCGCGGGCCTTGCCGAAACGAGCCTGGAAGCGGGTGTGGGCGCCAGCAGCGCCCTGGAATACCGGCCGGACTTCCCGTCCGGCCCCGCGGTGTGGGAGCGGCCGGCCGGCGCGCCGCTGCCTGCGTCCGGAGCCGTCGCGACCCGAGCGACTGCGGCCGACGGCGCTGCCGCCGACGGCGCGTTCCGGATCGGCGGCCTGCTCTCGGTCGCCAACACCTTCCTGGTCCGCGAAGTGCCGGGCGGCATGGAGATCCTCGACCAGCACGCGCTGCACGAGCGGGTCAACCTGGAGGAATTGCGCGCCGAAGTGCGGCGCGGCCGGGTGGTCGCCCAGCCGATGCTGGTGCCGGCCCTGGTCGAAGTCACGCGCGAAGAACTCGCCGACCTGGTTGTGCACGCGCAGAGTCTCGCCGTGCTGGGCCTGGAACTCGCGGCCTTCGGCGAAACCACCGTGGCGGTGCGCGCCGTGCCGTCGCGATTGACGCGCCTCCAGCCCGAGCGTGTGGTCGCGGACGTGCTCGAGCTGCTCGCCGAGCACGGTGAGGCCGGCGCCGAAACCTTGCAGGACGAGGTCCTGCAACGGATGGCCTGCCGCGGTGCGGTGATGGCCGGCGACCGGCTCGACACGAGCGCGCTGCAGGACTTGCTGCGGCGCGGTGCGGCGTTGCCGCAGGACAAGACCTGCGCCCACGGCCGGCCGGTGCGGGTCTTCTTGACGCTCGAGGATCTCGAGCGCGCCTTCCACCGCCGCTAGCGGGGGGCGTTCTCGCTCGCGAGGAGATCCGCGCGGGCCGGCGGCTTGCGCCACTTCATGCTGCGGATCTCGACCTGGCGCGCGGGCAGGGTGTCGGCACCGTAGAACTCGTTGACGAGCTGCGGCAGCAGGCGGCCATCGAAGGCACGCGGCTTCAACAAGGAGTAGCGGTGGCTCTGCGGCGCGTCGGGGTCGGCATCGGGCGTTTCGGCGCCGAACGCGGAGGCACCGGGCGGGATCAGTTCGAGCTGCAGCACCTGCACCGAATCGGCGGCGAGGTGCAGCAAGAAGCTCCATTCCTTGCCGCCGCGATCGAGATTGCCGCCGAGCGCCAGTCCGCCGCTGCCGCCACGGCCGACGACCAGGTTGCGGGCTTTCGCGCGCAGCCGGTCGAGGTCGAAGACCAGCAGCAGTTCTTCGGCGAGCCCGATGCCTTCGTCGATGCTGTCGCGGTCCTTGGCGTACTCGCGACCCGACAGGTCGTGGAACTGGCCGTCCTCTTCTTGCAGCCAGTAGCGGCGTCCGTCGAAGCCCTTGGCGACCTTGGTGCCGCGCTGCTGATCCTGCACTCCGATGCGGATCAGGCCGCCGTCCTCGACGCGATAGAGGACGTCGAGGTCGTACTCGCGGCGGGTCTCTCCGCGCTCGCGGATATTCAGGAGCAGCGCGTAGCCTTCGACGCGCTGCACCGGGCCTTCGACGATCTGCGCCGCGACGATCTTGTCGAGCAGCTCTTCGGCGAGTCCGGTCGCGGCGGGGTCCTGCCCCGGCGCGAGGCCGGCGGAGGAAGCCAGGACGAGGGCGACCAGGAGGGCGCGGAGGCGGTGCAGGATCATGGAATTGGGGGCCGGCACGGAGCGGGCCTAGCATACGCAGCGGATGGCGCTCCTCGAGTCCTTTCCCCGTCCCCGCACGCTGGCTCCCGGCGTCGATCTCTTGTGCCTGCCCGAGCGGCGATTCAAGAGAGTGTTGCTCCATCTGCACTTCGACCGGCCCCTCGACGCCCGGCGCCCGGCGCGCTCGCTCCTGTGCCAGATCCTGGACCACGGCACCGAACGGCACTCCACCCGGCAGGAACTCGCCTGCGCCGAAGAAGACCTCTACGGAGTCACTGTCGCGCAGAACTCCGACCGCCACGCCGGCATGCAGCGCACCACGCTGCGGGTGAGCTGGGTCGGCGAGGAGTTCCTTCCCGAAGGCGCCAGGGTCACTGAGCCCGTGCTGGAGCTCGCCCGGGAACGCTTCGAAGCTCCGCTGAGAGCGGCATCCGGAGCGCCGTTTCCCGCCGAGACCCTCGAGCGCGAGCGCGAACAGCTGCTGCGCCAGATCCGCACCTTTCCGGAACACCGCAGCGCGTATGCGCGGGAACAATTCCTGCAGGCGATGTGCGCCGGCGAACCCTACGGCCTTCCGCCTTGGGGCACCGCCGAAGAAGTCGTCGCCCTGACCGGAGAAGACCTCGAAGCCGCGCGCGTCGACTTGCTGGACCACGCGCGGGTCACGGCGGTTGCGGTCGGTCCGGTCGACCCCGAACGGCTGGCCGGAGCGCTCGCCGACTGGCTGGGGTCCGCCGGCCTGCGCGGCGGAGCCGCGCGCGAAGTCGTGCCGCTGCCGCGCCTGGTCGAACCCGGCGCCATGCGCGAGCGGCGCGAGACCCAGCCGGTGGACCAGGCGAAATTCCACTATGGCTGGCGTGCTCCGCGCCCGGTCACCGGCCCGCAGGTCGAAACGCAAGCATTGATGAACGACGTGGTCGGCGGCATGCACGGCCGCTTGTTCCGCATCGTCCGCGAAGAACGTTCGCTGGCCTACGGGATCTACTCGAGTTCGAGCACTTTCGTCGGCATGTGGACGGTCGCGGCGGGCATCGACGCGAACTCCTTCGACGAAGTGCTGCGGACGGTCGACGAGCAGGTCGCCGACGTCGCCGCCGGCAACTTGACCGACGCGGAGATCGAGGTGGCGCGCGTCGGACTGCTCCACGATCTGGATTCGCTCGGCGACTCCGCATCGCGGCTCGCGCGCAGCCTCGACCGCGAGCACCTGCTGGGTCTCTACCGGTCGCCGGCCGAGCGCGCCGCACAGCTGCGCAAGCTCGGCGCCGCCGACGTCGCCGCAGCCGCCGGCCGCCTGCGTCCCGATCTGGTGCACCTGGTCGCCGCCGCCGAGACCGCAGCAATCGTGGGCTGAATCATGAGCAGACTCGAAAGCACCACCGATTCCTGCCTCGGCGAAACACTGCACCGCGCGACTTCGCCGTCGGGCGTCGAGATCGCGCTGCTGCGGACTCCCGGCTACGCCACGGCGAGCGGGCACTTCGGCCTGCGCTTCGGCAGCACCGACACGCGCTTCCGTGGCATCGACGGTGCCGCGGTCGAAGTTCCCGACGGCAGCGCGCACTTCCTCGAACACAAGCTCTTCGAAGGGCGCGAGGAGAAAGTCTTCGACCGCTTCGGCAAGCTCGGCGCCGACTTCAACGGCGGCACCGGGTTCTTCGAAACGACGTACTACTTCGTTTCGGCAGGCCGCTTCGACGAGTGCCTTGAAGTGCTGCTCGATTTCGTGCAGCACCCGCTGATCACGCAGGAGCGCGTGGACAAGGAAATGGGCATCATCGAACAGGAGGTGCGGATGTACGAGGACCAGCCGGGCTTCCGCAGCTGGATGCTCCTGCACCGCGCACTCTACCGGCGGCACCCGATCCGGGTGCCGCCGGGCGGCTTCGTCGACAGCGTGCGCGCGACCACCGCGGAGCACTTGCAGAAGTGCTTCGACGCGTTCTACCGGCCGCTGAACTTCAAGCTGGCGCTGAGCGGAGATTTCGAGCCCGAAGCGGTCCTCGACAAGGTCGAAGCCCTGCTCGACACGGACCGGCCCGGTTCCGGCGCGCGGGCCCCGGTCGACGAAATCGAGACGATCGCCGCTCCCTGGCTCGAAGAAGAGTTCAACGTGGAGCAGCCGCGGGTCACGATCGGCTGGCGTGATCGCGCCGGTGTGGGGCTGGGCGCGGCGATGCTGCGCCGCCAGCAAGTCTCCGCGTTCGTGATGGACCTGTTGTTCGGAGTTTCCAGCCCGTTCCACGAAGATCTCTACCTTCGCGGCGTGATCGACGACAGTTTCGGTGCGCACTACACCTGCGACGCGAGCTACGGGTACGCCATGGCGAGCGGCCGCACCGACGATCCCGTGCGCTTCGCGGACGAAGTGCGCGGCGCGGTCGCGCGGTTCCTGCAGCGCGGTCCGCGGCAGGACGACCTCGACCGCATGGTGCGCGCCGCGTGGGGCGGCGCCGTGACTTCGCTGCAAGGCCCGAGCGCGCTGGCGTCGGCGGCCTTGACCGCCTCGCTCGAGGGCTACGATCCGTTCGCGGTCTTCCGAATCTTCCAGACGATCACGCGCGACGAAGTGGCGGAACGCGCGCAGGAACTGCTCGACCCGGGGCGCATGGCGGTGGCGGTGCTCCGGCCCAAGAGCTGAGCGACCGCGGCGCAGCAGTGCTCCGTTCCTGGCCTCTGGAGTCCGCGCCGCGCGCGTTCCTGCTCGGACCGACCGCCGCGGGCAAGACGGCGGTCGCGATTGCGCTGGCGCGGCACTTGCCGCTCGAGGTCCTCACGCTCGACTCCATGCAGGTCTACCAGGGCATGGACATCGGCACCGCCAAGCCGGGCCCGGCCGAACGCGGGGCGGTTGCGCACCATCTGCTCGACCTGGTGCCCCCCGACCAGGAATTCTCGGTGGCGCGGTGGCTGGACGCCGCGCACCGCACCGAAGCCGAAGTCCGGGCTCGCGGCCGCTTGCCTCTCTACGTGGGCGGCACCGGCCTGTACCTCAAGGCGCTCACCGCGGGTCTGCTCGCCGGTCCGTCCGTGCCCGCGGAGGTGCGCGCCGCGGTGGCGTCCGAATTGGCCGCGAACGGCCGCGAGGCCCTGCGCGCCGAGCTGCGGCACGGCGACCCGGAGCTGCACGCACGCCTGCATCCCAACGACGACAAGCGCCTGTTGCGCGGCGTCGAGATCTTGCGGGCCTGCGGCCGGCCGCTGACGGCTTTGCAGCAGCAGTGGCGCGAGGGCGCGCGGATCGGCGCTCCGGCGGTGGCCATCGAATGGCCGCGGGAACGGTTGCGCGAACGCGTCGCGGAGCGCTTCGACGCGATGCTCGAATCCGGGCTGCTCGAGGAAGTCGCGCGCTTGCGCACGGATCCTGGCTTCGGCGCGGCGGCTGGCAAGGCGCTGGGTTACCGGCAGCTGATCGAGCACCTGGACGGCGAGTGCACGCTCCAAGAAGCCGTCGCCCGCGCGGTGACGCTGACGCGCACGCTCATCCGGCGGCAGATGACATGGCTGCGCTCGTTCCCGGACTTGCAGTGGGCCGTGGTCGGATCCACGGACGCCGCCGAGGTCGTTGCCGCCGGCATCGCGGACCGGCTGCTTTCGGCAGCGCGCTAGTCCACGGCGGCGCGGCCGAGCGAGAGGTCGGCGGACACCGAGCGGTGGTCGCTGCCCTGGCGCGGACCGGTTGCGAAGCCGCGCGCTTCGATCGGGCCGCGCACGAGCACGTGGTCGATGGGCAGCGCGGTGACGGGAAACCAGCGCGGCGCCCAAGTGGCCAGATAGCCGTGGCCGGCTCCGCTGCGCCGGAGCCCGGTCCGGCGCAGGAGCTGGCGCAGCCGCGGCGACCACGGCGTGGCGTTGAAGTCGCCCGCGACCACCACCGGTTCCGGGCTCGCCGCCACGACCGTGGCGAGTTCTTCGAGCTGGCGGGCGTGGCGCAAGGGCCGCCAGTGCGGCGGCGGCGCGTGCGTGCCGAACACGCGCAGAGGGCCGGCCGGCGTGTCGACCAGGACGGACAGCGTGGGAACCTTGCCGTCGAGCAGCAGCGCTTCGGCCTCGAGCAACGGCCAGCGCGAGAACAGCGCAAGGCCGAAGTCGTCGTCGCGCGGCCGCGCGAAGGTGTAGGGCAGATCCTCCTCGAGGAAGGCCAGGGCCTCGAGCCAAGGGCCGCCGACTTCGGCGAGCACCACGACGTCGGCCTCGCTTGCGCGCAGGCTCGCAAGCTGCGCCTCCTGCACGCCGAGCCGGCCTTTGACGTTGGCGAAGTACACGCGCAGGGGAAGCGCGTCGACGAGCGCACTCGCCGGCGCCGGCGTCTCACCGAGCCACAGCGGCGCGAGCTGGGCGGCGTCGATGCCGGCGCCGAGCAGCGCGAGCGCGATCCAAGGCGCGCGGCGCGGCGGCGGTTCTTCCGGCGCGGCCCGCACGCGCAGCGCCCAGGCGCCGCAGAGCAGGAACGCGAGCAGGTAGAAGGGCAGGAACGCCGCCGCCAGCTCCGCCGGCGAACTGCTGCCGCCGAGCCACGCCAGGAGGTGGAGCAGGACCAGGGCGAGGAGCGCGGGGCGGTGCATGGACGTGGCCGCGGCCCGGAGGACCGGGGCGGGGGGGTATTCTGCCCGCGAGTGGTAGGGGTGATCGAGGATGGAGTCCCGATCGCGACGCGAGGCTGGCAACGCTTGCTGGCGCGCGTCGCGGCGCGGCCCGCGCTCGTCCTGGGACTGCTGTCCGGCGGCGTGGCGGCGATCGCGTTCGTCGATTCCGGCCTGGTGCTCGACGACACCGCGTATCTGCACCGCTTCCTGCCGACTTTCGAATCGCTGGACGAAGCGCTGTACCTGCCGCCGGCCTTCCGCGCCTGGTTCGGCCCGCTGCAACGCCCGCTGCCGCTGTGGAGCCTGCTCCTGGACGAAACCGTGTGGGGCCGGGACTGGCGCGGATTCCACCTCACGCAGGCGCTGCTGCACGGCCTCGGGGTCGCGGCCTTCACCGTCCTGGCCGGCGTCCTGCTCGCGCGCCTCACGGCGCTCGAGCGCGGCGCCCGCCGCCGCGCGACCTGGGTCGCGGGCCTGCTGTTCGCACTGCACCCGGTCCACGTCGAGACCGCCGCCTGGATTTCGGCGCGCCAGGACGCGCTCATGGCGGCCTTCTTGCTGGCCGGCCTGCTTGCGGTGCTGCGCGTGCCCATGGCCCGCCGCGAGCGATCGCGGTGGTGGCTCGGCGGTGCCGCCGCGCTGGCGGGAGCCGCCGCGGCACTCTCCAAGGAGACCGGCTACGCGTTCTTCGCGCTCGCACCCGCGATCCTGGTCCTCGATCCGCTGGTGCGCCGGGCTGGACCGGACCGCCGCCGGGTCCTGGCCGCCGTGGGCGTGCCGCTGCTGCTCGCGCTCGGCGGCTGCTTGCTGCTGCGGCTCCTCGGCCCCGGCGGCGAAGACATGGCGCGGCCATGGCATCCGCAAGCGCTGCGGCGCTGGTTCGCCGCCGTCGGCTGGGCTTTCACCCAGACGGTGGCTCCGTTGCGTCCGTGCTTGCTCGTCGAGCCCGTGCCGTCGCTCGCGTGGGGCTTTGCGGCCGCTGCGGGGGGACTGGCGTGGCTGGTCCTCGGCGTGCGGGCCTTGCGGCGCGGCAACGCGCTGCCCTGCTTGGGTTTGTTGCTGGCCGGGGTCACGCTCGCGCCGACTTGGATGGTCGCGTGGCAGGAACTGATGAGTTCGATCGTCGCCGACCGCTACTTGATGCTGCCGGTCGGCGGCGTCGCCCTGGCGGTCTCCGTGCCGCTGGCCGCGCCGCGAGCGACGGCGCGTGCGGTGCTGGTCACGGTGCTGCTGCTGCACGGCGCCGCCACCGTCCGCTACGCCGCGATCTGGTCGGGACCGCCGCGCGCGCTGGCGCTCGAACTCGCGGCGGCGGCGCCGACGAGCATCGCCGCGCGGGCCGGCGCCCTCGCGCGCGCGCTGCGCGCCGACGACGTGGCCGCGGCGCGGCACATCCACGACCTCTGGCCGCCCGCGCAGGATCTTCCGGGCCGACCGGGCGAAGTCACCTCGATGCGCGCCAGCTTGCTGTGGGCCGAGGGCGATTATCGCGGCGCGGCCACCGCGGCCTGGTCCGCGGCCGAAGCGCACCAGACCGATCCCCGCCGCTGGCAGCAAGCCGGCGTGATGCTCTACGACTTGTTTCGCGAGACCTTGCCGGCGAGCCCCGACGACCCCACGCTCGCGCGCCTGCTCGGCGATGCGCAATTCGCGCTGTTGCGCGCCGCGCAGGGCGACCCGCGCGCGTTCCGCTCGTGGCTCTACCTGGGGCGCGCCCAAGCTAGCTTCGGCCGCATGCCCGAAGCGATGAGTTCCTTCGCGGAAGCGGCGCGGCGCGGCGGCGGCACGCTGTACGCCGAAGAAGCCCGCTGGCGCGCCTGGGCGCTCGACGGCCTCGCCGGCATCGAGCGTGCGCGCGCCGCGGTGGCCGCCGCAGGCGACGGCGAGCGCTGGCACCGCTTCGGCCTGGTCCTCGAAGACTACTTCTTCGATTCGGTCTGGCAGGCGCCGCAGCGCCGCGGACAGAAGCAGCTCGTCGAAGCCGCGCTCGCCGCGTTCGAAAGCGCGCTCGCCGTCGAGCCGGGCCGCGCGTCGAGCCACTATCACCGCGGCCTCGCGCTCGCGACGCTCGGCCGCGAAGCCGAAGCCGCGACGGCTTTCGAAACCGCGATCGAACTCGACGCCGGCGGGCGCATCGCCGAGAATGCGCGCCGCAGCCTGCGCTGGCTGGCCGACTAGCGGAAGCGCGGCGTGGGGTAGACCGCCAGACTGCGGTGCCCGGCCGCGTCCAGCGCTTCCACGGCGAACAACCAGTCGTCTTTCGAAAGACCTTCGAGCACGATCTCTTCGACCAGGCCGACGAGGCGGCGGTGGGTCCAGACCGGCTCGTGCGTGCGGCGGTAGAGGACCGCGTAGCCGGCGAGATCCGGCTCGCTCCCGCGCCGCCACTCCAAACGGGTGTGCGGCGTGAGCTCGCGCGTGTCGACCTGCACCTCCGCGGGCGACGCCGGCGCACGCGCCAATTCCCCGGCCGCCGCGGCGACCGTGCCCGCGACCCGCGCCACGTAGTCGTAGTCGACGTTGTCCGGCCGGTCGCCGTACTCGACGCCGTCCGCCTCGCGCACGTCCTGGTGCTGCCAGTCGTAGTTCTCGTGCGGTTCGGTGAGCCGCACCGCCGCCCAGCCGAGGTCGTTGAAAGGCCTGTGGTCGCCGCCGCGCAGGTAGCGGTCCTGGCGAAAGACGAGCGTCACGTCGAATCCCGGCACTGCCGCCTCGCCGGCGCGTTCGAGATAGCGCGCGAGCTGGCGGGACGGGGCGTCGTTGTCGCTGCCGAAGGCCGGCCGGCCCTTGGTCGGCACACCTTCGCTGAACACGCGCAGGCGCCAGGGTTCGCGCTCGCCGCTGGAGCCGGTCGCGCCGCCGACGATGTCGAGCGTGAACATCGCCTCGATGGTCTTGCCGGCGTCCGTCCACTGCTGCGCCTGCGCCGTGGCGCCGAGCAGGCCTTGCTCTTCGCCCGCGACGGCCAGGAACACGAGCGTGGCGCGCGGGTGCAGGCCGGCGAGGATGCGCGCGGCCTCCATCACGGCCGCGGTGCCGCTGGCGTCGTCGTTGGCGCCCGGCGCGTCGCCTTTGGCGTCCATCGCGCTGCCGGCGCGGGAGTCGTAGTGGCCCGACAGCACCACCAGGCGGTCGGGGTCCGCGCCCGGCAGCGTGGCGACCACGTTGACGACCTCGGCGCCGCCGGGCACGCGCCGGCTCGCCGGCACTTTGTGGGCCACCAGTTCGACTTGCAGGCGGCCGTCGTGGAATTCTTCGGAGATGCGCTCGTACTCGGCGCCGAGCCAGCGCGCTGCAGCGCCGATGCCGCGCCGCTTGTTCTTGGCGTCCGAGAGCGTGTGCCGCGTGCCGAAGCCGACCAGCGCGCGGACGTCCGCCTCGATGCGCGCGGACGAGGCGGTCCGCACGGCTTCGCGCAAACCGAAACCGGGCGCAAGCGCGGCGATCCGGGCCAGGAGTTCCGCGTCGGCCTGCAGGTGGCCGGCGTCGACCAGCCGCTGCGGCATGGCGAGCCAGGCCGGCTCGCGCGCGAAGACGCGCGCGAGGAGGTCCATCCCCGCGTCTTCCTGGCCGGCCTGCAGCAAGGAGATGCCGCGCCAGAACGAAAGCTCCATCTGCTCGGGGAGCAGTGCTTCGGCGCGCGAGTACGCCTCGAGCGCGCCGGGGACGTCGCGGCGTTCGAGCCGCGCATCGCCGGTGTTGGCGGCGTCGTAGGCCGCATGGATGCGCAACAGCCGGCGCAGCTCCTCGAGCGGCTGCGGGTGGTCGGCGATCCGCAGGTCGAGCACCACGCCCATCCACGGCGCGGGCTGGCGCTCGGCTTCGACGATCAGGATCGCCGCGCTCTGGCGGCCGCGCAGATCGCCGCCCGCAGTCTGCGCGCCCTCGAGCGCTTGCAGCAAGCGCTCGGCGAAGTCGCCCTCCGCCTTGCGGTACGCCGCCGCCATCGCCGGCACCACGCCGTCGTCGATCATGATGTTGGCCTGCACCGAGAACGCATCCCCGGTCTCGTGGCCCGCACCGGCGATGCAAGACGCCCCCGTCCACGCCGCGACCCGGCCGTCCGCGTCGACCACGCCGATCTGCCGGACTTCGCGGCCCTCGTCCGCCGCGGTGCGCTTCTCGAGCGCCGCAGCCGGCGCCATTCCCCGGCGCAGATCCTCCAGCAGCTCGGGTCCGTACGCCGCGCGCGCGAAACTCTGCGTCGCCACCGCGCCCACTCCCGCCTCGGCCCAGGTCACGATCGAGCCGACCGAGAACCAGTGCGACTGCACCGCCACCCCGAGCCGGCCGGTCGCCTCGTCGCGTGCGACGATCGAGAACGTCGAGACCGGCTGCGGGCCGATCCCAGTCTCGTGCGCCGTTGCGACAACGGCATCCTGAGCGGCACCACTCATCGCCAAGAGGAACAGGAAACCGGGAACAAAGGTCGGGCGTCGCTTCATCTTGGATTTTCCACCCTGTTGCAAGGGGGGATCATGATACGCGCCGGTGGCGAGGATTCGGGAGCACCGGCACGAGAACTCGGCATCCAGGGGATGCACGAAGATTTTCCGATTGTCTCCGCGCCGATGCGGCCGCAACCAAGCGGCGAAACCAGACCAAGCCCAAGATCCCTCCGGATTCTTCTCCCCAGGCGGAGTCGGTTCTTCCCGTCTTCCATTTCTCGGAGTCCCCGGATCAGGATTCTTGTCGCACCACTCTCACTCGCGGATAGGGCCAGGATTCACCACGATCTGGTTCTCGGTTTCCGCTCGGCGCCGAGTCGTAGGCGGCGTGGCAAGGAAGGCCGGGGCGGTCTTTCGAGCCGGTCGGC
>DASWJW010000042.1:0-14696 GCA_036396955.1 Planctomycetota bacterium
GACGAGCACCTGCAGCGGCAAGGCGGTGGCGCGGTCGAGCACCACCAGCACTTCGCGCGGGCCCGCGCTGCCGGGCTCGGCGAATGCGGGCCGCTCTGCGGGCCGAAGCACGCCGCGCAAACGCACTAGTCGGGCGCCATCGGCCGATTCCGCGTCGTCCAGGCGCCAATCGGCGGCGCCGCGCAGCTCGAGAAGCACGCCGATCGGATCGAAGCCGGGCGCGAGATCCAGGCCGAAACCGGGCGCGCCCTGGGCCTTGCCTTGCGCAAACGCCGAACGCAGCACGCGCAGGCCGTCGGCCGGGCTGGCGAATTCCTGCCAGAGCGTGGCGCCGTCGCCGACCATCAGCTGGCGCATCTCGATGCGGCGCGCGCCCTCGGGCAGGTCCTCGCCTTCGATTCCCACCTGGATTTCCAGGCGGAAACGGCGGGAATCCTGGAAGTGCAGCACGGCGTCGGCGCCGATGCGCGTGGCGCCCGAGCGGGTCTCGACGCGGAAGCGGGTCGTGAGCGGACGCGCGCGCAGCGGCGCCGCGGCGTCGAACCATTCGGCCGGCGTGCGCGCCGCCGGTGCCGCGGGCGCGGGATCCTGGCGCGGCGCCGCGGGCAGGCCGAGCGCGAGAACGATCAGGGTGGCGTGATTCACCAACGGTGGTAGGCCGGATGGCCGGGCTGGACGGCGACGAAAGTTCCGCGGCAGGTGGCGGTGACCACGCCGCCGGCCTCCAAGCTGGCTTCGATCACCGCGCGGTCGGCCTGCGACTCGCTGACACGCGCGCGCAAGGTCAGTTCCTGGTCGGTGGGCGTCGGCGCGCGCAGCTTGACGCTGTAGGCCGCGGTCACCGTGCACGGCGGCCGCTCGGCGCCGGCCTGCGTCATCAAGTGCCAGGCGGCGGCCCAATTGGAGTGGCAGTCGAGCAGGGTGCCGACGATGCCGCCGTTGAGGATTCCGGGAAAGGCCTGGTGGTGCGGCTCGGGGGTCCAGTGCGCCACCACCTCTTCGCCCGCGACGAAACTACGGATCCGCAAGCCCTTGGCGTTGGCCGGCCCGCAGCCGAAGCAAGCGTTGTGCGGCGCGTAGCGCTCCTGCAGGCAAGGGCCTTCCATGACGGCAAACTACCGCGCTCCGCCGCGAGCGTCCATGCGCGCGGGTGCCCGCGGGCCCGCCCGCCGCGCGAGTTGGAAGGGCCCCGCGGCCCGGGCAGAATGACGGACACATTCATGGTGCCGCGCTCCACTTCCTGGCCGACCCCCGTCCGGCGGCTTGCGACGCGGGCGGCGGCGCTGGCCGCGCTGCTGCTCGCTGCTCCCCTGGGGCTTGCCGCGCAGCAGCCCGACCTGCCGGCGCCGGTCACGCCGCGGCCGGACCGCGTGCTCGCCGGCGGCCTGGAGCTCAACCGCCTCGGAGACGTGCGGCGGGCCTTGGCCGCCGCGCGCGAAGCCCGCGCCACGCTCGAGCGCGAACAGCGCCAGGCCGAGCCCCTGTACCTCGCGCTCGGCGCGGAGATCGCGGCGCTCGAAGACCGCGAAGCGATGGAGCTCGAAAAGGATTCGCTCCGCCCGGTCTACTCGGCGATCGAGCCGAGCGTGGTGAACAGCTACGTGCGCGACCGCGACAACGCCCGCAAGGGCGTGCAGCTGTTCCTGGAGAATGCCGTCACGGTTCCGCTCAGCAGGCTCGCCGACGACCAGGCCGTCGCCGCCGAAATTGCCGACCGCTACCAGCCGGCGTTCGAGGCGCAGAACGCGCGGCTCGGCGCCTTGCGCGCGGAGTTGCAGGCCATCGAGACGCGCAAAGCGCGGATCCCCGCGGAACTCGGCACCGCAACTGAGAAGCAAGCGGCGAGCCAGACGGCGCTGGCCGCGGCGCGCGCCCAGCGCGCCGACGCCGCGAACATCAGCGAGCGCGAGCGCAACGCGCTCGACGACCGGATCCGCGCGTACGAGCGCGCGTCCGGACACTGGACCGACAAGCTCCGCTGGCTCAACGATGAACGCGAGCCGACCGTGCTCCGCCAGGTCGGCGTCAAGGCGCTCGAAGTCGAACTGGCCGACTACTTGCTCCAGCTCCGCCAAAAGGAGCTCGATGCGGCGCGGAAGGTCCTCAACGACCATCTCGATGCGTCGCGGGAAGAAGCCCAGACGGCCGCGCGCGTGGCGCGCAAGGAACTGGCGGCCGCGGGCAGCGACCCGGAATTCCGGCGCATCCAGCTGCGCGAGGAGCTCGCCGCCGAGGAACTGGAGCTGGAAGTGTCGCGACTGCGGGAACAGCGGCTCGTCGACAACAGGGCGGCGTCGGACGCCAAGGCCGAACAGGCCGAACTGGTGCAGAAGGACCAGCGCTGGCGCGAGCGCTACAAGCTCGACGCCAGCGAGCAGCCGAGCGGTGCGGAAGCCGAAGAGGCGATGAACGAGCTGCGCGGCGCCACCACCGCGGCGGAAGCGATGGAACGCCTGCTCGACGGCCGCCGGTTCGTCTACAAAGCCCGTTCCGAAAACGTGCGCGCCGAGCTCGAGACTTTCGATTCGCGCACGCTCGCGATCGTCGACGAGGCCCAGGCCGCATACGACAAGTACTCCGCTGCGGCGCCGCCCGACGCGCGCCCGCCCGCCTGGAACACCGTCGCCCAGGACTTGCGCGACAACCGCGCCCGGCAGCGCGGCCAGCTCGATGTCTTGTACACCGAGCTCGAAGCCGCGCGCGGGACCTTGCGCGACGACGCGCTGGTGACGATCCGCGCC
This sequence comes from Planctomycetota bacterium, assembly GCA_036396955.1. Classification (GTDB taxonomy): domain Bacteria; phylum Planctomycetota; class UBA1135; order UBA1135; family UBA1135; genus DASWJW01. Next base: position 2,742 of record DASWJW010000042.1, read on the forward strand.
ACCCAGCAGACGCGCCGCGAGCTGCGCTCGCTGCTGCAGCGCCAGAACATCACGCTGCGCTCGGAGAGCAACATCTCGGTCGAGTCGCTGCAGCAGGGCTTGCGCGATCTGGCCGCCCTGCCGGGATACCTGGGCGACGTCGCCAACGCCGTCGGCGGATACCTGATCGATCCCGAGCATTCGGACGGGATCCTCGCCTACCTGGGCCTGCTGCTGGTCGGCGCCGTGGTCGCGGTCCTGCTGCGGCGGCGGCTGCGCACCTGGATCGATCACCTGTCGGCCTTGAAGCTCGCCGACCGCTCCGAGCGCGCCGCGCTCACGGCGGCCTACCTGCTGCGCGCGCTGGTCTTGTCGGCATACCTCGCGCTGCTGTTCGCCGGCGCCACGTGGATCCTGGCGGGGCTGCCGCCGGCCGTGGAGACGCTGCTCTGGCGCCTGGGCTTCCTGGTCGGCGCGTTCTGGTTCGCGCGCCGCGCCAACCTCGAGCTGTTCGCCCCGGAACCGCGCGAGCGCGGCGTGCTCGAACTCGATCCGGCCGACGCGCGGCGGATGTTCGTGGCCGTCGGCCTGCTGCTCTACGCCACCTTGATCGCGCTGCCCCTGCCGATCGCGCTGCAGGAACTCGGCTACCGCAACAAGGGCCTGCTCGAACTGCTCGGCCTGATCGCCAAGGTCGCCGTGGCGGTGGTCGCCCTGGTGGTGGTGTCGCGGCAGAGCTTGTGGGCCACCGTGCTGCCGAGCACCTTGAGCGGCCCCGCGCGCCTGCTGCGGCTGCTCGGCCGCGCCGCGCGCCGCGTGGTGATGCTGCTGATCCCCACGCTGGTGCTGCTCGACGTCCTGCAGTTCGACATCCTGTCCGGGCTCATCACCAGGGTCGCCGTGGTGGTGCTGGCGGTGTCGCTCGCCGGCTTCTTGATCTACCAGCTCGGCCTGTTCGTGGTCGACCGGCTGATGCTGCCGCAGCCCGAGAAGCGCGAAAGCGCGCCGAACCGCCGGCACCGCGAGAGCCTGCGCGAAACCCTGCACTTCGCGCTGCTGATCGGACTGCTGTTCGGCGGCATGAACGGGGCCTTGCGCCTGTCGGGCTCGACGCTCGACGACCTCAAGAGCTTCTTCGACGTGCGGTTGCCGCTCACCGGTGAGAGCGCGGCGGGCATCCCCGCGGTCACCTGGTGGAACCTGATCTACGCGGGATTCCTGATCTGGTTCTTCGTCGCGCTCACCGCGCGGGTGAAGCTGCTGCTGCACGACGTGCTGCTGCCCGGCATCGGCATGGACGCCGGTCTCCGCTACACGCTCACCACGCTCACCGGCTACCTGCTGCTGGCGGCCGGCATCTACCTGGCGCTGACCGAGGTCTTCGACCTCGCCAATCTCGGCTACGTCCTGGCGGCGTTCTCGGTGGGCCTCGGTTTCGGTCTGCAGGAGATCGTGTCCAACTTCGTCAGCGGCTTGATCCTGCTGTTCGAGCGGCCGCTGCGCGTGGGCGACATGGTGCAGGTCGGCGAGACGCTCGGCACGGTGCAGAAGATCAACATCCGCGCGACCACGGTGCAGACGCTCGACAACGTGTGGATCCTGGTGCCCAACAAGGACTTCATCACGCAGAACGTGGTGAACTACGTCTACATCGACGCCAAGCTGCGCTGCCAGGTCCCGGTCGGCGTGGCGTACGGCAGCGACACCGACTTGGTCAAGAAGGCCCTGACCGGGTGCGCCGACCGGCATCCGCTGGTGCTCAAGAAGCCCGCCACGGAGGTACGTTTCGACGGCTTCGGCGACAGCAGCCTGAACTTCACGCTGATGGCGTGGATCAACGATCCTTTCGACCGGCCGCGCGTGATCAGCGACCTCAACTTCGCCGTCGACGCGGCGTTCCGCGAGGTCGGAGTCGAGATCCCCTTCCCGCAGCGCGACCTGCACATCCGCTCGGCCGACGTGGCGCTGCGGGTCGCGCAAGCCGGCGCCGAGCCGCCGCCGGCCGCGGCGGACGCCTAACCCGGCGGCGGCGCGGGCGGCAGCAAGGCCGCCGCGGCGCGGCGCGGACCGAGTTCGGCGATCAGGTTGCCGGCGATCAAGGCGCCGCCGCCGATCAGCAGCCAGGTGCCGAAAGTCTCCATGCCCATGCTCACCGCGACCAGCGTCGCCCAGACCGGCTCGAGCGCGTACAGGATCGCAGCCCGCACCGGCGGCAGGTCGCGCTGGAAGCGGTTCATCAGCGACAGCGCCACCACCGTCGCCAGCACGATCGTGAGCAGCATCGGCCGCAGGTAGCCGGGATCCGTCGCCAGCGCGCGCAACAACGCGGAGTCGGGGGCGTCGGCGCGGCTCATGCCGTACCCGAAAGTCGCCAGGCCGCCGAGTGCGATCACGACGAACGTGGCGAAGGTCACCGCCGACGGCGACACCACCTTGGTCACGCGGTCGGTCGCCAGGATGTGCAGCGAAAAGATGAACGCTCCACCGACGGTCAGCCACTCGGGCAGGTCGAAACTGAGCTGCGGCGGACCGCTGATGAAGCCCGCGCCGAAAGTCGCGAGCAGGACTCCCACGAGCATGGGGCCAGCCGGGATCCGCCGGAGCACCACCGCGCCGATCATGGCCGTGAAGATCACGTAGAGGCTGGTGAGGAACGCGCTCACCGGCGCGCTCACCCCGGTCAGGCCCAGGATCTGCAGTTCGAAGCCGCTCACCAGCAGGCCGCCGAGCAGGAGCCCGCCGAGCCACCCGCGCTTGTCGAGCTCGCGCAGGCACGCGGGCTGGAAGACCGGCAGCAGCAGTGCCGCCGTACCGAAGCGCAGCGCGACCATCATGCCGACTACGCTGGCGTGCGTGCTGGTGCCGACCACCCGCTGGGCGGCGTCGAGGCCCTGCTTCATCCACACGAAGGTCCAGCCCCAGATGATCGTCACCACCAGCAGCGCCAGGACGGCGCGGGTGCGGCGGCGATCGGGAAGCTGGGTCACGGCGCGGAGGATACGCGCTGCGCCGTGCGAAGCCCGCCTGCTAGCCCGCGCCGCGCTTGCGCTCGCGGCCTTCCTTGGCCTTGTCGCGCTTGCCGCGGACGCCTTCGAGGCTCTCGTCGGACCAGATCTTGCCCCAGGCCCGTTTGATCTGTTCGGGCAGCTCGGGCAGATCCGCCGCGACCTCGAAGCTGTTCTTGTTGTCGTTCCACCAGCTCTGCCAGTGGTCGCGGCTGCCCATTTCCGCCCCCGTGAGCACGGCGAGCGCCACGTTGATGTGCTTCTGGTAGGGGTGGGCGCGGCGCGCGTTGCCGGCGACCTGGAAGCTCAGCAATTCCTCGACCGAAGCCTTGTCGCGGATGCGGCCCAGCGCGGCGATGCGCGCCATCATCACGCGGTCGCCGCCGTCGTCGATCTTGAGGCCCTTGCCGATCACCGGGACGGCCTTCTTGTCCGCTTTCTGCCCCAGCCCCATGTAGAACTCGATGGCGGCCTTGGGGTCTTCGAGCAGCTTCTTGTTCTTCGCCTGGCCGAGCAGGGTCGTGAGCGCGGCCGGATCCTCGTTGAACCGCAACGCGCGCAAGGTGGCGATCCGCACCTCGGAATCCGCGTGCTTGAGGCCCCCGGCGAGCGCCTTGACCACGGACTTGTCGGCCACGCGGCCTTCCTTCTCGAAGATCGCCACGATCGCTTCGCGCTCGCCGTTCTCGAGGACTTCCCGGACTGCCTTTTCGGCGGCGGCGGGATCGATCGGCGCGACCTCCGGCTTGTCGGCCTCTTCGACTTCTTCGACTTCTTTCGTTTTGTCGTCGGGGAGCGGCGGTTCCTGGTAGAGCGGCAGGGCGGGCGACAGGAACAGGGCGAAAATGATCAGCATGGTGGGCCTCCACAACCAGTGTGCGGTACGGGCGGCGCTGCATAATACCCGGCGCCGGCCCCGCCGCGGCGAACCGGCTCCAACCCCAACGGGCGAGCGGAGTTCCGGTTGAACGGCGGCTAGAAATCGATGGCGGCCAGGTCGAAGATCGGGCCGTCGAGGCAGGTCTTGGCATACGGCCAGTCGCCGAGCGGCCCGTCGGGGTTGGTGGGCGTCGGGCAGGCGTTGCAGACCCCGTAGCCGCAGCCCATGTAGGTCTCCAGCGAGAGTTCGCAGTCGAGACCATGCTCGCGGGCGAAGTCGGCGAACGCGTGGAGCAGGCCTTCGGGGCCGCAGGCGGCAAAGCGCGCCGCGCGGTCCACGGCGCCCGCCCGGAGATCGCGGGCGAGCATCTGGATCACGTTGCCGGGAAAGCCGAGACTCCCGTCGTCGGTCGCGCAGCGCGTGTCGAGGCCCAGCGCCTCGAAGACCTCGCGGTCGTACAGACGGTCGGCGGTGCGAGCGCCGAAGTAGTAGCAGGTGTTCGCGCCGGCGTCCTGCTCGAGCCGCTGGCGGGCGTAGAGAAGAAACGGGGCGCTGCCGACTCCGCCGGCCACCAGCACCACCTTGCGTTCGGAAGGCTGCACCGCAAAGCCGTTGCCGAGCGGGACGGTGCAAGTGATGCCCGAGCCCGGATCGAGCGCGGCCAGGGCCTTGGTGCCGGCCCCGATGACCTGGATCAAGAAGCTGAGCTGGTCGGGCGCAAGCTGGTCGTAGACGCTGAACGGCCGCGGAATGATCGGTCCGGCCCAGCCCGGCGGCGAGAGCATGGCGAAACGGCCCGGCGCCAGCGGCGCCAGCGGCTCGGGCAAGCGGACTTCCATCACCAAGGCATCCGGACCGCAGGGCCGCCGCGCGGCCACGGTGGCGTCGAAACAACGGGAATCTGCGGGCAGAAAGGCCATGGTCCGGCGCGGATTCTAGCCTCCGGCGGCCCGCGCGGCCGATTGCGGCGGCGCGAGTAAATTGCCGCCCTCTTGGCCGGTTCCACCAACCTCGAAACGCCCGGCGCGAGCCCCGGGCATCCGGTCTACGCGGCCGGCGTGGTGATCTGGCGGCGCCGCGAAGGCAAGACCGAGTTCCTGCTGCTCCGCAATGCCCGCCACGGCACCTGGGGCTTCGCCAAGGGCCACCGCGAGCCCGGCGAGGATCTGACCGCCACGGCCCTGCGCGAGCTGCGCGAAGAAACCGGCCTGGCGCTCGGAGCGGCCGACCTGCGCACGGATTTCGCCGACACATCCATCTACGAGGTGGTGGGCGGCGACGGCTGGAAGCGCGTGGTGCACTATCTGGCCGCGAAGCCGGCCGCGCTGGAGCCGGTTCCTTCGGCCGAACACGACGAGCGCGGCTGGTTCGACGAAGCGGGCGCGCTCGAGCGCCTGGGGCACGCCGAGACCCGCCGCACGCTGATCCGCGCCGCCGAACGGCTGCGCGCGGAAGGCGCCTGACCGAACCATGAGCCCGTCCGCACCCCTGCACGGCCTGGACGCATTCCAGGACCGGATCCTCTCCGCGCTCGCCGCGGCGCTGGCGGTGCCGGCGGACTCCCTGCAGCTGGAGCAGCCGCGCAAGCCCGAGTTCGGCGAGTTCGCGCTGCCGTGCTTCCGCTTCGCCAAGGAGCGCGGCGGCAATCCGGCGGCCTTGGCCGCCGAGCTGGCCGGCCAGCTCGCGATCGACGACGTCACCTGCAGCACCGCCGGCCCGTTCCTCAACTTCAAGCTCGACGCGCGGGCGGTGGCGAGGCAGGTCGTGCACGACGCCGGCGCCGAGGGCTACGGCCGCGGCGCCGGCGGCCGCACCGTGCTGGTGGAGTTTTCGTCGCCCAACATCGCCAAGCCGATGCACATCGGCCACCTGCGCACCACGGTGATCGGCGCGGCGCTGGCGCGCCTCAACCGGCACCTGGGGCACAAGGTCGTGCGCATCAACCACCTTGGCGACTGGGGCAGCCAATTCGGAAAACTGGTCGCGGCATGGCAGCGCTGGGGCGACGAAGCCGCGCTGCTCGCCGATCCCATCGCCCACCTGCTCGAGCTCTACGTGCGCTTCCACGCCGAGGCCGAAGCCGATCCGGCGCTCGCCGAGGAAGCCCGCAGCGCTTTTCAGGAACTCGAATCGGGCGCCGAAAACGCCACCCGCGCCGCCTGGAAGCACTTCACCGAACTCTCCATGCGCGAGTTCGACAAGACCTTCCGCCGCCTCGGGGTCGAATTCGACTTCACGCGCGGCGAGTCCTGGTACGAAGACCAGCTCGACGAGACGCTCGCCTGGCTCGAAGAGCGCGGCGTGCTCGAACAGAGCGAGGGCGCGACCATCGTCGACCTGGAGGCCGAAGGCATCAAGACGCCGTGCCTGGTCAAGACCGCCCACGGCACCACGCTCTACGCCACGCGCGACATCGCCGCGGCGCGCTCGCGCTGGCGGGAGTTCGCTTTCGACGAGAGCCTCTACGTGGTGGGCAACGAGCAGAAGCTGCACTTCGACCAGCTCAAGGCCGTGCTGCGCCGCTGCGGCTGCGAGTGGGAAGCGCGGATGGAGCACGTCGGCTTTGGACTGATCCGCTTGACCGAAGGGAAATTGAGCACGCGCGAAGGCCGCGTGCTGCGGCTCTCGGAACTGCTCGACGGCGCGGTCGAACTCGCCGCCGGGCTGATCGCCGAAAAGAACCCCGAGCACCCCGATCCCGCGCGGGCCGCGGAAGAGATCGGCATCGGCGCCGTGGTCTTCCACGACCTCAAGCACCAGCGCAGCAAGGACATCGTCTTCGACTGGGACGAAGTGCTGTCCTTCGAAGGCGACACCGGTCCCTATCTGCAGTACACGCACGCGCGCTGCTGCGCGATCCTGCGCAAGGCCGGGCGCGCGGCGCCCGCTCCCGCCGAGATCGACCCCGATCTGCTGGCCGAAGACGCCGAGCTGCTGATCGCGCTCGGGCGCGTGCCGGCGGCGATCCGCGAAGCCGCCGCGCGCCGCGAGCCGATGCTGCTCGCCCAGGCGCTGCTCAAGGTCGGCACGGCGGGCAACGCTTTCTACCACGAGAAGCGCGTGCTCGGCTCCGAGCCCGCCGTCGAGTCCGCGCGATTGTGCGCGATCGACGTGCTGCGCCGTACGCTCGCGCTGGGCCTCGGCCTACTCGGCGTGCCGGCTCCCCAGGAGATGTAGCCTCCGGCGGCCCGGCCGCGACGCCGCCGGAGAGCGGAAAGCGGATAAATTCCGCGGCGCCGCGAATCGAGGGATAGGTTTGGAATGCGGGAATTCGCCCGCACATCCCTGTCACCGCTTAAGCCAGCTTCCGCTCATGAAGCCTACCCACATCATGGCCGCGCTCACGGTGTGTCTTGTCGCGTCCTTCGGGCCTCTGACAAGCGCATTCGACGCGCCTTCCGCCCTCTTTTCCCCAACCCCGGTGCTGTCGCAACAGCCCGGCGACGACCCGGTTCCGCCTCCCCCGCCGCCCGGACCCATGAACAAGTGCGAGTCACTTTGGAATCCGGAAACCTTCGAGCTCCAGTGTTCCTCCAACGGCTGCGGAGAGCCGTGCAAGAAAGTGATCATCATCGAACCCGAAACCGGGAACCAGATCACCAGTTGCGCACCGTGCGATACGGCGCCGCTCAGGTCCTGCAAGGGCGAGCGCGTCGAAGAGCCCGGCGGGAACGTGTACTTCCACTGCACGACCCTGATCTGTTCTGCAGGCAAGACCTGCAAGGAGACCTGGAAAGTCGACTTGCTCAGCTGCGTCTGCCACTAACCCCCCGGCTGAGGCTTCCAAATACCCCTCCTCAATACCCCTCTCCTAGTCCTCCCTCCGGCGGAGCACCGACATGCGCATTCCCTACGTCCTCACCGCGGCCTTCCTGCTCGTATCCGGCGTGACCCTGCACCGCGCCGCGACCCTGCAAGGCGCGTCACTCCCCCCCCAGAACGGCCAGGACCTCCTGCTGCTGCAGCGCATTCCTGCGTCGCGGCTGCCGCCGCTGTTCGCCGACTGGTTCTCGCTGCAGGACCGCGTGGTCCTGCCAGCCGGCCACGAAGGCTGCGTCCACGCCCCGCGCCAGGTCGAGTACCTGTCGCGCGACGCACTGACCCTTTCCGAACCGGAGTTGCTCGCGTCGCTCGCCGCAGCCGGCCCCCGGTCCCTCGACGCCGCCGTGCGCCGGCCGCGCGACGAGACCTTGCTGATGAGCTGGGATCCGGCCACCACGCTGGTCGAGTTCCACGCCGCGCAGCTGCTCGATCCCTCCGAGCGGCCGCAACCGCCGCACTCGACCTTGAGCATCCACGAGCGCGGCTGGCCCTTGTCCGAAGGCAAACCGCGCTCGCAATTCGCGCCGCAGTCGCTGTCGTGGCAGCTCACCGAGTGGACGCGCGATCCGTTCCGCGACGGCTTCCGCAACGGCGAGCGGCCGGCCGGCATCGGTTTCGCCAGGGTCCGCCACACCGGAGAACTGGTGTTCGCGACCAACGAAGCCGCTGCGGACGCCGAGGACGAGGCTGGCACCGGATCGGCCTGTCTGGTGGTCGCTCGCGAACCCGCCGGCCCCTACTGGCTCTGGTTCGAACCGTCCGCGGACTGATTCCGGCCGGTTCCGCGCCGCCGCCGGCCGCCACGGCAAGCTCCTATCCTGGGGTGATGACCGATGCGGCCGGCACACGCAGCACGGACTACGCGCGCTATCTGCGCGACGTCCCCGACTTCCCCGAGAAAGGGGTGCTGTTCAAGGACATCACCCCGCTGCTCCAGGATCCCGCGGCAATGCGCGCGGCGGTCCAGGACCTGAGCGAGCTCGTGCGGCCCTTGCGGCCCGACCGGATCGCGGCGATCGAATCGCGCGGCTTCTTGTTCGGAGCGCCGCTCGCGCTCGAGCTCGGCGTCGGACTGATTCCCGTGCGCAAGCCCGGCAAGCTGCCGTGGAAGACCTTCGAGGAGTCCTACCAACTCGAATACGGCTCGGGCACCCTGCAGATCCACCAGGACGCCGCCCGCCCCGGCGAACGCGTGCTGCTGGTCGACGACGTGCTCGCCACGGGCGGCACGGCGGCCGCGACGGCGGCGCTGGTGCGCCGTCTCGGCGCGGAAGTGGTGGGCGCGGCGTTCGTGGTCGAGCTCGAATTCCTGCACGGACGCCAGCGGCTGCACGGAGTGGAGACGCACAGCCTGGTGCGGATTCGGAACTAGGGTGTCCGCCCTCGTTTCGGCCCAGCCTCGGGCCTAGAATCCGCGAGCATGGCCGCGCGTCCGCCCATCTCCGCCAAGGATATTCCCACCGAGGAGCTCTGGAACCAGTTCAAGGCCAACGGGGACCCCGAGCTCAAAATGGAGCTGGTCGAGCGCCACCAGCTGCTCGTGCGCTACGTTTCGGAGCGGATCTGCTCCACCCTGCCGCGCTCGGTCGACGTCAACGACCTGATCCAGGACGGCAATTTCGGCTTGATGGACGCGATCGAGAAGTTCGACCACTCGCGCGGCATCAAGTTCAAGACCTACTGCAGCAGCCGCATCCGCGGCGCGATCCTCGACGCGCTGCGCAGCCAGGACTGGGTGCCCCGGCTGGTCCGCCAGCGCGCCGCCAAGCTCGACGTCATCCAGCGCTCGTGGATGTCCCATTCCGGCCGCGCGCCCACGCTCGGCGAACTCGCCAAGGAACTCGAGGTCGCCGAGCCGGACCTCGACGTCGCGCTCAAGAAAGCGGCGCCGCGGGCGATCCTGAACGTCAGCGACCGGCGCGTTCCGGTCAGCGAAGAGGGCGAGAGCCAGCTCGAATCGCTCGCCGAGGCCCGTGAGAGCGACCCGACCGAATTCGCGGTCAGCCGCGACTTGATGGCCAAAATCACCCGGTCCTTGACGCCCAAGGAAACGGGGATCCTGGAGATGTACTACGCCAAGGGGCTCACTCTCCGGGAAATCGGCGAGCGCTTGCACTTGACCGAATCGCGCGTGTGCCAGATCCACTCCAACGTGATCAAGCGCCTTCGCGAGCGGTTGAAGCCCAAGCGCGACCAGTTCCAACTTTGAACCGGGACCGACCCGGGCGTGCCAGACTTGGACCCGCTCCGGCCTGCCGAACTCGTGCGCCGGCTGGCCGCGCGCCGCCGGCTGGCGCGGGAGGTCCGGATCCTCGCCGCGTGCCCCAGCACCAGCGACTTGCTCAAGGCCGCGCTCGCCGAGACGCCGCCGCCGCCCGACGGCTTGCTGCTCGCGGCGGAGAGCCAGACCGGCGGCCGCGGCCGGCGCGCGCGGGACTGGTGGTCGGGACCGCCCGCCAGCAATCTCGCCGTCAGCCTGCTGGTCGACCCGCCGCCGCATCCGGGCGAAACGCTCGGCCTGCTCGCCGCGTGCGCGCTCGCTGCCGCCTTGCGGCCTTGGACGGAGGCCCGCATCGCGCTCAAGTGGCCCAACGATCTGCTGCTCGACGGCGCCAAGATCGCCGGCGTGCTGGTCGAAATGCCCGCCGGCGCCGGCAAGGCCGCGATCCTCGGAATGGGAGTGAACGTCCATGCCGCGCCGCCGGCCGCAGCGGCGGCGGGCCCCGTGACCTGCCTGGCCGACCGGTCCGCGCGGTTGCCCGATCGCACGGTGATTCTCGCCGCCTGGCTCTGGGAGTTCGAAATGCGGCTCGCCCGCCTCGCCGCAGAGGGCCCGCAGCGCCTGGAAGGCGAATTCCTGGAGCTGTTGCGCGCCTGGGCACCCCACGGCGTGCGCATGCGCGAGGCTTCCGGCAGCCAATCTCCGGACGTGGCCGGCCCGGTGCTAGAATTCTCGGTTTCCCAAGGTCTCACCTGGGGTCCGAAGACGGCGCCGATCACCCGGCCCCTCGGCTGGATTCCGGCGCTCGAGCCGCTCCCGCCCGCGCCCTGAACCGCCCATCCCCGCTGCCATGCAACGCTTCGACGGCCGATCCCCGGACGCTCCGCGTCCGGTCCAATTCCACCGCAACTTCACCGAGAACGCCGAGGGCTCCGTCCTGGTCGTCGTCGGTCGCACCAAGGTGCTTTGCACCGTCAGCGCCGTGCCCTCCGTGCCGCCTTGGCAGGCGAACAAGGGCAAGGGCTGGCTCACGGCCGAATACGCCATGCTGCCGGGCAGCGTGGAGGGCCGCAAACAGCGCGAGACCCTGCGCCGCGACGGCCGCAGCGTGGAGATCCAGCGCTTGATCGGCCGCTCGCTGCGCGCGGTCACCGACTTGACGGGCTTTCCCAACTGGACCCTGCACGTCGACTGCGACGTGATCCAGGCCGACGGCGGCACCCGCTGCGCCGCGATCACCGGCGCCTGCGTGGCGCTGCACGACGCGCTGCGCGCGCTCGCGGGCCGCAAGCAGCTCAACCACTGGCCGATGCGTGAGTTCGTCGGTGCGGTCTCGGTTGGCCTGGTCGGGGGGCAGACGCTCCTCGATCTGAACTACGGCGAGGACTTCGAGGCGGCCGTCGACATGAACGTGATCGCCACGGCATCCGGCAAGATCGTCGAAGTGCAGGCCACTGCCGAAGACGAGCCGTTCCCGCGCGCCGACTTCGACGCCATGGTCGACCTCGGCGTCGTCGGCGTGCGCCAGCTCTGCGAACTGCAACACGCCGCCGTGGAAGGCGGCATTCCCGTCTAGGCGCCGACCGCTACGCCGACCCCGCCGCCCGTGCGCCGCCGCACCCGGATCGTCCTTGCGCTGCTGGTCCTCCTGGCGGCGCTGTCAAGCTACACGCTGCACCGGGGGCTGCGCTATCCCCCGCCGCAGTGGGATCCGGGCGCTCGCGCCACCACCGCCGGTTCGATCAACGGCTGGCGGATCGAGGCCGACGGCGCGTACGTCCGCACCGAGGCCGGCGACCCCGAAGACGGCCGCGTGCGCTTGCGGGCCTTCGTCCCCGAACCGTGGTTCCGGCTCCGGGGCACGCGCGGCGGAACGGTCCGGCTGGTGATCGAAAACGTGCACCCCGAGGCCGTGATCGTCGGCCCTGGCACGGCCGCGGCGGCCTTCACCCAGGAGCGCTCCGGTCTGGAACGGCACGTCGCTTTCGAGCTGCCCTTCGGTGCGATGCTCGACCTGCGCGTCGTGTTCCCCGCGCGCCAGAACTACC
>DASWJW010000043.1:0-18689 GCA_036396955.1 Planctomycetota bacterium
CGGCGGGCTGGGCCAGATCTGGACCAATCCGGAGCGTTCGCCGCAATGGTACCCGCTGGTCTTCACCACTTTCTGGGTCGAGAACCAGCTCTGGGGAAAGTCGCCCGCCGGCTACCACCTGGTCAACTTGCTCCTGCACGCGCTTTCGGCGGTGCTGATCTGGCGCTTGCTGCACGGACTGCGCTTGCCCGGCGCGTGGTTCGCCGCGGCCTTGTTCGCCGTGCACCCGGTGATGGTCGAGTCGGTCGCGTGGGTGACGGAAAGGAAGAACGTGCTCTCGCTGGCGCTCGCGCTTGCGGCGGCGCACTTGTTCTTCATCTGGCTGCGCCGGCTCGGCGACCCGCGCGATCTCGCCGCGCTGGGCAGCGCTGAGACGCCGGCCCGCACGCGCGCGCCGGAGCGCGGGCGAGCGGCGCTGGCGCTGGCGGGGTGTTTCGTCTGTTTCGTGCTCGCCCTGTTCAGCAAGACGGTGGTAGCGGCGCTGCCGCCGGCGCTGCTGTTGTTGCTCTGGTGGCGCGGTGCCCGGCTGTTCTCGCTGCGCGCGCTGCTGCCCTTGCTGGGCATGTTCGCGGCCGGCGTGGCGATGGGACTCTTCACGGCGGAACAGGAACTCGAGAAAGTGCGCGCCACCGGAGTGTGGTTCGAGCACGGCTTCGTCGAGCGGCTGCTGGTCGCCGGCCGGGCAGTCTGGTTCTACCTCTACAAGCTCCTGCTGCCTTTCGACTTGCAGTTCCTGTATCCGCGCTGGAAGCCGGATCCGGCGTCCATCCTGCAGTGGTTGTTTCCGGTCGCTGCGGTCGTGTTCGTCGGGTCGTTGTGGGCGCTGCGCAAGCGGCTCGGGCGCGGTCCGCTGGTGGCGGTCCTGATCTTCGGCGGCACGCTGTTCCCGGCGCTCGGCTTCTTCAACGTCTACCCGCACAAGTTCTCTTGGGTCGCGGACCACTTCCAGTACCACGCGAGCGTGGCCATGTTGGCGCTGATCGCCGCTGCGCTGGTCCGGCTGCCGTACCTGCGGTCGGCCGGCGATCCGCCGTTGCGCGACGGCCCGCTGCCCGTGCGCTGGCCGCGGGCGACGCTCGCCGCGGTGTGTGCGCCGCTCGTCGTCCTGGCCGCGTTGTCCGCCGAACAGAGCGGCATGTACAAGGACCAGCGCACGCTCTGGCGCCAGACGCTCGACGACAATCCGGGCGCCTGGCTGGCCGCGAACAACCTGGGCGTGCTCGCCGAGGACAATCCCGAGCTCGCCGAAAGCTATTTCCGGCAAGGGCTCGCGATCGAACCCGACTGGAACCACGGCGCGCGTCACAACCTCGCGATCCTGCACATGCGCCGCGGCGAGTTCGCCGAAGCCGAACGGCTCGAACGCGAGGCCGTGTTCATCGAGCCCTACTACCTGCAGTCCTGGTACAACCTCGGGCTCATCTGCTTGCAGACGCGCCAATTCGGCAAGGCGGTCGACGCGTTCGCCGAAGCCGTCGATCTCTGGACCAGCACGCCGCACCCCGTTCTCGCGCCGCCGCTGGGCATGTACGGACAGTACGCGATCGCGCTCTCGGAGACCGGGGACTTCGACGGCGCCGAGGCCGCCATGCGCGTCGAGCTGGAGCATCACGGCACTGCGGGACAGACGCGTTTCAATTGGGCGCGGATCCTCGCCACCAACGGACGCACCGAGCGTGCGGTGGCCGAACTCGAGTCCTTGCTGCGCGTGGCCCCGGACTATCCTTCCGCGCTGGTGACGCTCGGCTGGATCCGCGCCGCCCACCAGCAGGCGCTCCATCGCAAGCCCAACGTCGCGCTGGGGCTGGCGCAGAAAGCCGCGCAAGGCCGCAATGCCGGCAATCCCGAGATGCTGGACTTGCTGGCCGCCGCGTATGCGGCCACCGGCGACTACACGACCGCGGCGGAGGTCGCGCAGCGCGCGGCGGGGATCGCGGCGAAGGCGGGCCTCGAGCCGCTGGCGCAGGCCATTTCGCGGCGCCTGCAGCTCTACCGGCAGGGCCAGCCCTTCCGCAGTCCTACCGGACTTGCGGACTAGGCAGCAGGACTTCCAGGGCGAGCCGCCGCGCGCTTGCGGGCGCCGCTGCCGCCGACAGGTGGTCGAGGTTGGCGAATTCGCCGGGATCGCGGAACGCGGCGACATTCAGGTCCACCAGCCGGATCCCGAATTCGGCCGCGGCCGATTCGAGCGCCGCCAGGTGCGCCGCGTAGGCACCCGGCTCGTACAAGGCCATGAAGGTCTCGGTGACCGGCTGGTTCAACAGCACGACTTCGGCGCCGCCGGCCTGCGCCCGCGCGGCGATCCGGCCGAGCAGCGGCCGCCACTCCTGCAGGGTGCGCAGCGGCCGCACGAGCTGCCGCCTGGTCTCGAGCAGCGCCGCGGCCTCTGCGGGGTCGCTCACTTCCCGCCATTCCTCGTCGTCCTGCGCGGCGCCGCGCGCGGCCTTGGTGCGGTTCCAGCGCGAACCGTGCCCGCGCTGGTACTGGACACGCATGCGCGAGAGCCTTGCGTCGAGCGCGTAGAGCGGCTGCTGCCACAAGGCTTCGAGGCCCCAGCCCGCACGCCGCGCCGCCGCTTGCAGCGCGGTCCACGGCTGCGCGGCCACGGCCGTCGCGATCGCCTTGGCCGGCGCGAACCAGCGCCAGTACTGCTCGGTGCCGTGGTCGTCGCGCGCTTCGTTCCAGAACAGCGGATCGGCTTCGATCACCAGCACCCGCGGCGCTTGCAGCGGCCCTGCGAACAGTTCCAGCTGCAAGGCTTCGGCCATCGGCGCCACCGCCGCCGCCACCGCGAGGTTCCAGACTTCGAACGGGCGGCCGAGAGCCTGCTCGAGTTCGGCTTCGAGGAGTTCGGGAACGACCGCGGTCTTGGTGTGGGAACTGCCGAGGAAGACCACGTCGACGCGCCGTCCCGACCCGGCGCCGCGCCGGAAGGCCGCGAGCTTCTGCAGCTGCGGGCGGGTTCCCGGCGTTTCCCAGCGCAGTCCCAGCGCGCCGGCCAGCAGGTTGCCGGCCAGCAGCGCGGCGCCGCAGCCGAGCGCGGTACGCAGCATGGCGCGGCGGTGGCCGCGGGCGGCGGCGGCGGAATCAGAGTCCATGCGCGCGCTCCGTTGCGGTGGCCAGGCGTTCGCGCAAGCGGCCGTAGCGCTGGTCTTCGGTCGCGTTGCCGACGGCGCGCCGCAGCGCGCCGGGATCGGCGACCACCACCACCAGCTCGCGGCCCCGGGTGACTGCCGTGTAGAGCAGGTTGCGCCGCAGCATCAAGTAGTGCGAGCTGCCGAGGACCACCAGCACTGCGCGCGCTTCGGAGCCTTGCGCGCGGTGCACGGTGACGCAGTACGCGGGAATCAGATCGCCGAGCTGCGAAGGCTTGTAGACCTGCAGGTTCCCGCCGAAATCGACCAGCATCTCGTCGCGCAGCACGCGCTCGATCCGACCGGCGTCGCCGTTGAAGATCTCCCGCTCGTAGTCGTTGCGCACCGCGAGGACGCGATCGCCCGCGCGCAGGCCGTCGGTCCAGGCCGCGCCCTCCCCGTCGGGGTTGAGGCGCTGGCCCAGCCGCCGGTTCAATTCATCGACGCCGAGCGGCCCGCGGTACATGGGCGAGAGCACCATCAAGTCGCGCATCGGGTCGATGCCGTAGCGCTTGGGGATGCGCTCGCTCGCCAGCAGCTCGACCATGGCGGCGGCGTCTTCGGCGTCGTTCTTGAGGACGACGAAGAAGTCTCCTTCCTCTCCCGATCCGGCGCCGCGCGGCACCTGGCCGGCGAGGATCTGGTGTGCGGCCTCGACGATGTCGGAGTCGCGTTCCTGGCGGTGCACGCGCGCGAGCCGCTCGGTCGGCACCGCCGGCGACTCGACCAGGTCGCGCAACACGCGGCCGGGACCGACCGAAGGCAGCTGGTCCGCGTCGCCCACCAGGAGGACCCTGCAGCCGTCGGGCACCGCACGCAGCAAGGCGTGCGCGAGCGGAAGGTCGAGCATCGACACTTCGTCGACGATCAGCCAGCGGGCGTCGAGAGGATCATCCTCGTCGTGGCGGAAGCCGCCGGTGCGGGGATCGAAGCCGAGCAGGCGGTGCAGCGTGCTGGCGTCGCGCCCGGTCGCCTCCTGCAGACGCTTGGCGGCGCGGCCGGTGGGGCTGGCGAGCAAGGCCGGGCCGAGGCCGCAGCTCTCCACGATTTCGAGCAGCAAGCGCAGCGTGGTGGTCTTGCCGGTGCCGGGGCCGCCGGTGAGCACCGCCAAGGGCCGCCGCAACGCCGTCTCGATCGCGTGGCGCTGGCTTTCGTCGGGGACGAAACCGCTGCGTCGCATCGCCGCGAGCACCCGGTCCGGGTCGGGCGGCAGCGCGGCCGGTGGGGCCTCCAGGAGCCGGCGGAGGTGGGCGGCGACGCCCACTTCGTCCTCCCAGAGGCCGGACAAGTAAATCCACTTGTTCTCAGGGGACTCCGCGTCTTCTTCGATCCGAACTTTGCCCTGGGCGGCCAGTTCGGTGAGCGCCTCGGCCGCGATCGTGGCCGGGATCCCCAAGGATTCGCCACGCTCGAGCATTGCCTGCGCCGGCAGGCAGACGTGCCCCTCGCGTGCACCCCCCCGGAGCAGGTGGGAGAATACGCCGCGCGCCCGCACCGGCGAGTCGGCGGGGATCTCCAGTTGCCGGGCCATTTTCTCGGCGGTCTCGAAGCCGATGCCCGGCAGCATCCCGATCAAGGAATAGGGATCGCGCCGGACGCGGGCCAGCGATTCGGCTTGCCAGCGCTCGTACAGACGCCCCGACTGCCCCGAATTGAGACCGAGTCCGCGCAACTCGGCCAGGACCCGGTGGCGGTCGCGGCCTTCCCGGAAGCCTTCGGTGAGCGCTCGGGCCCGCTTGGGACCGATGCCGGGCACCGCGCGCAGGCTCGCTTCGCCGGCCTCGAGGGCGCTGAGGGTGTCGGCGCCGTAGTGATCGACCAGCCGTCGCGCGAACTCGGCGCCAACTCCCGGAAAGGCTCCGCTGCCGAGGTAGCGGCGCAGGCCCTCCAGCGTGGTGGGGGTGGTGCGTTCGGCCCAGTCGACCCGGAACTGGCGGCCGAAGCGCGGGTGCTCCTGCCAGCGGCCGTGCAGCCGCAGGGTCTCGCCGGTGTGGATCGGCGCGAGCTCGCCGGCGGCGGTCTCCATCCCTTGGTCGGTGTGGACCTGGACCACCGCGAAACCCGCATCCTCGTTCTGGAAGGTCACCGCGACGACCTCCCCTTCGAGCGCCAGGTGGCGCTCCTCGGCCCGTTCTTGGCGGTCGGGGAAGGGTGATTCGGGCACGGTGGACGGATTCTCGCTCCGCCTCTACACTATTTCGCCCTTTCGAGGCCGGAGAACAGGAGTTGCGTCGATCCCGGCGCGCCCCACGGCCCGCAACCCACAGCCACGAGTCAATAGACCTTGATCAAGGTCCAGGTCCGTCCCAACGAGTCGCTCGAAGCCGCCATCCGGCGCTTCAAGCGGCAATGCAACTACGCCGGCATCTTCAAGATCGCCAAGGCGAACACTTTCTACGAGGCACCGACCACCGTTCGGCGCCGCGAGAAGCGTGAGCGGTCGCGCACCGTCGCCAAGGCGGAACGCATGCGCCGCAACGCCCGCTTCTAGGCCGAGCGCCGGCCTGCCCTCGTAGCCCCGACGTGCCCGCACGCCGGGGCTCGTTTCGTGTCCAACTCGGAGAATCTGCACCTTGCCGCGAGAGACCGAGAAGAAGAAGCGCCGCGGGCAGCGCGACATGAGCTTGCCGTACAAGGAACTCCGCTTCGAAGCAGGCGCTCCCGACCACGGCGTGCGGCTCGACGCGTTCTTGACCGCGCGCGTCGCCTGGCGTTCCCGCGCCAACGTGCAGCGGCTCATCGACGACGGCCTGGTCAGCGTTCTGCCGCACAAGGATCCGCAGGCCGCACCGGTTGGGAGCATCCGCACCGGGCTCAAACTCCGTGACGGCCAGGAAGTCGTCCTGCGCACACCGGAACCTGGTGCGACCGCGGCCGAGTTGATCCAAGACGGCGCGACCGCCGCGGCGAGCGACGGCGAAGCCCTGTCGCTTCCGGTGCTGTTCGAAGACGAGTGGATCCTGGCGGTCGACAAGCCGCCCGGGATATCGGTGCACCCGAGCAAGGGGCACTTGCGCGGCTCCTTGATCCACCGCATCCACGTCTGGCAGCGCGCGACCGGTCCTGGCGGCGCTGAAGTGGCGACGCTCTGCCACCGCCTGGACCGCGACACCAGCGGTGTGGTGCTGGCGGCAAAGGAGCAGCTTTCGCGCACACGCATCGGCAAGCAGTTCGAAGCGCGTACGGTCGTCAAGACCTACCTCGCGCTCGTCGCCGGCGAGGTCGCCGCCGAGTCGGGCACCATCGACCTTCCGCTCGGCTCGGCGCTGACCAGCGAAGTGCGCCTCAAGATGGCCGTGCGCTACGACTCCGACGGCCTGCCTTCCCTCACCGAGTGGAGCGTGGTGCGGCGCGTTCCGGGCCGCACCTTGCTGGAATTGCGGCCGCGGACCGGTCGCCAGCACCAGTTGCGCGTCCACCTGGCGGCGATCGGCCATCCGATCGTGGGGGACAAGCTGTACCTGGGCGGCGAAGAGGTCTTCCTGCGCAACCTGAACGAGGGCATCACCGCGCCGGACCGCGCGCTGCTTGGCATGGACCGGCAGGCCTTGCACGCATGGAAGCTGGAGATCGAACACCCGATGACCGGCCGCCCGCTGGTGATCGAAGCGCCGCTGGCGGCCGACATTCGCGCCGCGCTGGAAGTCTCGCCATGAAGTACCTGCCGTTCCTCGAGCTCGCTGGAACGCCCAACATCGTGGTCGACGGCAGCGCCGGCGCGGACACCTTGCTGGTGCTTTCGCACTGGCCGCAGAGCGGAACTCCGGCGCTGCTCAAGGCCGACACTTCCGCGCAGAGCGCTTTCCTCTATCTGGAGAAGCGCGAGTTTCACTGCGCGGCCCGGGCGGTGAGCAACAACCACTTCGACCAGGACGGGATCGCCGGCGTATGGACCTTGCTGAACCCGGAAGAGGCGCTGGCCCGCCGCGCGCTGGTCGAAGACGTCGCCGCGGCGGGCGATTTCGGCACCTACCGGGACCGCCGCGCCGCACGGATCGCCATGGCGCTGGGCGCCTTGTGCTTTCCCGAGACTTCGCCGCTCGACGCCTCGCTCTACGTGGAGGACTACGACCGGCGCGCCGCCAATCTCTATCAAGCGCTGTTGCCGCGCTTCGGCGAGCTTCTCGACCATCCTGAAGACTTCCGCGACTTGTGGGTCCACGAAGACGCGGTGCTCGAGGAGAGCGAAGACGCCGTGCGCGACGGCCGCGTGCGCATCGAGGAACACCCCGCTCTTGATCTTGCGGTGGTGCACCTTCCCCAGGACATGGAAGTGCGCGAAGTCCACCGCTTCACCAAGCAGATGCGCGCCGCTTGCCACCCCATGGCGATCTTGAGCGCCACCGACTGCTTCCGCCTGTTGCTGGTCCGTGGCCGCAGCTACGAGTTCCGGTACCGCTACGAGAGCTGGGTGCAGTACATGACGCGCCGTCCGCTGCCGCGCGTCGACCTGGCGCCGCTGGTCGAACGCCTGGCGAAAGAGGAGACGGGCGGCGGCGTCTGGGAGGCCCAGGGCTTCGATGCGATCAACCCGGCGCTCACGCTCGAGGGAGCCGGGGAGTCGAGTCTCGGGTTCGAGCGCTTCTTCGAGCTGCTCGCCGGCGCACTCGCCGCGGGCGCACCGGCCTGGAGTCCCTACGACGAGCACGCGCCCGCGCATTTGCGCGTGTAGAAGGCTGCTAGCCGGTCAGCAGTCGCAGCGCGGATGCGGCGATCAGCACGCCCTTGTGCTTGCCGCCCACCGGTGCGTGGAGCAGGCCTTCGTCGTTGCCCATGCGTTCCGCGGCTTCGTCGAAGTCGAGGTACGAGGTCACCACCCAGCCGCGTAGTTCCTCCGCGTACAAGCCGACCAGGAACCAGGCGTCTTCGCGAGAATCGGCGTCGCCGGAGGTGATGAACACGACCGCGGTGGCGGGCTCGAATCCCTGCTTGCGCAGTTCGGTGAGCGCCGCGCGCTGGGCCGTGTTGGCCGGCCGGCAGCGGACCTGGACGTCGCGAGCGTCGCTGTCGCGTTCCGCCTCGCCGAAACTGTGGGTCGCTTCGAGCCCGTCGTGGGCGATCGCGCCGGCGAGGCTGGAGCGGCTGACGTCGACGAGCAGGCCGCGGAACGCGCGCGCGTCGAGCGGCATGTCGGTGAGCAATGTGGCGACGACTTCCACAGGCGGAGAGACACTAGCACGCGATCCCCATGGCCCGCGACCTCGACTCCCACCCGCCCGAACGGTTGTTTCTCGCCGGCCCGGCCGGCCGGCTCGGCGCGACCTTCGAAATGCCCGCCGCCGCGCCGCGCGGCGCGGTGCTCCATTTGCATCCCCATCCGCTCGGCGGAGGCACGCGCCGCAACAACGTGGTGCGCCGCGGCGCGCTCGGCAGCCTGGAAGCCGGGTGCGCGGCCTTGCGCTTCGACTTCCGCGGTGCCGGCGAGTCGGATGGCGCCCACGACGAAGGCCGCGGCGAGATCGACGATGCGGCGGCGGCGCTGGCCTGGCTCGCTGAGCGCGTGCCGGGCGTTCCCGTGTTCGTCTGGGGGTTCTCGTTCGGGTCGCGCGTCGCGCTCGACCTGGCGCGCCGGCGCCTGGCGCAGGCCGCGCGGCCCGCGCTGGCTGGGTACCTCGGCGTGGCGTGGCCGACCGCAAGCTACGCGCCGCCGCGTTCCGGCCCGTGGCCGGAACCGATGGCCTTTCTGGCCGGCGACCAGGACGAGTACGTCGACATGCCCGCGCTGAGGGCGCTCGCTGAGAACTCGAACGCCGCCCTGACGGTCGTCGCGGGCGCGGAGCACTTCTTTCGCGCGGAACTCGACCGCGTGCGCGCGTTCACCGCCGGCACGCTGCGCGTCTGGCTCGACGCCGCACGCGCGCCGGACGGCGCGGAGGCCGGAAAAAGTGGCCCGGCAAGTCACGATCGGAAGTGACCGTGGCCCTGCCGGACCTCCCCCTGTTCTGTTTCTGAAAGCGGAGATCCGGCGCGCGAGCGTCGGTCCCCAGAATCAATCGGCCGCGGGCCGAAGCCCAAGGCCGGGGGAACAAAGGCAAGGAGCGTGCCAAGCCGGGGCCCGCGCCTGCCGGGAAGTTCTGTAGCGGAACCGCACGGCGGCCGTGCGCTCGCCGTCCCGCGCCCGCAGAATGCCCCCATGAGCGACGTACGCCGCGACCCGGCCATCCGGGTGATCCTGCTGCCCCGCGACACCAACGGCGCCGGGACGATCTTCGGCGGCGTCATCCTCTCCTACATCGACCTTGCTGCCGTGGTCGAGGCCACGCGGATCAACCCGCACGCGCGCTACGTCACGCGGGCGATGAAGGAGATCGAGTTCCACGAACCGGTGTTCGTGGGCGACATCGTCTCGTTCTACACCGAGCTCAAGAAGGTGGGCCGCACATCGATCACGGTCCAGGTGGAAGTGCAGGCGCAGCGCCGCGACGACCCCGCGCAGATCGTGGACGTCACGTCGGCCGAGGTGGTCTACGTGGCGGTGGACGAAAACCGCCGGCCGATTCCGATCGAGAGCTCCTTCGAACCCGGCGGCGCCGGCAACTGAAGCGCGCGGCCGGATCCGGACGGCCGGGGTTCACAGTTCTTCGTCGCCAGGCGTGACTTCTGCGGCCGGCTGTTCGTAAGTGCGCACGCTGCGCGGCGGGTTGGCGTCGCGGAATTCGCGCGTGAACACGCCCGCGAGCACGCGGCCGTCGAGCTCTTGCGCGACGGGGACTCCCAGCAGGTGCAGCAGCGTAGGCGCGACGTCCAGAGCGGTGACGCGGCCCAGTTCGGCGCGTGCCTGGAGTTCGGGTCCCGCGACCAGCAATACGCCGGGAGTCCCGCTGCGTTGCGATGCCGTGACCGGAAGCGCGCTCTCGTCGCCGGCCATCGGCGGGCTGGGACGGAAACCGTACGCCGATATCACGAACACGCGGTAGTCGGGGCGTGCGATCCTGCCGAGCAGCAGTCCGATCTGACGGTCGGCGAGTTCGTAGAACGACGGCAGGACCGCGCCCAGCGAATTCTCGGGCAGCTCCTCTCCTGCGGCGGCCGCCGAGGCATAGGCCGCGGCCTCGGGCTCGAACCAGCGCCACCAGGCGCGCGCGGCGGTCGCGAGAAAATCGTCGTAGACCACCAGCAAGCCGTCGAAACCGTCCCCGAGGATCGCGTCGGTGAGTGCGAAGCATTGCTGCATCTCGACGAGTTCCTGCACCATCGAATCGCGCCACGCGGCGTGGGGGAATTCGAGTGGGGCCAGGAAGTCGCTGGCGGCGGTCCGGTACTCGGCGAGCTGGGCTGGTTGGCGCTGGGCGCGCACGAGCTCGCCGAGGGTTCCGGACCGCGCCGCTTCGGCAGTGCCCGCGAGCGCTTCCGCGCTGACGATGGTCAAGCCATCCTGTGCCTGCAGCGGCGCTGCGAGCGGCCAGCCGATCACCACGCAAGGCAGGCCGGCCTGTGCGGCGGGCTCCCAGAAAGCGCGGCGCTTGCGGTCGCCCGCCACGGCGGCCCGCGGCCCTTCGAGCAGCGCCGGCCAGCGGGCAGCGATGGCTCGCAGCGGCCGCTCCGCGAGCAGGCCGTCGAGCACGATCGGCCGCGCGGTGCCCTTGGCGCGGAAGAATTCGGCGGAACGCACGTCGTGGACTTCCGGCCGCAGGCCGGTCGCGAGGGTGGTCCAGACGACCGGCGTGTCGGTCGGGCGCAGGGTCTCCAACGGCGTGCGGCTGCCGCGCCGGATGAGTTCGGCGAACTGTTCGACGCGTTTCGCACCCGGGGCCCGGCGCGGATCTTCGAGCAGCAGGCGCTCGAGCGCGCGGCCGTCCAGCCCGTCCAGGGCGAGGACCACCGTGGGCCGCGGTGAGGCGCCGGCCGCGAGCTCGGCGGTAAGGGCGGCGGCCTCCGCCAATTCGGGTGACGAGGAATCGTCGCCGGCGAGCAGTCCACCGGCCAGGAGCGTGCCGAGCACGGAGATCGCGCCGGACCGCAGGCCCTTGCCCGTGAGCAGCACGAGCAAGGTGCACGCGGCGCCGCCGATGAACGCGAGCGAAACCGCCTGCACCGTGGGGCCGATCAGGAGGTCGGCACGCTGCGCGACCTCGCCGGAGGCGATGTTCCAGCCGAGTGCGACGCACAGCGCGAGCAACGGCAGCAGGACGGCGAAGACTGCGGCGGTGAGTCCTTTGCGCACCAACCCGCAAAACAGGCCGACGAGCGCTCCGGCGCCCGCGGCGACCAGGCCGAGGCCGAGGCCGAAGACCAGCGCGAAGAGCGGAGCCAGTCCGGTGCCGTTGGCGAGCGCGAGCTGCAGATAGGCCACGAGCCATGCGAACATGCCGGCAAGGGCCCCAGCCCGCGCCGGCGAAATCAGCCGCGAGGTCGCTCCACTCATGGAATCGCGCAGATTCTAGCTCGCGGGGGCGGCATCAGCGCACCCGGCGCGGGCGCTCGAACGGCTCGGTCCAGACCCACTTGCCGCCGCGGCGCTGCAGATGCAGCACGGCGCCTTCCCAACGGCCGTTCCCGGAAGGAAAGTTCACTTGCACGCGCGCCGTCGGCGGGTCGGCATCCCGCCGCCAGTCGAGCCGTTCGATTTCGTAGCCCTGGTCGAGGAGCACCATCAGCGTTTCGGCGACCAGAGCCGTGCCTTGGTCGACCACCGGGTGCCGGCTCGGCAGCCCGAAAGGCAGCTTGACGTAGCGGTCGAAAGTCTCGCGGAGCGCGCGCCGGAGCGGCTCGTGCTCGGGGCCGCGCAGGAGTTCGCCGGCCGGGGCTTGGTGCTCGGCGAGCACCTCGAAGGCGCCGCGGATCCATTCGTCGACCGCCAGGTCGGGTTCGGCGGTCTCGTCGCCGCAGGCGGCGAGCGCCAGAAGGGCGGCGGCGAGGGGAAAGTACGGGCGCCAAGCGGGCATTGCGAAATCCCAGGTCGGATCGCGAGCCAGAATACGCCCGGGCCGGGCCGTTTCGATGGATAATGGCCGCCACCCGAGCCAGGAGAATCCCCATGCCCGAGAAACTCGTTCTCTTCGAAATTCCGCCGTCGCCCAACAGCGTCAAGGCGCGCCTTGCTCTCAACTACAAGGGCCTGCCGTTCGAGCGCCGTCCGATCGACTTCAAGGCCGAGAGCGGTCGCGCGGAAATCATCCGCCTGTCCGGCCAGCCGCTCACGCCCATGCTTCTGCACGGCGAACGGGCCGTGTGGGACTCGGCGGCGATCCTGCGCTATCTCGACACCGCGTTTCCGAGCTCGCCGCGGCTCTACTCCGAAGACGTCGAAACGATGTACGCCATCGACGGCTGGGAGAAGTTCGGGCGCGTGGCGCTGATGGAACCGCTCGGCAAGGTCATCGGCCAGTTCTTCAGCGGCAAGGTGGACCCGGCTCTCAGCGCCGAGGCCAGCAAGGAGATCAACGCCCTGACCGCACGGATCGAAGAACGCCTGGCGGACGGCAAGTTCCTGGTCGGCGACTGCCTGACGGCCGCCGACATCACCTGCGCGCCCGGAGTCTTCTACGCGATGGTCCCCGAGCAATTCGCGCAGGAAGACCCGGCGAAATTCCTCTGCGCCAACTTCCACCTCGGCGAAGGCCGCGACCGCACCCGCGACTGGGCGATGCGGATCATGCAGCACGACGGCGTTCCCGAGCCGGTCGGCTAGCTCCTAGAATGCACGGCCGGGCGTTGCCGGGAGACCTCTTGGCAGCGCCCGGCTTCTCCATGTCCCGCCGCACCACCCGTACCGTTCAGATCGGCGACCTCAAGGTCGGCCACGAGCACCCGATCTGGGTGCAGTCCATGACCTGCACCGACACCGCGGACGTGGCGGGCACGATCGCGCAGATCGAAGGCCTGGTCGCCGCCGGCTGCGAGATGGTCCGCGTGACGGTGAACCATGACAAGGCCGCCGACGCGCTGCCCGAGATCCGCCGCGCCTGCAAGGTGCCGTTGATCGCGGACATCCACTTCACGCACCGGCTGGCGCTGCGCTCGATCGACGCCGGAGTCGACAAGGTGCGGCTCAATCCCGGCAACGTCGGCAGCCTGGACCGTGTGCGCGAAGTCGTCCGGGCCGCCGACGCCGCCGGCGTCGCGCTGCGCATCGGCGTGAACAGCGGCTCCGTAGAAAAGGATCTGCTCGAAATGCACGGCTGGCCCTCGCCGCAGGCGATGGTCGAATCGGCGCTACGCCATTCCGACACCGTCGAGCAGATGGGCTTCACCAACTTCGTCGTCTCGCTCAAATCGACCGACACGCGCACGGTCCTCGAGTCGAACCGCTTGTTCGCAGCGCAGACCGACATCCCGCTGCACCTCGGCGTCACCGAAGCGGGGCGGCCGCCGTACGGAACCATCAAGTCGGCCGCCGGTCTGGCGCCGCTGCTGTTCGAAGGCATCGGCGACACCATCCGCGTGAGCCTGACCGCCGATCCGGTCGCCGAGATTCCGGTGGCCTACGACATCCTCAAGGCGACCGGTGCGCGCGTCACCAGCCCCGAGCTGATCGCCTGTCCGACTTGCGGGCGCATCGAGATCGACCTCGAACAGCTCATGGACGAACTCGAGGAGCGGCTGCGCGGCGAGACAGTGCCGTGCAAGATCGCCGTTCTCGGCTGCGTGGTGAACGGCCCCGGCGAGGCCAGCGAAGCCGACATCGGCATCGCCGGCGGCGGCGGCAAGGGCGTTCTGTACCGCAAGGGCAAGCAAGTGCGCATCGTGCCCGAGGCCGAAATGGTCGATGCGCTGGTCGAGGAGATCCGGGCGTGGAAGGTCGAGCGCGAAGCGGCGACGGCCGCCGAGCTTCAGTCGCCGCCCGTTTCGGCGTAGTGCGCGCGCCGCACCAGCCGCATACCGAAGTTCCAATTCCATTCGCCCAGCAGTGCGCCCGAGCGGCCAGCCAGCCGGAACCACGCGGCGTTGTAGTAGCTCTGCTCGCCGCCGCGGACCAGGTAGCGGTCGGTCGAGGGTTCGCGGTCGAGGCACAATTCGCGCACGTTGCCGCAGACGTCGAGCAGGCCGAACGGCGAGCGGTCGTCGGGATAGAGGCCCGGCCGCATGGTGGCTTCCTTGATCCCGGGGGAGCGGCCGCCGGCCGTGCAGCGCCAGTCGAAGTCGTTGCCCCACGAGAAATGCCTGCCGTCGGCGCCGCGCGCCGCGAATTCCCACTGGTCGCCGGTCGGCAGCGCGAAGTCGCCCGGCTGGCCGGCCTCGCGCGCCCGGAGGTTGCGCCAGATCAGGTAGTGCTGCGCGTCGACCGGTGCGATGCTGTGCACCGCCGCGGCCACGTGGAAGTAGTCGTCGACCGGCCCGACGTAGTCCGATTCCGGGTCCCAGTCGTCGTCGCTCCGGTCGTGCACGAAGTGGACCGGGGTATCCGGATGCAGGTCCTTGCGGGCGGTCCGGGCCGCATCGGGATCGGCGCAGCAGACGTTGCCGTGCGTGCCTAGATCGACGAGGAAGGTCTTGTACTCGGCGAAGCGGAGTTCTTCGCGCTGGATGAAGAAACCCTCTTCGATGTAGCGGAGCGTCGCCAGTTCGGGATCCTGGGCCAGCGGGTCGCCGCCGGCCAAGAAGCGCCCGGGCGGGACGTATTCCCAGCCGTCTCCGATCTGCTCGTCGCTGGGCAGCCACAGGTCCCGGATCCGGAGATTCTCGCCCGGGTACATCACGAACGGCAAGCGCACGGTGCGTTCCTGGCCGCTGCGGCGCATCTCGAGGAGATAGGACCCCGGGGCGAGATCCGTCCTCTGCACCGGCGCGCGGAGGCCCGTCGCGCCGGGCAGGGCTTCGAGCTTCCAGGGCAGTTCGCTGCCGCGTTCGAAGCGCAGGATCCAGACGGTGGCGTCCGGCGGATCGGTGCTCAGTTCGAGCGTTCCTGTGCGCAAGGGTGCGCCGAACTCGGCAGCGTGCTCGGCGGCTTCGGCCATTTCCCGGATGCGGCCTTCCCGCAGCGCGAGGCCGTAGCGGTCGAGCCAAAGGGCTCCGAGGGCGGCGCGGACTTCGCTATCCCGCGGTCCTCCGAGCGCCTGCAGCAAGGAGTCCTGCGCCTGTTCGAAGGCCGCCAGCGCCGCGGCTCGCGTGCGCGCCGCGAATTCGGTCTGTTCCGCATCCGAACTGCGGCGCGACGGGTCGGACCAGTCGCTGGTCGCCCGCCGGCTTCCGTGCTCGGCGTCGAGCACCAGGGATGCCGCGCGAAGGCGGAACTCTGTGGCTTGCGCCGCAGCGGCGGCCAGCAGCTCGCTCGCGCGCGCATGGGCGCGTTTGCGGCTGGCCACTTCGGACCCGCCCAGGCCGAGGGTCAGGAGCAGCAGGAGCAGCGCGGCGGCGAACGGCAGCGGCTGGTTGCGCACGGCGAGCTGCGCTTGCCGCCGGCGGCGGCCGCGCAACGCGCGGACGGAGCGCCCTTCGCGCCGCGCCGCGAGATCGTCGGCCAGTTCGCGAGCCGAGGCATAGCGGCGTTTGGGATCGGGCTCGAGGCAGCGTTCGAGAATGGCCTCCAGCGCAGGTTCGCGGGCGGCGGCCGGCAGGGCGGTCATCGGCGGCGGCCCGTGCTGCCGCGCCGCCTGGTTGGCGGCGAGCTGGCCCTGATACGGCGGGAAGCCGGTGAGCATCTCGAAGAGCGTCACTCCCAGCGAGTAGACGTCGATTCGTGGGTCGTCGTCGGCGACCCGGCCCTGCCGCGTGAGCCTTTCGGGCGCCACGTACGGCGCCGTTCCGAGAACCTGGTCGGTGCCGGTGATGCGAGTCGCGTCGGTCACGCGCGCCAGGCCGAAGTCGGCGAGCCGCGGCTCGCCATCGCCGCCGAAGAGAATGTTGGACGGCTTGACGTCGCGGTGGACCACGTGCTGCCGGTGCGCCGCTGCGAGCGCTTCGGCGATGCATTCCGCGATCCAGAGGCTGCGCGCCACGTCGGCCGCGCCGGGTTCGACCCCCGTCTCGCGAACGGCTTCGATGCGGTGCCGGAGCGTGCCGCCGCACATCCGCTCCATCACCAAATAGAGACGTTCACCGTCCTGGCCGTGGCCGAGCACCTTCACCACGTGTGGATGGTCGAGGTGCTCCAGATTGTCGATTTCCCTGGCAAAGCGCCTGGTCGCCGCGGGGTGCAGCAGCAAATCTTCGTGCAGCACCTTGAGCGCGACCGGCACGCCGTCCGCCGTGCGGCTGGCGTAGATCACGCACATTCCGCCCCGGCCGATGACTTCGCCCAGCCGGTACCCGCCGATCCGGTCGGGTTCTTCGGCCGGAACCGGCAGGTTGGCGCGGACGATCTCGTAGCTGCGCGCGAGCGCCAGGAATTGGCCACGGTCCCATTCGCCGGCCAGGCGGGCGGCGAAGTCCTCCGCTTCTGGATGCAAACCGGCCTCGTGGCTCTCGAGGTACTCCTGGAACAGGCGGTCGACGCCCGGCGGAATACCGCTGGAGCTCACTCGCTCCGCCCGCGCCGCTCGAGTTCAGCCACTTTCTTGACCAGCTTGAGCTTGGCGCGCTTATGGAGTTCGCCGGCCGCGGCATCGCTGCGGTCCATTCTGGCGCCCACGTCCCGGAACGACATGCCCAGGTAGTTGCGCAAGCGGATCACTCGGGCGTGATCCGGCGCCAGCATGCGCAGCGCGCGCTCGACCACCTCGTGCTCGTGGAGCGCCCGTTCTTCGATCTCCAGCACGGTCTCGGCGGGCGGCGCTTCCACGCGGCGCATCAAACTCGAGTCGCCGGTCAGGTTGGAGCGCCGTCGGCGCGTGCGGGCGAGGTTGCGCAGCCGGTTCTCGGTGATCGCGCACAACCATCCGTAGAACTCGATGCCGCCCCGCGGACTGCCTCGGTGCAAGGAGTCGACGGCCTGGACCATGACTTCTTGCATCACGTCCTGCGACTCCAGCCAGGTGCGAAGATCCGCTCCCATACGGCGGCGGACGGCGGCGAGCACGCGGTCTTGATAGCGCGCGAGCAATCGTTCAAGAGCTGCAGCATCGCCTTTCTGCGCATCTTGCAGCAGGTCGCGGGTCGGTGGCTCGGCGCCACCGGTGTAGCCAGAAACGAAGGGTGACATCGTCTGCGGAATAACGTGGGCATTCTAGCGCGGATGGCGCCGCCTGGGGGGCTCACGGGCGCCCTAGCGAATGGCTTCGCGCACTGCGGCGCCCTAGCGAATGGCTTCGCGCACTGCGGCGCGAAGGGCCGCTTCGGTGCCGGTGCCTACCGATACGTAGCGGACCTTGCCGTCTTTTCCCACCACCACCAGGGTGGGGATGCCCGTCACGCCGTAGGCGTCGCGGAAGGTCGCGACGTCGGCGACCACGAACGGATAGCGGATGCCGCTCGCGTCCCGGAACTTCTGCAAGTGGGCGGAAAACTCGGCGGCGCCGATCTTTTCGATCGGCTGGCCGCGGTTGAGGTCGGCCCCGCCGTCGGGCATGAAGCCCATCTCGTAGTACCGGGTCACGCCGAGCACCACGACGCCCTGGTCCCGCAGTTCCCCGTAGAGCGCGTTGAGCTTGGGCATCACCGCGCGGCACGGTTCGCACCAGGTCGCCCAGAAGTCGACCAGCACCACCTGGCCGCGCAATGCCGACAGCGGGCGCGCCGGGGCGCCGAGCCAGTTCGGAAAGTCGATTTCGGGCGCCGGCAGCCCGACCAGTTTGAGCCGCAGCTGCGCATCGCGCCGCACTCGGCCGCGCGAGTCGGTGCGCTGCAGGTCCTCCGGAGCATTCCGCAAGGCCTCTTCGTACGCAGCCCGTGCAGCATCGCCGCGGCCGAGGACCGCCAGCGCGTCGCCAAGGGCCAGCTGCAGGAACGCCTGGTCGACCGGCGTCGAGTGGGCCCGGGCGAGGGCGGCGATGCGTTCCACCGCGAGTTCGGCCGGACCGGCCGCGACGTACGCCATCGGCAGCAGGACCTGGCGCACCGTCGCCGCCGGCGGTGCTTGCGGAAAACGCGCGAGGAACGTCTCGAACGCCCGCGTTGCGAGCGCCGGATCTTCGTCGAGGCCGGTCTGGCCGGCGAGGAACAGGCCGCGTTCCAGCAGGAGCGCGTCTGCGGGAGCTTCCCAGCTGCTCCAGTCGCTGGCAGCGAAACTCTGCGCGAATTCGCGCGTCACGGTCTCGGTGTCCCGGCGCGCCTCGATCATCGCGTCGCCGTAGGCCTTGCGGGCCTCGGGCGTGCGGCCGGCGGCCATGAAGGCGTCTTGCGCCGCCGCCATCGCGTCTTGCGCACCGCGTTCCACGGCGCGCAGCCGCTCCCACGCGGCGCGCGTCGCGCCTTCTTGCGCCGTCCTGCCTTGCGGCGCGGCGAGGGCAGGTGCGGGCGGGTCCGCCGCCGAGAGCACCGTGGGAAGGCCGGCGCAGAGCAGCGCAGCGAGCAAGGGAAGATCGTGTTTCATCACCGTGGCGGCCGAGAACAACCGCGGATCATGGTAGCCAGCAGTTCGGCTCTCCGGGCCGTGTCCTGGCTACGCGCTAGACTGCGGACCGAGAGTCCGAAAGCCGTGATCTTCCTTCCCTTCCCCGTCGCCGCCGTCCCGACCTGGGTGCTTGGATCCGGCGGCGCCGTGATCGCCGCGCTTGCCTGGCTGCTGTGGCGCGGACG
>DASWJW010000044.1:0-3525 GCA_036396955.1 Planctomycetota bacterium
GAGTGCCTTGCGTTCGACCAGGGCCTGCGCGACAGCGGCCGCTGCGTCGCTTCCGAAGCGCTGCAGCCGGTGGAGACTGCGACCACCGTGCGCGTGCGCGGCGGCAAGGTCGCGGTGTCCGACGGACCGTTCGCCGAAACCAAGGAGCAGTTGGCCGGCTTCTACCTGGTCGAGGCGCGCGATTTGAACGAGGCGATCCAGCTGGCGTCGAAGATCCCCCCGGCTCGCGTCGGCAGCATCGAAGTGCGCCCGGTCCGTCCCATTCGCGACAAGCCCCGCTCCGCGGGGATGCCGCTGCTGCAGCAATGACCCAGGAGGTCACCCATGTCCTACGTTGATGGATTCGTCCTGCCCGTCCCGAGGAAGCATCTCGCGGCCTACCGCCGCATGGCGCAGAAGGCCGGCAAGGTCTGGCGCGATCACGGCGCCCTCGAGTATGTCGAATGCGTCGCCGACGACGTCAAACCGGGCAAACACACCTCGTTCCCCCAGAGCGTGAAGCTCAAGAAAGGCGAAGTCGTGGTGTTCTCGTACGCGGTCTACAAGACGCGCAAGGATCGCGACCGCGTCCTCGCCAAGGTCATGAAGGACCCGCGCCTGGCCGACATGATGGACCCGAAAAAGATGCCCTTCGACGGCAAGCGCATGTTCTGGGGCGGCTTCAAGCCAATCGTCTCGCTCTGATCGTTGATTGCGTGCAGGTTTTACACGCCTACGACCTATGTCAGCTTGAACGCGGCGCGCCTGGCCCCCACTATCGTTCGCGACTGACAGACGAACGCGGGCCGCGTGCCCGTCGGTGGACTCGCGATGAAAATGGGGATGGTTCTGGCGGCGCTGCTGCTGGCGGGCGCTGCGCGCGCCGAAGCGCCGGCTGAAGCGAGCCAGGTCGAGCGTTCCGCCGACCTGCTGATGATCGGCATCCCGACGGTCGCGCTCGGTCTCACCTTTCTTCTGCAGGGCGATACCGGCCCGGCCTCGTCGCGGACCAGCCTGCTCGGCGTCGAGCTCGTGCGCATGACCGGCGCGCCGCGCCACGACCTGGGCCTGGCCCTGGCGCGCAGCGGCGCCATCACTTACGGGCTGAAGTACGCGGTCGACGCGGAGCGGCCCAACGGCGAAGGCGGCTCGTTTCCGTCCGGCCACAGCGCCGTCACCTTCGCCGGCGCCGAATTCATCCGCAAGCAATATGGCTGGGGCTGGGGCGCGCCAGCGTATGCCGCGGCCGGCTTCGTCGGCTGGTCGCGCGTGGCGACCGACGATCACTGGTGGCACGACGTGCTGGCCGGCGCGACCATCGGCGTGCTCAGCAACTACGACCTGAGCGATTTCACGACGCCGTGGGGCGGTCTCAGCCTGGCGCCCGCGCTGTTCCGGCCGTCCGATGCGTACGTGCCCGCGGCGGAAGTGCCCTCGGCCGCGCTGGGCGTGAAGCTGGAGTTGCGCTTCTAGACCCGAACGTTTGGCGCAGTCTCGCCCTCCAAGGGGGGTGGAGGAGGCGCCGATGCGGGGACCGCGTAGCCGTACCTGGCCGTATCCCGTGCTGGCGGCGCTGCTGGCCGCGGTGACGCCGGCGGCAGTTGCCGATGAGCCTACGCCGACCGAGCAGAAGATCGCCCCGACGGCTTTCAATGCCGAGCAACCCGACCCGCAGCTGCGGTGGGGCGTGGGCGACGGCAAGAGCGCCTGGATCCCGCTCGGCGACATCCTGCTGTTCGACTTCCTGCTGAACCAGTTCGACCGCCGCTACGTCGAGCCGCAGGAGGATTTCGAGAGCGACTGGGACAGCATCGAGAACAACTTCACCGGGCACTGGGTTTACGACAGCGATTCCTTCGACGTCAACCAGTTCGGCCACCCGTATCAAGGCTCGATGTATCACGGCTTCGCGCGCTCGGCGGGGCAAAACTACTGGGCCGCGCTGGGCTACACGATCGCCGGCAGCACGCTCTGGGAGATCGCCGGCGAGACCACGCCGCCGTCGATCAACGACCAGCTCACGACCGGTTTCGGCGGCACCCTGCTCGGCGAGCCGTTGTTCCGGATGGCCAGCCTGGTCCTCGAGACCAGCGACCGGCGCCCCAGCGGACTGCGCACGTTCGCCGCCGCGCTGGTCTCGCCGGCCACCGGGTTCAACCGCATGGCCTTCGGCCGGCGCTTCGACGGCGTGTTCCGCAGCGGCGAACCGGCGGTGCACACGCGGGCCAACCTCGGCGCCAACCTGGACGCGAGAATCCGCTCCGACGTCAACACCAACCCGGACCCCGACACGCCGCCCATCCCGCAGAGCTACCGGCGCGGCGAGGCCGTGCTCGATTTCACGATGGTCTACGGTCTGCCCGGCAAGCCCGGCTACCGCTACGAACGGCCGTTCGACTACTTCCATTTTCAGCTCACGACGACCAGCAGCAACATGCTGGAAAACCTGATCACGCGGGGCCTGCTGGTCGGCGCGCCGATCGGCGACGGCGAGCACTATCGCGGCGTCTGGGGCGTGTACGGCTCGTACGACTACATCGCGCCGCAGATCTTCCGCGTGTCGAACACCGCGCTGAACCTCGGCACCACCGGCCAGTGGTGGGTGAGCCGGAACGTCGCACTGCAGAACGAGGTCGTCGCCGGCGTCGGCTACGGCTCGGGCGGCGTCACGCGCAGCAGCGGGCTGCGCGACTACCACTACGGCATCACGCCGCAGGCGCTGGCCGGGTTGCGCCTCATCTTCGCCGACGTCGCCGCCTTCGAGGTCACCGCGCGCGACTACTACATCACCGACCGCGGCTCCGACACCGCCGCCGGCACGGAGAACCTCGCGCGCGGCGACGCGTCGCTGACCGTGCGGGTGTGGGGCCTGCACGGCGTGACCTTGCGCTACGTGACCTCCGAGCGCAGCGCGCACTACGACGCGTTGCCCGACATCGACCAGCGGGTCACCGCGATCAGCCTGGGCTACACGTACCTCGGGCACAAATGGTTCGGCGCCGTCGACTGGCGGCCGCGGCCCGAGCAGCGCACCGGGGAAGTGCTCGAGAAAGCCAAGGAAGAAGTCAAGGAAAGCACCGAGGAGATTCTCAAATGAAACGCCGACACTGGCTGTCCATCCTGCTGCTAGTTGGCGACCAGAGCGCAGAAGAAAGAGCCGCCCGATCCTGGGAGGGCCGGGTGCCTGCCGAGCGTAAGTAAAGCGCAGACGCGGCGGAGCCCTGCCGAAGGCAGGGTGCCCGGAGGGCGGAAGCGGACTTGGCCGCGTCCGACCGAGGAGCACCGCGTCGAGCCATGCAGCTCGGCAGGCACCCGGCCCTCCCCTCGCCGAAGTGAGCCGGGCTTTACACCTGGCTCTAGTGCGCCAGCATCCAGTTGCGGAACACCTGCCCGTAGCCGTCGGTCGGCGTGCCGTTCACGTCCTTGATCAGCACGTGATCCGGCTCGCCCCACACGTTCCAGCCCCAGCCCAGCACGCCGATGCCGTTGGCATCCGCGAAGTCGGTCATGGTCGTGATGATCGGGCTGCTCGGCGTTCCCGGCGTG
>DASWJW010000045.1:0-17482 GCA_036396955.1 Planctomycetota bacterium
GATCCGGATCGAGACCGGCAACCGGCGTTCGCTCGACGACGTGGTGCGTTTCCTGCACCGCTGGGTCGACTACCCGGACGCAGGCTACCGGCCCGGCGATCTGGAGCGCGCCATCCGGGCCGTAACTGGCTGGGATTGCACGGCATTCTTCGACCGGTACGTGGCAGGGCTGGTCGACCTCCCGTGGGAAGAAGTCCTCCCGCAAGCCGGGCTCGACGTGATCTACCGGCGCGCCGGCGAACCGGTACTGGGCTTCTCGCTCGCTGATGGCATGGAAGTCGAAGTCGCCGAGACCTCGACCGCGTACGAAGCCGGCTTGCGCAGCGGCGACCGCCTCGTTGCGGTCGGCGGGCGCAAGGTCGCCGACAAAAGCGAGTTGCTGGCCGTCTTGCGTGACCTCGGCGAAGCCGAAGAGGTCGAAGTCGAAATCCGCCGCAGCGGCTCGCGGCGCAAGATCGGAGTTCCGGTCCGCACGCGTACCCGGCCAGTGTTCCGCATCGCACCGGCGGCGGACGCAAGCGCGGCGCAGGCTGCCATTCGAGATGGAATCCTCCGCGGCGAACCGGAAGGGGTCTAGCGCCCCGAACATTGGCGGAGGCGAGATCAGACCTCGCCCTGTGCATTGGCGGAGGCGAGATCAGACCTCGCCCTGTGCCTGGGCGGAGGCGAGATCAGACCTCGCCCTGTGCATTGGCGAAGGCGAGATCAGACCTCGCCCTGTGCATTGGCGAAGGCGAGATCAGACCTCGCCCTGTGCATTGGCGAAGGCGAGATCAGACCTCGCCTTCGAAGGCCTCGCCGCCCTGGATGTAGCGGTTGACATCTTCGACGGTCCGCTGCGCTTCGTCCAGTTCGTCCCGCATCAAGTCGCGGATCGAGAGGACCCCCAAGAGGCGGTTGCCTTCGGCCACGACCGGCAAGTGGCGGATGTGGTGGTCGCGCAGCAACCGCCGGCCCTCGTTGGCGTCCATGTCCGGATCGCCGACCACGAGCTTGACGGTCATGACCTCGTCCACGATCGTCTGGTCGGTCTTGAGGTCTTGGAGCAGCACCCGCTTGAGGATGTCCCGTTCGGTGAATAATCCGACCAACAGTCCGTCTTGCAGGATGGCCACACAGCCGACATTGGCGAAAGCCATCGCTTTGGCTGCGGTTCGGACCTTGACCCCGGGTTTGACGCTGACGATGAGTGGGTCGTCCCCCAGGAGATCTCGGAGGGTCTTCATGCCGTGCACCAAGCATAGCCTTCGGAACGGGCGACGGCGAATCGGGCTCGCCGAGGCCTAGACCTCCGCACCTGCAAAGCAACTGCCTAGTCAGGCTCGTCCGGCGGCAGCTGACCCGCTTCGATGCCCAAGGACTCGCGTAGCAATCGCGCCCTGGACCGGTCCCGCTGTTCGGGATCGAGTTCCGTCCCGATGCGCGCTTGCAGGTGTCCCGGCTGCAGCTGGAAGCACTGCACCAGCACCTCGTCGCCGTCGAGCACGAGCTCGAGCTCGGTGTCCAGTCCGCCCATTGCGGCGAGCCGGAGGGTCGAGAGCGAATCGAGCGCTTCGGCGGTCGAGAGCTTCTCCGACCCGGCCAAGTTGTTCCAGGCGCGGCGCACGTCTTCGCGGAGAGCGCGTCGATTGCCTTCCTCCCCGAGCAGGGCTTCGCGCACCTCGCGCTCGTAGCTGGATACCTGGCGGGCGTAGTCGGAAACGTCCTGGATCTGCTTCTGGACGTCGCTGCCAAGCGTCCGCTGATTGCTGATCTGGTAGAAGTTGCCGAGCGCCCGGCTGCCTTCGCCGTGCACGCCGCGGACCGCAAGGTACGAGCGCTGGGCCGCCTGGAGCGCGCGCTGCAGCGGCATGCGCGCGCGCGCCAGCGCCGGCAGGTGCAGCAGGAGGCTGGCCCGAAGGCCCGTGCCGGTGTTCGTCGGGCAGGCCGTGAGCCAGCCGTATCGATCGTGCCGAGCCAGCTCGAAATTGCGCCCCAACTCGATGGACAGCGGCCGGATGCCCTTGTGCGCGCGTTCCAGGTCGAGGCCGGGCGCCAGGCCCTGCATGCGGAAGTGGTCTTCCTCGTTGACCATCAGACCGACCGCCTCGGTCGCGTCGAAGTGGACGCCGGTCGGGCGCGCGGCCTCGAGGAGGTCGCGGCTGGCCAGACTCCGCTCCACGAGGAGCTCGCATTCGGCGCTTCCCAGATCCGACGGGTCCAGCGAGAGTCCCCCGGGGAAGAACCCCGCCGCAAGCTTCCCGGTGGCGGTGCAGATCTCGCGCGCTTCTTCCGTGGTGAGCAGGTGCGGGAACCGTCGCCCACACAGGTTGCGCGCGAGCCGGACGCGGCTTGCGACCACGACGTCGGCTTCGGGACCGCCCGCCCGAAGCCATTCCGGCGTGCGTTCGAGCATCTGCTCCAGGCGCGGATCCATGAGAACCATTGATTCTAGATCAAAGCGTTCCGCGGACCCAGCACTGCGCGACCGGGAGCCTCCGCCGCCTAGAATGCGCAGCGTGCCGGGCGAACCGACCTTCGAGTACCGCTTCTTGCGCCGCGACGTCGCAATCGTGGCCGGGCTGGGTTTCAGCGTGGTCCTGGTCGGGACCCTCGGCTACTGGGCACTGCACCCGGAATGGGGCCTGCTCCGCTCGCTCTACATGACCGTGATCACCGTCACCACGGTCGGGTACGGCGAAGTCGGCGAACTGGGCTCCAGCGGCCGGGTTTTCACGATCTTCCTCATCGTCGCCGGCGTGACCACCGGCTACTTCGCGGCCGGCGTCCTGGGGCGCGCCGTGCTGGCAAGCTACCCCAGACGGACTCGGAAACGCATGGAGAAGATCATCGAAAGCATGTCCGGACACGTGATCTTGTGCGGCTACGGCCGCCTGGGCCAGACCGTGCGCCACGAGCTCGAAGCAGCCGGCCGGGAGTTCGTGGTGATCGACATCGATCCGGTCGCGGTCGAGATGCTCCTCGACCACCGAGTGCCCGCCTTGCGC
This sequence comes from Planctomycetota bacterium, assembly GCA_036396955.1. Lineage (GTDB taxonomy): Bacteria > Planctomycetota > UBA1135 > UBA1135 > UBA1135 > DASWJW01. Next base: position 2,988 of record DASWJW010000045.1, read on the forward strand.
GGCGACGCGGCCCACGAGGAGATCCTGGTGCAAGCCGGCGTCGAACGCGCGTTCGGCGTGATCGCTTGCGTGAGCAGCGATTCCGACAACGTGTTCATCACGCTCACTGCGCGCGAGAAGAATCCGCGCTGCAGCATCGTGGCGCGCGCCGAGAGCCCGCAATCGGCGCCGCGGCTGCGGCGCGTTGGCGCCGACAAGGTCGTCACGCCCTACGATGTCGGGGGCAAGCTCCTCGCCCAGGCGCTGATGCGCCCTTCGACGGTCGGCCTCGCCGAGCTCGCGCTCGGTGCCGCCGGCCACGAAGTCCTGATCGAAGAAGTCCAGCTGCCCGACCCCCTGCCCGAGAATTTCGCGACCCTCGCCGGGCTCGAACTCGGGGCGCGCCACGGCCTGATCGCCGTGGGAGTGCGGGGAGTCGACGGCACGCTGCGCTTCAACCCGCGCGCGGGAGCGCGGCTCTCGCCCGGCGAGTTCCTGCTGGTCATGGGCGAGAAAGAAGGCATCGATCTCTTCTTCGCCGCCCTCGGAACGCGACGCGGGGCCGGCCGCCGCTGAACTGCGGCTAGAGAATCGACATTCCGAAAGCGGACAAGATCAATTGTTTGACGCGTTCGGCGGTTTCGTTGCGCGTGTCGAACATCGGATTGAGTTCGACGACTTCCATGGAGGTCATCAGCCCGGAATCGGCTGAGTACTCCATGAGCAGGTGCGCCTCGCGGTAGTCGACGCCGCCCGGTACCGCCGTCCCCACGCCCGGCGCGACGGTCGGATCGAGCCCGTCCACGTCGAAAGACATGTGGAAACCGGCGGTGCCCTTGGTGACGGTCTCCAGAACGTCGCGCGCCACCGCGCCCATGCCGCGCTCGTCGATGTCGCGCATGGTGAAAACCCGCACGCCGGCGTTGCGGATCAGGGCGCGCTCCTTGGCGTCGACTTCGCGGATCCCCACGAGCGCCACGTGCTCGGGGAGCACCTTGGGGCTAAATCCACCGATCTGGGCTAGGGTTGAGTCTCCCAGGCCCAGCAAGTGCGCCAACGGCATGCCGTGGATGTTCCCGCTCGGCGAAGACTCCGCGGTGTTCATGTCGCCGTGTGCGTCGAACCAGATCAGCCCGAGGCTCTCGCCGCGGTCGCGGAAGTGTCCAGCGACGCCGGCGACCGTCCCCATGGCGATGGAATGGTCGCCGCCGAGGACCAGCGGAATGGCACCGTCGGCGAGCACGCCGCGGACGCGCGCGGCCAGCCGCGTGCAGACGTAGCGGATCTCGTCGCGGAAGCGCAGCGTCTCCTCGCCGGACGACCGCGTCTCCATGGAAGGGACGTGCACGTCCTGTTCCCGCTCGACCGCATAGCCGAGGCCGCCCAGGCCATCGGCAAGCCGCGCGATCCGCAGCGCGCTGGGCCCCATGTCGGTACCCCGCCGGCTCGCGCCCAGATCCATCGGGACGCCCAGGATGCGGATCCGCTTGCTGCGGGCGCCGGTGGTCATCTCATGCCTCCGGCGCGACGCCGAGCGCCGCGACGACCCGCGCGGTCATGTCTTCCATGCGCGTGCGGTCGTCGGACTCCAGGGTGAGCCGCAGCAAGGGCTCGGTGTTCGAACCCCGCAAGTTGAACCACCACCAGCCGGGCGTGCCGACTTCGCCTTCGGAGATCGTGATGCCGTCGAGTTCGTCGAGCCGGTGACCGGCGAATTGCGCCTTGATCGATCCGATCGCCGTGCCGACGTCGGGGACGCGGAAGTTCAACTCCCCGGTGCTGTGGTAGCGCATCAAGTCGTCGACGAGCGCGCTGAACGGTCGGTCGCTGCTCGACACGAGGTTGAGCACCTTGAGGAGAATGATTTCCGCGTTGTCCGCGAACCAATTGTCGCGGAAGTAGTAGTGGCCGGACAATTCGCCGCCGAAGGGAGCATCGTGCTCGCGCATCTTCGCCTTGAGGAAGGAGTGACCGACGCGTTCGCGCACGGGTCTGCCGCCGAGCCGCAGCACTTCTTCGGCCAGAACCCAGGACGAGCGCAGGTCGTAGACGATGGCGGCGCCGGGTTCCTCTGCGAGGACCTCGCGGGCCACCAGCGCCGTGATGATGTCGTTCCCGAGCGGCCGGCCGGTTTCGTCGACGAAGCGGCAGCGGTCCGCGTCGCCATCGAAGGCGCCGCCGAGTTCGGCGCCCTCGGCCACGACCGCCGCGCGGAGGTCGGCGAGCATGGAGTCCTTGAGCGGATTGGCTTCGTGGTTGGGGAATTCGCCGTCGAGTTCGTAGAACAGCCCGGAATGGCGGATGCGCGGCTCTCGCGCAACGATCACCGGAAACGTGTGCACCGCCATGCCGTTGGCCGCGTCGGTCACCACGTGCACTTCGCGCTGCAGGTCGGACCAGCGGAGCACGTGCGAGGCGTAGCCTTGCAAGGTGTCCATCCGGGTCAAGCTCCCCCGCTTCGCCGCGACCTCTGGCGCGGCCGCCGCGGTCGCAGCGGCCTCGATCTCGCGGATCCCCGAATCGGCGCTGATCGGCTTGGCCTGGTCCCGGCACAGCTTGAAGCCGATGTATCCGGCCGGATTATGGCTGGCGGTCGTGCTCGCTCCGCCGGCGGCTTTCAGCTTGCCGATCGCGAAATACGCCTGCGGCGTGGAACAGAGCCCCAGATCGATCGCGTCGATCCCCGCGTCACGGATGCCTTCGAGAAAAGCGCCCTGGATCTCCGAAGCCATGGAGCGCATGTCGCGGCCCACGGCGAGCGGACCGGCGCCGACGAAGTCGGCGAATGCGCGCCCGATGCGGCGCGCCAGTGGAGCGTCGATCTGGTCGGGCCAGGTCCCGCGGATGTCGTACGCCTTGAAGATGCTCATGCGGAACGGGCCTAGGCCGACGGTCCGAGGACTTCTTGAAGCGCCGCCGCCGCGCGGTCGATGTCCGCGTCGCTCACTTCGCGGTGGGTCACGAAGCGCAGGATGCGTTCGTCGAGCGCCAGCGCGAGCACGTTCTGATCCGCGAGCGCCGCTGCCACCATGGGCGCGTCGAGACCGTGCTGGACGACTTCGACGAACAAGATGTTGGTGTCGATCGTGGTCTGCGCAATTTCCAGTCCGGGCAGGCCCAGGATGACCCCGCCGAGCCGCCGCGCGCGCGCGTTGTCCTCGCTCAGCAAAGGCACTACGTCGTCGAGCGCGACCAGACCGCAGGCCGCCAGATAGCCCGCCTGGCGCATGCCGCCGCCCATCCACTTGCGCACCCGCCGCGCGCGCTCGATGAACGCGCCGTCGCCGATCAGGACGCTGCCCACCGGACAGGAAAGGCCCTTGTTCAGGCTGATCGCGATCGAGTCGGCGAAAATTCCGTTTTCCGCGCAAGAGAGGCCGGTTTCGGCCATCGCGTTGAAGATCCGCGCGCCGTCGAGGTGCACCGATACTCCGGTCTCGAGCGACAAGTCGCGCACTTGCTTCAAGTAGCGCAGCGGCAGGATCGTTCCGCCTGACGCTAGGTGCGTCTGCTCCAGGCAGATCAGCGACGTGCGCGGCATGTGCAGCGACGGTTTGCGGACCGCCGCCCGGATCTCCTCGACCGGCATCATGCCAGACTCGCCCGCAATGGTGCGCGTGTGAGCGCCGCCGATGCGCGCGAGACCGCCGCCTTCCCACGTGAAGATGTGGGACTCCGATTCGACGATCACCTCTTCGCCGGGCTCGATGTGCGCGGCGACCGCGCACTGGTTCGACATGGTCCCCGAAACCGTGAACAACGCGGCCTCCCGGCCGAACATTCCCGCGACGCGCCGCTCGAGCGCCTGGACCGTCGGGTCGTCGCCGAGGACGTCGTCGCCGACTTCGGCGCCGATCATGGCCTCGAGCATGCGCTTGGTGGGCCGCGTGACGGTGTCGGAACGGAAATCGGCGACCGCGCGCATCAGAGCGATTCCACGAGCCCGCGCACGCGGCGGATCCCTTCTTCGATGGTCTCGATCGAAGCTGCGTACGAGAAACGCAGATAGCCTTCGCCTTCCGCCCCGAACGCCGTTCCGGCGAGACAGGCGACGCCGGCTTCCTCGAGGATCCGTGCCTGCAGCGCGTCGCTCGCCACGCCCGTTCCGCGGATGCTGGGGAACACGTAGAAAGCGCCCTTGGGCAAGTGGCAGCGGAAGCCGGGCACTTCATTGAGCAGCTCGACGATGCGGCGCCGGCGGCGGTCGAATTCGGCGCGCATCCGGTCGACCGGAGTTTGGTCGCCGGTGAGCGCCGCGATCCCCGCGCGCTGGGTGAACGACGCCGTGCACGAATTCGAGTTGATCATTAGCTTGCCGATCATCGTGGCTAGGTCGGGCCGCATTACGCCGTAGCCGAGCCGCCAGCCGGTCATCGCGTAGGTCTTGCTGAAACCGTCGAGCAGGATCACCCGGTCCCGCACTGCGGGATCCGACAGCGGGCTGACGTGCTCTTCGCCGTCGTAGAGCAAGCGGCTGTAGATCTCGTCGGAAAGGATCCAGACGTCCGGCCGCTCGTGCAGCGCCGCGAGCACGCGGTCCAGCTCTTCGCGGCCGGTGACGCCGCCGGTCGGGTTGGCCGGCGAGTTGAGGATCACCATCTTGGTCGCGGGCGTGAGCCGCGCGATCACGTCGTCGGGATCGAGCGCGAAGCCGTTGCTCTCGCGGAGCGGGCATGCCACCGGCTTACCGCCGCAGAAGCGGATCATCGACTCGTAAATGGGGAATCCGGGGTTCGGGTAGACGACCTCGTCGCCGCGCTCGACCAGCGCGAGCAGCGCGTAGAACATCACCGGCTTGCCCCCAGGGACCAGCACTGCTTCTTCGGGCTTCACCCCGACCCCGCGAGTGCGGCCGACGTATTCGGCGACCGCGGCGCGCGCCTCGGGCTGGCCCGCCGCGGGGCCGTAGTGGGTCCAGCCGCCGCGCAAGGCCTCGACGCCGGCTTCGACCACGTGCGCGGGGGTGTCGAAATCGGGCTCGCCGATCTCGAGATGGACCACGTCGCGGCCGCGTGCTTCGAGCGCCCGGGCCCGGGCCAGGACTTCGAAGGCGGTTTCGGTTCCCAGCCGGGACATGCGCTCGCTGAGGGCGAGGGGGGGGAGCGTCTGGGTCATTCCTCTGGAATGTTAGGGGCCGCGGCCGATCGGAGCCACGGCCGCCAAGAGCCACGTGCCGGCGTTTCCGAGCAGTAACCCTTCGCGTCGTCCGCCCGGCTCAGAGTCGTGGCACGCCCGTTGCTACTCTGCGCCCGATGCGATCCCCGAGCGCCCCCGCGATTCTCGCATGCGTTCTCCTCGCCGGACTTGCGGCCTGCGGGCGACAAGCCGATCTCGTGGTCTACTGCTCGCTCGACCGCGAGCATTCCGAACGCATCCTCGCGCTTTTCGAAGAGCGCACTGGACTGAAGGTCGAGGGCCAATTCGACGTCGAGCGCAACAAGACGGTCGGCATGGTCAACCGAATCATCGCCGAGCGCGACCGCCCGCGGGCCGACGTCTACTGGAACAATGAGATCGCCCAGACGATCCGCCTCAAGGACCTCGGGCTGACGCAGCCGTACTTCAGCGAATCGGCGCGCGGCATCCCGGAGGACTTCCGCGACCCGGATCACCATTGGACGGGTTTTGCGGCGCGGGCGCGGGTGATCCTCTACCGCGTCGATCTGCTGCCCGCGGGCACCCGCCCCCCGCAGCGCCTCGACGACCTCGCCGACCCCGCTTTCGCCAAGTCCGGGGCGATGGCCCAGCCGCTCACGGGGACCACCCTCACCCACTTCACCGTGCTCTCCGAGCAGCGCGGCGCGGCCGCAGTCCTCGATTGGCTGGAGCGCGCCAAGGCGGCCGGCTTGTCGTTCGGCGGCGGCAACGCCGACGTGATGCGCCGGGTCTGCGAGGGCGACTTCGTCTGGTGCCTCACCGACACGGACGACGCCGCGGTCGCACGCCGCAACGGCAACCCGGTCGCGACGCTCCACCTCGACCAGGAGGCCGGCGGCGCGGGCACGCTGCTGATCCCCAACACGGTTTGCATGATCGCCGGGGCCCGCCATCCCGATGCAGCGCGGAAGTTCCTCGACTTCGTGCTCTCGCCGGAAGTCGAGGCCCTGCTCGCCGCGTCGCGATCCGAACAGGTCCCGCTGCACCCCGGGGTCGTGACGCCGCCCGAAGTCGGCCTCCCCGACCGCGATTTCCGCGCCATGAAGGTCGACTGGCCGGCGGCCGCGGCGTTGCTCAAGGACCGCGCCGAGGCCTTCGCCGAAGTGTTCGTGCGGTGATGCGGCTCCGCGCGGCGAGCCCCGGCGCGCCGTCGCTGCGCTACGGCGCGGCGTGGAGCGCCTGCGGATTGCTGGCCGTGCTGGCGGTGGCCTGGCTGCCCCTGCTGCCGACGCTTCCGGCCTTGCTGTCCTTCGGCGGCTTGAGCGAACTCGCCGAACCGCGCTTGCGGGCGCTGTTCCTGCGCACCGCCGCTTTCGCGGCCGGCTCCGCCCTGATCGCATCGCTGGTCGGGGCGCCGCTGGGCCTGATCGCCGCCCGCGTACGCATGCGCGGCGCCGAAGTGCTGGAACTGCTGCTGCCGCTGCCCTTGTTGCTGCCACCGCTGCTCATCGCCCAGTCCTGGCACGGCTTGACCGGAATGGACGGCATGTCTTCGGCGCTGTTCTGCCTGGGCCTGTGCTACGCGCCCTTGCCGGCGCTGCTCGTCGCGCGCGCGCTCGCTCGCCAGGGCATCGGCGCGCACCAGGCGGCGGTCCTCGCCGGCGGCCGCAGACTCGCGCTCGCCGAAATGGCGCGCTGCGCCGCGCCGGCCGCCGTGCTGGGCGGAGCCCTGGCTTTTCTCTTCACGCTCACCGACTTCGCGGTCGCCGACTACTTCGGGGCCGTCGGCGAGAAGTTCACCGTTTACTCCTTCGAGGTCTTCACGCACTGGCGGGAGTCCGACTACCGCGGAGGAGCCCGGGCGGCCGCCCCGCTGGTGGCGCTCGCCGGAGCGGTGCTCTTCTTCACGCTGCTGTGGGGAGACCGCGACGTCGGCGGCGGTGGCGCGAGCCGGCCGCCGCGCCTGGGCCTGGGCCGCGGCAATTGGATCGCCGGCGGACTCGGCATCGCCTTGATCGCAATGGTCCTGGTCGTGCCGCTGGGCCGCGTGCTCTACGAGACCGGCATGCGCGGGCCCGTCGGCGAAGGCGCCTGGCTCGCGCGCAGCGGAGCTGCGTTCCGCGACGCCGCCCAGCGCGGCGGCCCCGACCTCGGCCGGTCGATCGTGACCGGGCTGATGGCCGGCGCGCTGGCCATGGTCCTCGCGCCGGTGCCTGCCCACTTGCTCGCGCGCATGCGTCCGGGGGCGGCGCGCAGCCTGCTCGGTGTCGCCATCGCCCTGCCGCTCCTGGCGCCCGCAGTCGGCTATGGCCTCGGGGCGATCCTGGTCTTCAACCGCGATCTGTTCGGCAACTTCTACGAGAGCCGCCTTCTCCCGGCGGTCGTGCTCGCCGGTCGCTACACTCCGTTGGCCGTATTCTTGCTCGCGGAACGCTTGCGCGCCCTGCCGAGGAGCGGCGAACAAGCCGCAGCGCTGGCCGGAATTTCCCAGCCCGCGGTCTTGTGGCGGCAGCGCCTCGCGGCGCAGCGTCCGGCTTGGCTGCTCGCCGGCGGACTGGTGCTGGTCTTCGCAATCCGCGAGCTGGACCTTGCGGTCCTGCTGCCGGGCGCCAATCGCAGCGCCGCCGTCCGCTACTACAACGCCTTGCACTTCGCGCGCGACAATTTCGTGGCCGCGTTCGGTGCGATGATCGCCGCAGTGCTTTTCCTCCCCTTGGCCCTGCAGGCCGCGGTGCGCGGTCTGCGCCCTGCCACGGAAACCGCATGAGCGATCCCATCCTGGAAATCCGCGGCCTCGCCCGCCGCTACGGAACGAGGCAGGTTCTGGCCGGCGTCGACTTGGCTTTGCCGGCCGGCGCAAGGCTCACCGTCGCCGGCCGCAGCGGAGTCGGCAAGTCGACGCTGCTGCGCCTCGTCGCCGGCTTGGAATCGCCGGACGCCGGCGAGATCCGGCTCGCCGGCCGGCTGGCCTCGCGGGCCGGCGCCACGGTCCTCCCGCCCTGGTGCCGCGGCGTGCAGATGGTCTTCCAGGATCTTGCGCTGTGGCCGACCCGCAGCGTTCAGCGGCACCTGGTCGATCCGCTGCGTGCGCACGGGGTGCCGCGGGCCGCCGCCGCGGCACGCGCGACCGCCATGCTCGCGCGCCTTGGGCTCGCAGCGCTCGTTGACCGCCGTCCCGGACGCCTGTCGGGCGGCGAAGCAAGGCGCCTCGCGTTTGCGCGGGCGCTGGTCCTCGAGCCGCAGTTGCTGCTGCTCGACGAGCCGTTTGCCAGCCTCGACCCGGTCGCCCGCGCCGCCGGCTTCGAACTGCTGGAAGAAGTCCTGGCCGCGACGAAGGCCGCCGTTGTCATGGTGACCCACGATCCCGCCGAAGCCCGCGCGCTCGGCGGCGGCGTCGCGGTGCTGCGCGACGGCGCGATCTCGGCAATCCAACCCTGCGGGGAATTGTGCGCCAACGAGAACAGTTTTCGCACCGCGCTGGAAAGCTGAAAACCGCAGCACTGCTTGCGCTGGCGCTGGTGGCCGGCGGCGTGGCGGTGCTGATCGCCGTGGTCGATCCCGGCGGCGCGGCCGAAGCGATCCCGCTGCTGTCCAGTCGGAGCTGCCTCGAGTGCCACCCCGGCGTGGCTGCCGAGTGGCAGGCCTCGCACCACGCATTCGCGTTCGAGAATCCCGAAGTCCGCAAGCTGAGCAACGAGTTCGCCAACGAGGAATGCCTCGCCTGCCACGCTCCGCGGCCGGTGCTGGCGTTCGCGCCAGGAGAGCGGGTCCTCGCGCGCGGCGCCGAGCGCGGTCTGGGCGTCGACTGCCTGGCGTGCCACGGTTTGCCGGACGGCGATGGCGTGGCGACTGCCAATCCCGATCCCCGCAGCGGCGCGCCGTGCCGGCCGCGCACCGTGCCGCGGATGGCCTCGGTGGAGCATTGCGCGAGCTGCCACAACCAGCACGGCACGGTCGACCAGTGGCGCGCGGCGCCGGCCGAGTTCGGCGGCAGTGCTTTGCGCGGCGAGGGCTGCCTGCACTGCCACATGCCCGAACAACGGCGTTCCGGAGGCCGGGTCGGCGCCGATCACGCGTTCCGCGCCGCACACGACGTCGCCGCGCTGCAGGCCGCAGTCGAATTCGACGGCGGCTGGGACCCGGCGCAGGCCTGGGTCGAAGTGCGCAACGTCGCGGCGGCGCACAATTTCCCGACCGACGAGCGTTCTCGCGCGGCCGACGTCCAAGTCCGCTGGCGCGGCGAAGACGGAGCGTGGGGCGAGTGGCAGCACGTCTGGCGCCTGCGCGATCCTTACCGAGACGAGGTCGAGCTCACCAACACGCAACTGCCTGCAGGCGAGACCTGGCGCGAATTGCTACCGGTTCCAGAAGGGTCGCGCGAAGGCGAGGTGCGGCTGATGTACCGGACCAATCCATTCCAGCCCGATGCCGAAGCCGCGGAACTGCACCGGGTTCCGCTGCGGCCTTGAAATGAGAAGCATCCCGCTCGCGCTGACCGGCATCGCGTTCCTGGCGGCCGGCTGCGGCGATGCGCCGGACCCGGCGCCGGCGGCGCCGCCGTGGCGAGCCGTCCTGGACCCCGCGCTCGAAGCGGGCGCTGCGGCCGGTCTGCCCGAGCTGGCGGAAGCGCGGATCCTTGAATGCGCCGAGTTAATGGAGGCCGCGGCGGTCCCCGGGCGGCTCGGCACCGCGGCGCACAGGAATCTCGAGGAATGGCCGGTATTGGAGCGCGCTGCGGCGCTGCTGGCGATCTTGGAAGACCGGGACAGCGCGCCCGTCTTGCGCCGCGATGCGTGTTCCTGGCTCGAGAACTTCGGCGCCCCCGCCGCCGTGCCGCGGCTGGTGCTGCGCCTCAAGTACGAAAAGGACTGGGTGGCGAACGTCGGCCTTGCGCGTGCGCTGCTGGCGCAAGGCAGCGGTGCCGGACTCGAAGCGCTGGCGAACATCCTGCGCGCCGAGGACTCCACGGTCGAAGACGCGCGCTTTCTCGCCGGCCAGGCCCTGGCGCTGCTGCCGGAGGGCACCGGCTGGACGCGCGCTTCGGCGGGCGATTTTCCGGCCGATTTCGCCCACTTGTTGCGCGTGCAGGGCATCTGGTCCGCCGAGCGGCGGCTGCACGGCGGCGACGGCGTCGAGCAGGACGTTCTCGCCGATCCCGGCTTGAGAACCGAGGTCTGGCGCATGGCCGCGCGCCTGCGCAGCCAAGCACTCCGTCCGGTCGACGACGCGCGCTTCGTCCTCGCACGGATGCGCGCCGGCGTGATCGGACCTCTCACCGAGCTCGCCTACGACCGGGACGTCTACGTCCGCGAAGCCGCGCTGCAGACCCTCGCTTGGATCGGCTACGCATGCGGGCGGTGGGCGCGGCGTACGGCATTCGACTGGGTCGGCTGGTTCGCGCGAGCGCTGGACGTGCCCGTATCCCGCATGCGGGCCCTCGAAGCTCTCGGCGGCAGCGGTCTCCCGGAAGTCGCCGCGCCGGCGCTGCACTGGCTGGCGGCCGGCGGCCCGGACGCCGCCACCGCCGCGGCCGACGCCTTGCTGCGATCCGCCACGCCCGACGCCTTCGTGCTCGACGCCGTGGCCGCGCGCCTGGCCGCCGGAGGTCTGGCGCCGGAAGCCGCCTATTCGTTGCTTTGGATGCAGCGGCTCCCCGCCGCCGGCGAGCCGCTGCCCGCGCCGCCGGCCGCGCCCCCCGGCCTCGCCACCGACGAACGCGCACGCCGCGACCGCTGGGCCTCGGAACGCGCTCTGCGACCGCAATAGCGCGTGGTCCGGGCGGCGCTAGGCTTGGCCGCGTGACGCGCCTCTCCGGACTGGCATGCGGGCGCTGCGCCAGCCCGCACGAGGCGAACGAGCTGCAGACCGTCTGCCGGACTTGCGGCGGGCCGCTCCTCGCTCAGTACGGGCTGGTTGCACCAGGCCTGCCGACGCTCGCGGAAGTCCGGCTGCGTCCGCCCGGCGAGTTCCGCTTCCACGAACTGATGCCGACCCTGGCCGGCGCCGAAACGCCGAGCCTCGGCGAAGGCGCGACACCCCTCCTGCCCGGCGAAGGCCTCGCCGCCGACCTCGGTCTGCCGCGTTTGTTCGTGAAGGACGAAGCGCAGAACCCGACCGGTTCGTTCAAGGCCCGCGGCATGGCCGCCGCGGCCGCGCGCGCGCGCGAGCTCGGGGCCCGGACGATCTGCCTGCCTTCGGCCGGGAACGCCGGCGGAGCTGCGGCCGCGTACGGCGCGCTGCACGGCCTGGAAGTGCGGGTGGCGATCCCGGCCAACACGCCCGCGGCCATCGAGGCCGAATGCCGGGCGCTCGGCGCGGTGGTCGAACGCGTGCCGGGCAACATCGCCGACGCCGGGCGCTGGATCGCAGCCCGCGCCGAAGAGCACGGCTGGTTCAACGTGGCGACCTTGCGCGAGCCGTACCGGATCGAGGGCAAGAAGGTCATGGGCTACGAACTCGTCTACGACCTCGGCCGGGTGCCCGACGTGGTGCTCTACCCGACCGGCGGCGGTACCGGCCTGATCGGCATGGCGAAAGCCTGCGAAGAGATGCAGGCGCTCGGCTGGATCGGCGCGGAGCGGCCGCGCTTCGTAAGCGTCCAGACCACGGGCTGCGCGCCGGTAGTGCGCGCTTTCGAAGCCGGCGCGGAGACCGCCGCGGCATGGGCCGATCCCGCAGAGACCCGCGCCTACGGGCTGCGGGTTCCCGGCGCGCTCGGCGACTTTCTGATGCTGCGGACCCTGCGTGAAACCGGCGGCAATGCGGTTGCCGTGAGCGAAGCCGAACTCGCCGCCGGCAGCGAGCGGATGGCGCGGCACATGGGGCTCTGGCCGTGTCCCGAAGGCGGCGCCTGCGTGGCCGCGGCGGACCGCTTGCGCCGGAGCGGCTGGCTGAAAGGCGACGAGTTGTTGGTGCTCTTCAACACCGGCTCGCCGTTCAAGTACTTCTAGTGCCGAAAATAACGCGTTGACGCGCCATTCCGTCGTGGTGCTATCCCGGAATGCGATTGGTGGCCAAGGCCAGCGCCGCGACCAGGAAGTCCGCAACCTCTTCAGGCTGTTCGAGCCGCAGCAAGGGCACCGAGAGCCCCGCTGGCTCGAAATCGGCAACCACCGCGATCCGTTCGCCGGCGCCGCGCGCGCGCAAGGTCTCGGTATGGCCGCGGCGCAGCACTTCGAGCGTCGGCAGTCCGGCGCTGCCATACGACTCGACGAGGACCAGGTCCAGTCCGCCGCCAAGCAGAGCCAGACGCCCGGCGAAGTCCGGCTCGGCCCGCGGATGACGCGCGAAGAGGATGGTGGCGCTGGGGCTCGCGAGCACCAGGCGTTCGGCGCCCGCTTCGCGCAGGCGCCAGGAATCCTTGCCGGCCTGGTCCGGATCCGTGAATCCTCCGGAGTGCTTGATCACTCCCACGCGGAGGCCGCGCGCGCAGAGCGCCCGGATCACGCCTTCGAGCAAGCCGGTCTTGCCGACCCCGCTGTCGCCGGCGAACGACACCGCCGGCGGCGGCGCTGCAGTTTCGCCGTCTCGGCTGGCCGGTCCCATGGCGGAACGGTACCCTCGCGCACGGTGGAGGTAATTCTTCTCGGCAGCGGATCGACGGGCAACTGCGCGCTCGTGCGTGCGGGATCCGGCGCCGATGCCGTCACCGTGGTGCTCGACTGCGGCCTGGCGCAGCGGACCGCCCGCGTCTTGGCGGAGCAGGCCGGTGCTTCGCTGACGCATGCCGACGCCGTTCTCCTGACGCACCACCACACTGATCACTCGGCAAACGTGGTCCCGGTGGCCGCGCGCGCCGGGGCGCCGCTCTACGCGCACCTGCAGGCACTCGCAAGGCACCCCAAGACGTCTGCATCCGAACGCGCGCGCCGCCGGGTCGAGACGCGCGGTTTCCTGGCCGGCGAAGCCTTTTCTATCGGGCCGCTGCGCTGCCTGCCGGTCCGCATCGACCACGACGCCGATCCCACCCACGGTTTCGTCTTCGAAGCCGACGGCCGCCGCGCGGGATTCTTCACCGACCTCGGCGTGACCGACGCGCTCGAAACAGGCGTGCTGGAAGGACTCGACCTGCTGGTGCTCGAATTCAACCACGATCCGGAATTGCTGCGCGCCGGCCCCTACCCGCCGCATTTGCAAGCGCGAGTCGGCGGTCCGCTCGGCCACCTCGCCAACGAACAAGCGGGCGATCTGCTGGCCGCGCACGCGCCGCGCGGTCTGCTGGCGCTCGCGCTCGCCCACTTGAGTCTCAAAAACAACACGCCGCAGCTTGCCATCCAGGCCGCGGAGCGCGGGCTCGCCGCGCGCGGGCTGGCCGTGGTCGCCGTTTCGGTCGCGCCGGCGCGCGGCGTCCTGCGCCTGGCCGCGCCCTAGCGGCGCGCGAGCGCGCCGCTAGCTGAAGAGGTTGTACTTGACGATGTGCCAGAGCGCGGCGACGCCGTCCTTCCAGCCGATCTTCTTGCCGTCCGCGTAGTCGCGGCCGTAGTAGCTGATCGGGACTTCATACACGCGGACGCGGCGGCCGTCGAGGCGCTTGCGCGCGATCTTGGCGGTGATCTCGGGCTCGAAGCCAAAACGGTTCGACTCGAGTTCGATCCCCTCGAGAACTTCGCGCTTGAAGACCTTGTAGCAGGTCTCCATGTCGGTGAGGTTCAGGTTGGTGAACATGTTCGACACCCAGGTGAGCAGGTTGTTCGCCATCTGGTGCCAGTACATGTGCACGCGGCTCATCCGGCTGCCGCGGAAGCGCGAACCGTAGACCACGTCGGCCAAGCCTTTTTCGATGGGCTCGAGCAGGATCGGGTATTCGCCGGGGTCGTACTCGAGGTCGGCGTCCTGGATGAGCACCACGTCGCCTTCCGCGTGTTCGAAGCCGGTGCGCAGCGCCGCGCCCTTGCCCTTGTTGACGGCGTGATAGAGGATCTTGAGGTCGGCATCGCCCTCGAGTTCCTTGAGAATGGCGCGCGTGCCGTCCACGGAGCAGTCGTCGACCAGGACGATTTCCTTGTCGTACGGCGTGGCACGAACCCGCGCGAGGATCTCGCGCAGAGTCTGTTCCTCGTTGAAGACGGGGATGACGACCGAAAGTTTCACCAGGATTCCTCGGAGCCGGTCGGCCTGGGCGGCCGCTGCGGGGGCGACAGGGTATCCGTCCCCGGCACGACGCGCAGGCCGCGGAGGATCCCTTCCATCGGCCGGAACGGGCGGACGCCTGTCGTTTCTCGCACCTACACCTAGGCCGCGCTCGCCCTGCCGGCCTTGACCGAGACGCGGTAGAGGCCCAGCACCACCAGTCCAAGCAGCACGACGCCCGGCCATGCGCGGTGGAAATCGCCCCAGAAGGCGAGCACGTTGCCGTCCTTGCTGGCGACGATCGGGACCGCCAAGCCGATGCCGATCAGGGCCTCGCCGGTGATCAAGCC
>DASWJW010000046.1:0-1974 GCA_036396955.1 Planctomycetota bacterium
CGAGCGCTCGCGGTCGGTATCCTCGATCCGCAGCAGGAAGCGGCCGCCCCGCTGCCGGGCGTAGAGATACGAGAACAGGGCGGTGCGCGCGCCGCCGATGTGCAGGAAACCGGTCGGGCTGGGCGCGAAGCGGGTGACGACCATAGTTTGGAGTGCGGAGTGCGGAGTACACCGCGGTCGGGGCGCGCATTCTAAACTAGACTTGCTCGGTACTCCGCACTCCCCACTCCCCACTCCGCACTCCCCACTCCGCACTCCGCACTCCGCACTCCCATGCCCCGCCTCTTCGTCGAACAACTCACCGTCATCGACTGCGCCTTCCTGGACGCCCAGCGCGGCCTCGTGGGCGAATCCTGGATCGTGGACCTCGAGCTCGGCGGCGAGCTCGACGCGCAGGGCATGGTGCTCGATTTCGGCGAGGTCAAGAAGAAGCTGCGCAAGGCCGTCGACAACGTCGCCGACCACAAGCTGCTCGTGCCGGGACGCTCGGCGCAACTGGACCTGGTGCTGTCCGGCGAAGGCAGCGGCCTGTCCTTCCGCGCCGCGACCGGGCCAATCGAGCACCAGTCCCCCGCGAAGGCCGTCTGCAGCATCGACGCCGACGCCGTGACCGCCGCCAGCGTCGCGGCCCACCTGCACCCCGCCGTGCGCAAGGCGGCGCCCCCCAACGTCAGCGACATCCGGGTTTCGCTGCGCAACGAGCCGATCGCGGGCAGCTACTACCACTACACCCACGGCCTGAAGAAGCACGCCGGCCAGTGCCAGCGCATCGCCCACGGCCACCGCTCGAAGCTGCACATTTTTCTGAACGGCCGGCGCGACGAGCGCCTCGAGCGCCAGTGGGCGGACCGCTGGCGCGACATCTACCTGGGCACCTCCGCCGACATCGTCGCGCACGGCAAGGGCCGGATCCGCTTCGAATACCGCTCCAGCGAAGGCGAGTTCGAGCTGGAGCTGCCGGTCGAGCGCTGCGACCTGCTGCAGACCGACAGCACCGTCGAGCGCATCGCCGAGCACGTGGCCGCCCAGGTGGCCGAGGACCGGCCGGGCGTGAAGATCGAGGTGCGGGCCTACGAGGGCGTGATGAAGGGCGCCATCGCGACGGTCGGGTGAAGTAGCCTGCGCGGGCAGGAGCGGCGCCTGGCCGCGCCGGCTTCTAGGTTCCGTCCGGATACTCAGCGAACGCCCTCAACGCCTCCTCCGGCAACTCGCCGCCATAGAGGCGCTTCGCCAGGGCCAGGCGACGCTCCCTGCGCGTCAGTCCGGAAGGCAGCGACGATTCGACGATGGCGCGCGCCGTGTCGAACAGCGCGGAAGCAAGCTCCATCCGCTCGGCCGGCATCAGCCGTCGGTGGTGCTCGGCGACCAGCGCTGCCACAGCCGGGCTGGTATCGATCATTTGCGGATCGTCTCCAACAAGGTCGACACGTCGAGCAGACTTGCCCACTTCTCCAGGTATTCCCGGTCCAATGGCCCGTCCAGCAAGGCGCGCACGTCGCGGCGCTGCAACTCCGAGTCGGTCTCCCGGGCCCACACCAGTTTCGACAGGATCAGGTCCTCGCGGCTGGCAATCCAGGTCTCAACTCCGGCGAACGCGACGCGCGTCCGGCGCTCGAACTCGACCTGACGGTACTCGGCCGGCTTGCGCACGATCAAATCGACCTTGATGCCGCTTTCCAGATGCATCAGGTTGAACAGCCCGGCCGACCGCACGGCTTGCCGGGCCGCAAGATCATCCACGTAGAAATCGCTGGAAAAAGCGGAGACCACGCCGGCAACATCCTGTTCCTGCAAGGCCACGACCACGTCGAGGTCGCGCGTCATTCGCGGAGTGGCGTAGTAAGCCATCGCGAACGAACCCGTGAGCATGTACCCGATCCCGGCGCGGTCGAGCCGCTCACCGACCATCCTGAGGACATCGAGTTCGCCGGCCATGGCGGGAGTCTACTTCGAGTACCGCTCCAGCGAAGGCGA
>DASWJW010000047.1:0-4438 GCA_036396955.1 Planctomycetota bacterium
GCCCGAGGGCCTCCCCCCCTCTTATGGCAAAGAGTGTACCAATTGCGCCGCCATGGGCCGATCCGGCCACCGCTCTCGGCCGTCATCCGTATCTACCTTCCCAGAAAGGGTTTCCGCCAAGAATTCGTGCATCCCTCAAACCCAGCGACGCGGCGATTCGGGGCGGTGGGGGGGTGGGTGTAACCCTGTGGGAACGCCGCTGCCCCGGCGTCGTGTCTACGGCCAGTCGGCGAGTCCGGCTTCGAAACGGTCCCCGACCAGGCTCGCTGGAGCCGCGTACGGATTCAACAGGTCGAGGTAGGGCTCGTTCCAGCGTGTCGGGGTGCGCTCCAGGGCGCGGCCCAAAGAGCCCGCCGCCGCAGCCCGCACGAAGTAGGTCTCCCCCGGCTCCAGGAGAGCGATCAGAGTATCGGCCACCAGGTCGGGCCCGCGGATCCAGCCCAGTCCCGTTGCCGCCGCCACCTTGCCTTGGAAGGTTCCGCTGGAGCGCACCGTACCCGCGACGAGATGTTCCGCGAGCGCCGCGCCGCGATGGCGGCCGAGGCCGGCGCAGATCACCTGGAAGGCCTCGACGAGAGGGTCGGTGCGATCGAGCTCGTCGAGAATCAAGTCTTCGGAATCCGGCAGGCCGAGCAGCGCGAGACCAGCAACCGCCTCGCTGCGGAGCAAGGGGTCGCCGATGCGCTGAAGGCCCTCGGCCAACGTCGCTTCCGCCGGTTCATGGCCGGCGAGGCCGAGCGCGACGGAAACTGCTGCACGCAGTCGCGGCTCGACGCTGTCGGGATACGCCTGCAACAGACGCTTGGCGACCGCATGCGGCACCGGCAAGTTGCGGTCGCGCGAAAGTGAAACCGACCAACCGAGCGCGAGAGCGTTCCAGCCGCGGTCGCGGTCGACTCCGTCCTCGAGGCCCTCGAGAAGCGCCGGCAGTGCCAGCTTCTGACCGACCGGGCTGCGGCTCGCGGCGATCTCGGCGAGGCCGATCGCCGCGAGGTGGCGGACGGCCGGGTCGGCATCGCGCGCACGGGTGCGAATCAGTGCCTCGGCGGCTTCTTCCGCGAACGGCCCGAGGGTCCCCATGCGGCCGACCCCGAGCGCGCAGGATTGACGGACCAGCGCGCTCTCGCTGCTCGCACCAAGCCGGCCCCGGAGCTGGTCGAACGCGCCACGGGCGAGCTGGTCGGCGTCGCCGCCGGCGGCCGCGAGTTTCGCGATGGAGGTCGGCGCCTGTGCGCGCACGCGCTCGGGAGCGCTCTCATCACGGAGCAGGGCGAGCAGGTCGGGAATGATCCGGCTGGCGTCCTGCCCGGGAAACAGCCCGAGGGCCTGCGCGCAAGCCGCGCCGAGATCGTCGTGCGCGGAAGCCCGACGGTCGAGACCCGCAAGCAGGTCTTCGACCATGGCATCCCGCAGGCCGGCGAACGGAGTCCTTCTTGCGAGCAAGCCGAGCGCGTACGCGGCGTAGCTCCGCGTGCGCCAGGAGACCTCGTGCTGACCGAGCGTGGCGCGGGCTTCGGCGTCGTCGCGCACAAGGTGGCCGAGAAGAGGAATCGAGTGCGGTTCTCCGAGTACGCCGCACGCCAGCGCCGCGACGGCCGCCACGCGTTCGTCGGAATCGAGCAGGCCGGCCTGCAAGACCGCGTCGACCCGGGTTCCGACGCCGATGCGCGCGAGCGCGAGCAACAGCGCGCCGCGGACCTCGGCTTGCGCCGGGCGGTCTTCCCACGCGACCAGCAAGGCTTCGGTCGCACGGTCGGCAACGGAAGGAGCGACGCCGGCCGGCACCGCCACGAATCCGCCAGGAGCGCGCACCTCGCCCGCGGGCGTGATCGCGGGGCCGGGCGTGATGGCCGTGCGTGCCTCGAACTGCTGCCAGCGCTGCAGCCGCCACCAGAACACCCATTCGTGGTGGTCGGAATCCGGAGGGAGCTGCGGCCGCTGGGGCGGCCCGGTCGTGATGCCGGGCTGGGCGATCGGCGAAGCGGTTCCCGCCGGCAGGAAAGGCAGGACCAACACCGGGTCATCCGTCTTCGGCGGTTCCGGCGGCCCGCCTCGGGGATCGGCCAGGTCGACGGGGCCCTTGTACCCGGGCGGCGGCTTGCCCTTGCCGCCTTTGCCGACCCCGCTGCCCTGGGCGGCAGCGGGCGACGCCGCCGCGAGCAGCAAGGTGCCGCAGAGGAGCGCGGCTAGGACCAAGTGCGTGATGGGTCGGTGCGGAAACGAAGGCATGGACTACGGGACCGGAAGCGGCCCTTACAGGGTACCCTGCGAATGCCGGGCCAAGGCCTGCGCGGAACTCCCTGGGGCGGTCCGGGCCCGACTTCACCCGATGCGTCTCTACCTCGTTCGCCATGGCGCGGTACGCCCGCCGCGACCCGATTCCTACTACGGAGGGAGCGAAGTACCGCTCACGGAGGTCGGCATGGGCCAGGCGCTTGCCGCGGCGGACCGGCTCGCGACGAGCTGCCTCGCTGCAGTGGTGTGCAGTCCGTCGGAGCGCGCGCGCTTCGGCGCCGAAGCGATTTGTCGCGGTCGGGGCGGCGCCAGTGTGCGGATCGAAACCGGTCTGCGCGAAGTCGATCGGGGTGACTGGGCCGGCCGGACGCGCGCGGAAATCCTTCGCGACCGACCCGGTGAGATCCAAGCCGAAGCCGCCGCGCTCGAGACATGGAACGGTCACGGTGGCGAATCCATGGGGGAAATGCGCCTGCGGGTGCTCGAGGTTCGAGACCGCTTGCTCGCCGAGTTCCGTGAGGACCAGAGCATCGTGATCGTTTCCCACCTCTGGCCGACGCGCGCAATCCTTGCCGACGCCCTGGGGATGCCGGTGTCGGAGTGGGCGCGGATCGACGTCCCGCTGGGCTCGATTTCGCTCGTCGAATTCGGCGCCGCGGGCGCGCGCGTGCCTTGGCTGGGCCGCACCGAGCAAACTGCGGCTGCGCTTCGCGAGGTCTGATAATCCTCAAGACAGGGCGCCGGCGGCCGCGGCACGGGCCGCGAGCTACTTGCGCGCGCCTGGAATGAAGTCGGCCTTGAAGACGAGCGTCGACCAGAGGGCCTCCATGGCCAGGACGTCGTCCCGATCCGGGATCATCTTGAACACGCAAGTGTCCCACTTCACGCGGCCGTACTTGCGGGACGCCGTGCCGTCCACTTCGCGGATCCTGACCGTGCCGTAGATCTCGTCGCCGGGCCGCACCGGCGCCAGGTAGCGCTCCTGGCTCGACTCCAGCGCGAGGATGTTCTCGCCGAGCAAGCCGAGTCCATAGGCCATGCCCGTCGACAAGGCCGCCACCAGGAGCCCGTGGGCGATCACACCGCGGTGGATCGTGCGGCGTGCGAATTCGGCGTCGAGATGGATCGGATTGAAATCGCCGGTGAGTTCCGCGAAGTCGCGGATGCGCGCCTCGTCGAGCACCAGGCTCGGAGAACGGTGGGCCTCACCTGGGTGGAACGATTCGAAGGCTCGGATCCGAGGGGCGGTTTTCCCGGTCTTGTCCAGAACGTTGTCCACAGGACTTTCCACAAGCCGTTTCGAGGGGGTTTTCGAGGGGGGCCAATCGTGGGCTGACTGCCATGCTCTCATGGCGTCGATGCGGCTGTCCACGCGCTCAGGGCATCCGCACCCTACTCATATAGCAACATAATGTATATTATCAGACCTTATGACCAGGGGGCCCCGAGCCGGCCCCGTGGGCCTGGGAATGGCTTCTGCCGGGCGTCTAGAATCCCCACCCGCGTCTGCGCGCGGTCCCGTCCTTCATGGCTCGCAAGACACCCGACCCGCTCGCGCCCAAACTCGGCTTCCATCCCTACGAAGCGCGTTTCGAACTTCCCGGACCGGTCCTCGCCGAGGGCTGGTTGACATTCGACAGTCCGGAAGGCAAGGCCGCGCATCCCGGGGCCGCGGCGCTGCTGCAGATTCCCGGCGTGACCATCGTGAGCCTGCACCGCAACCAGGTGACTCTGCTCCGCGATCCCGAGACGTCGTGGGAGCCGATCCTGGCGGCAGTTCCCGCCGTCTTGCGCGCGCATTTCGTCGGCAAGGGGCCTTGGGTCGATCCCGCGACCGATGCAGACGCGGCTACCGGGCCGGCCGAAGCGGCCCCCGCGGACGCCGCCTAGCTGGCGTCGCTCGGTTCGGGGAACAGCTGCGCCGGAAGGAGCGCCCCGAGCTCGAAAGCGCCTTCGCGCCAGCGCCCGACCAGGACATCGCCGGTCTTCGGGAGGCGGGCCCAGCGCGGCCGCAAGCCGGAAACTTCGGCTTCCTCCCCTTCGGGGTCGAGCACACGCAAGGGTTGCGTGGCCACGACTCGGGCGCGGGTGTGTGCCGGCCCTTTGGAGTCCGCGGCGAGTTCGCGGTTGCAGTCCTGGATCTGTTCGATGCGCGTGCCAAGTTCGCCTTCGAGAGCGTCCAGGTAGTCGGCCAGCGGTGCGT
>DASWJW010000048.1:0-13903 GCA_036396955.1 Planctomycetota bacterium
CGTGACCGGCTTCGGCGATCGCTTCCAGCACGCATCGCAGGGCCTTGACGTGCTTGCGCTTGGTCCGGATCGTCTTGATCCCCGCCGCGGACTGCAGCGGATAGGCGGCGTCGGCGACCACGATCCAGTTGCGGTGCCCCAGCTTGGGAAGCTGCTTGGCGAGGGCCTTTTCTAGCTTGTCGGTGGGTTGTTTCACGGGTCGTTCCGCAACTGCAGCGCGATCTCGGCAAAGCCGCCGCCGCGCGCTCCGGCGGCCGCGGCCTCGTGTTCCAGCACGCGGATCTCGATGCCGCGCACCGAACGGGCCCCGGGCAGCGCCCACGTGGTCGGCTGCAGCGGGTCGTCCTGCAACGCGATCTCGGACCACTCGTCCGCGCCGGCAAAGCGCACCGCGATCCGGCGCAGGCGATCGTAGCGGCCGCGGTCGCCCGGGCGCGCCGGCAAGGGCGAGATCACCAGGGTGTCGGCTTGGACCGGCTGCGCGAACTGCGCGCGCAGCCAGGGCTCGGCGTCGTCGGCCGCGAAGACCCAGCCGGTGCCCTGCC
The DNA here is from genome assembly GCA_036396955.1 of Planctomycetota bacterium. Lineage (GTDB taxonomy): Bacteria > Planctomycetota > UBA1135 > UBA1135 > UBA1135 > DASWJW01. Next base: position 546 of record DASWJW010000048.1, read on the forward strand.
GGCCGTCGAACGCGGCGGCGGCGGGTTCCGAAAGCGTGCTGGCTTCTGCCAGCAAGCCCTCGCGCGGCATGCGGTCCGGCCAGGTGCCGGCGGCGAAGGCGAGCTGCCAGGGTTCCAGGACCTCGCTCGCCGCGAAGGTGATCGGCCGCGCTTCGATCACCTGGGTGGCGTCGCGGGCGGAGCGCGGCGCATCCGGGTCGACCAGGTGCACGCGCGCGCCGATCTGGAACACGCCCTGGCGCTCGAAGGCGTAGCGGCCGGTGAGCCGCTCGCCTTGCCAGGCCTGCGTGGGGTCGGCCTGGACCACGGCGACGACTTGCCCGTCGACCGTGTACTCGATGCGCACGACTCGCAGGCCGCCCGCCGCCGACTCGAAGTAGACCTCGGGCGCAAAACCGTGCAGCCAGACGATCAGTTCGGCGCGGCCGGTCGCGCGCAGCTGCACGGGTGAAACGTCGTCGTTGGTCGCGAGGATGACCAACGGCTGGATGCCCTGCATGGGCGCGGCCGCGCGGCTTGTCGCGCGCGAGAGCGTGAGCAGGGCGAAACAGGAATCGGCCTGGGCAGCATCCTCACGCCACGAACCATCGCCCTGCTGGCGGTCGACGATCGCCGCGGCGACTTCGGGATACCAGGAGTGCCCGCCGAATTCTTCCACGCCGAGCAGCGAGCCCGCGCGCTCCAAGGCGTACCACTGGACGTACGCCCCGCCGCCGTGGACTGGGTTGCGCACGATTCCCCAATCGGCGGCAAGCGCGTCCAGAAATGCGCCGCGCGCGCGGTCGGCGGCCGCCGCGAAACCCTGCGGCAGCGCGCCGTCGAGGCTCTGGCGGCACATTTCGAGCGCGGCGAGGCGCGCAGCACCCACTTCGCCCTGGTCCGTGCCGTCCTGCCGCGCGAGCAAGGCCAGAGCGGCGTCCGCGAAGGCGCCGCGCGGCACCTCGGCACCCGCCTGCCTGGCGGCCCACAAGCCGAGCACCGCGAACTGCGTGGCGGAGGGGCCGGCCTCTTCCCGCGAATCGTTCCAAGCGCCGTGCTGCTGCCGGGACAAGAGTTCGGCGACGAGCTCTTCGATGACCGGCAAGAAGCGCGCGTCGCGCGAGGCCGCGAACGTCAGGATCTGGCACGCGGTGGTGCCGGTCTCGCGGCTGCGCACCGGCTCCAAGTGCGCGAGCGCGCGCTGCAGCGCGGGATGTTCGGCCGGCACGCCGGCCTCGAGCAGCGCGTAGGCGGCGATCGCGGTCAGGCCGCCGCCACCCTTCCCCATAGATCGGTCCCAAGTCCCGTCGCGCAACTGCTGGTCGAGCAGCCAGGCGACGCCGCGCTGCGCCGAGGCCTGGACTTGCGTCCGCGAGAGCGTGGCGGCGGGCTGCACCGGTCCGGCGGGTTCCTGGGCCGGCGCCGCAACGGCAACGGCGTCGCCGGCGGCCGCGAGAAGCAGGCCGCCGGCGATGAGGAGAACGACACGGGCGCGAGGAGGATGCATTGGGCCGACAGGCCCAACAAGCTACCAAGAACGCGCGCCGGCTCGGATGCGCCCCAGCCCCCCTAGGAGCTGATGTTCCAGTCGGCGTACACCGGCCAGAACGCGACCACGCGCGCACTGCCTTCGCCACCACCGCTACTGCCACCGCTGGTCGTGTCGCCGTCCACGCCGATCAGTCCGGGCAGCGGATCGCCGTCCCAGAAACCGAGCGGCAGGGTGATGGACAGGTTGTTGAACATCGTCGACATCCCGAACGTCGTCAACTCCCCGTCGGTGAGGAACACCGGACCGATCGCGGTCAGGTTGTCGAAGTGTCCGGTCGCTTGCAGGTGGACCAGGCCCTTCACCGGATGCGAGTTGTTGTAGTGCGTCAGGTTGGCACCGGGCGCCACGATGCCGATGTCCGGATGGATTCCGAGCACGCCGCCGCCGATCTGCGAACTGCTCACGCGCAAGGTGTTGCGCGAGCCGGCGCGGGGGTCGTAGTCCGATTCGTGCCAGACCACCACGCCGCCGCACAGGGTCGACTGCTTGATGTCGATGGTGGCCCCGGGCGGAGCCACGATCACCAAGGTCTTGTCGAGGGTCAGGTTGCGGATCGTGGTGTCGGTGGTGATCATGCGATCGGTGCCGCCGAGCAGATAGCTGTCCAGGTTCCAGGCCGGCATCTTGACCGGCTCGGTGTACTGCTGGCGCATCGAGTTGAAGTACTCCGATCCGCCTTGCGAGCCCCAGGTGGAGACCCCGCCGCTCGCCATGCTCCAGTTGGTGTCGGTGACGGTGGCGCCGCTCGGGAGCGAGCTGGCGACCCAGTCCTGCGCGATCGGGTCCCAGTCGAGAACGCCGGCCGGGTCGTCGACGAACAGCAGGCCGCCTGCGATCGTCGCGTTGACCAGTTCGAGGTCGGCGCCCAGCATGACCAGCGCCTTGTCCATCCAGGCTTCGCGATGGTCCTCGATCACCACGTCGGCGCGGTACTGCGCGCTCGCTTCCAGGTACTCCCCGAAGATGTCGAGGCGGGCCTTGCCCTTCTCGAGACCGGAGTCGATGCGGTCGACCTTGTAGCGGCCACTGCCCTCGAGCGTGATCCAGGCCCCGTTGGTGCCGGCCCACATCGCCGAGATCGCCAGGTTGCGCAGGGAGTATTCGAGCGCGGAGGAAGTCATGAGCTCGGCACGCAAGGCCTTGGCGTTCGCCCGCTCCAGATCGACCTTGGCTTCGACCGCGCTCATCATCGAACTGCCGAGCAGCGCGAGGATCGACATCATGATGGTCGCGAAGAGCAGCATGCTTCCGCGTTCCCGTGCGAATTCCGGAGCCTTGACTCCGTGTCGTCCCTTCTGCATCACCTTCCTCTGTGTGCCAGTACCGGTCAGCGGCGATTCCCGGCGCCGCGAATAACGCGGCATCTGCGCCGCGAGTTCCTCTGCCTGCCTCATCGGAGGCTCACGCGCCGACTTTTGGGGTTAATCCGGATACGAGAGCCCCAGCGCTTGGAGTTCGTGCAGGTCGGGCGTTCCGAAGACCGGCCAGAAGCGGTCCACTCGCGCCATCCCGGTCCCCGTCGGTTCCGCGAGCGGCGCCGTGCCGCCGGCGGCGACTCCTCCGTAGGAAAGACCGGGGAAAGGATCGTTGGAGTTCCACAGCCACGCGGGCAGCTCGACGTCCAGGTTGACCAGGTCGGTCGCAGCTCCGTCGGTGACGATCAAGGCGCCGTGGATCGTGACGTTGTTGATCTTGTCGGCCGACTGGAGGTGCACGAGTCCTTCGAGCGGATGCGAGTTGTTGTAGTGGGTCATGCGCGCCCCGGGCGCGACGATGCCCAGCCCGGGGTGGATGCCGCGGTCGCTGCCGCCGAGTTCGGCGTTGTTGATGCGCAGCGTGTTGCGCGGGCCTTGGCGCGGGTCGAAGCCGGGTTCGTGCCAGACCACCAGGCCGCCGCCGATCTGGCAGTTGGTGATGCGGATCTGCGCTCCGGGAGCCGCGACCACCACCAGGGTCTGGTCGGTGACCAGGCCGTTGAAGTCGGTCTCGGTGGTCACCATGCGGTCCGCGCCGGGAACCAGGTAGGCGTCGAGGTCCCAGACGGGCATCCGCGCCGGCGCGCTCATTTGGTCGCGGAACGAATTGAAGTAGCCCGAGCCGTACTCGGCGCCCCAGGTCTCGATCCTTCCCGACCACAGCGCCCAATTGTTGTCGTCGATCTGCGCCGTCGAAGTCAGCGCGCTGGGTCCCCAGGTGCCGGAGAGGGGATCGAAGTCGAGCACCCCCGCGGGATCGTCGACGATCAGCATGCCGCCGGTGATGTCGGCGTTGTTGATCATGAAGTCCGAGCCGAGCGTCACCAGCGCCTTGCCGATCCAGGCGTCGCCGGCGTCCTTGGTGGTCGCGGTGACTTCGACTTCGTAGCGCGCCGTGGCCTCCAGGTACTCGGCGAACAGGCACAAGTGCACGCGGCTCGCGTCGCTGCCGTCGTCGAGGCGCACAACCTGGAAGCGCCCGCTGGCGGGGATCTGCACCCAGTCCTCTCCGGTCCCCGACCAGGCGGAATCGAGGGCGAGCTGGCGCAGCGAATAGGCCAGCCCCGAATCGACGGTGATCTCGACGCGCAGCGAGTCCGCCGTCAGGCGCCCGAGTTCGAGCTGCAGCGCGGCCGATCGCAGCAGTCCCGCGCCGAGGAGCGCGAGCGAGCCGGTGATCATCAAGGTCATGAGCAGCACCGATCCGCGCTGGCGCGGGCGGATTCGGTGCCGCCGGACCCTGTTCCTCTCCGGTGCGGCCGGTCGCGGGCCGCAAGAAATCGCTTTGTGAAGTTCCATCCCGTAGTGTCTGAAGTGACCGGGACGGAACATTTGGTTCAGACTCCTCAGCGGCGCCAGGCGCGAACAAGTGAAGTCACTCGTGGACCGCCTGGGTGGCTCGATCGAGCCAAACAGGACAGTCTTGCGCGGTTGACGGTGTTAACTTGCCGCGTGACGTCGTCTGAGGGTTGGCCCGGGGTTTGCAAGACGTGGGCGAGAGCCCGGTCGACTCCCGCACGGACCCGGCCTCACGCCCCGCTCGCGTTTTTGAAACGACTCCGCAAAGAACTCGTCGTCGCTGGTGCCATCGCGTCCTTTCTGGTCGTGCTGATCACCTTGGTGCCCTAGCCAGCGGCGCCGCGCCGAAGCCGGGCCACACGCGCAGCATTCCGAACGCGGCGCGCACGGTGATCCACACGGCGGTCGCGATCCAGATCGCGGTGAGCGCGCCGCCCGCATCCGGGTCGCTGCGCGCGATCCACGCCTCCGCGGCCAGGATCCCAGCGACTCCCGCCAGGGTCGCAACGATCATGCTGTTGCGCAGGAACGCGAAGTCGGCGGTGCCCCAGTGGATGCCGTCGGTTGCAAACGACAGCGCGTTGAGCGGCTGGGCCAGCGCCGCGGCGAGCCAGGCGGCAAGGAAGGCCGCTTCGGCCTCGGGCGGCACCAGCAGGCGGGCGAGCGGACCGCTCGCAAGAATCATCCCCGCGGCGATCGCAACGCCGGTGCCCAAGCTCCACCAACAAGTGAAGGCCGCCACCCGTCGCGCGAGGTCGGGGCGCCGAGTTCCGAGAAACCAGCCGACCAGGCTCTGCGCCACGGCGGCGAAGGAATCGAGCACCAGCGCCGTGAACAGCCAGAACTGGCGGATGCCGTGATGCGCCGCCCCCGCGGTTTCGCCGACCGCGGTAGCCGAACGAGTCGCGAGCAGCAGGAACAGAGTCAACAGCCCGGTGCGGACGAACATGTCGCGCCCGACCAGGAACAGCCGGCGCACGTCTTCGCGCTGGAAGTCGTGCGCGATCCCCAGCCGGCGCCGGAGCGAAATCACCGCCCAGCCGGCCGCCAGCCACTGCGCGCCGGCGGTGGCCCACGCGGCGCCCGCGATCCCATAGGCGGGGATCGGACCGGCGCCGAAGATCAGCAGCCGGTCGAGCGCGACGTTCAACAAGTTGGCCGCCACCGCGATCTTGAGCGGGGTGCGCATGTCCTGCAGCCCGCGCAGGGCGCCGAAGATCGCGGTGGTGGCGAGCACCGCCGGGGCGGCCAGAAGGCGGATCCGCAGGTAGAGCACCGCGTCGGCCTGCACCTGGCCCGTGGCTTCCATCGCCGCGGCCGCAGGAGTCGCCAAGAGCACGCCGAGCACGAGCATCCCCACGCCGATCAGCGCGCTCACGAGCAGCGCCAGCCCGGCGATCTGCCGCGCGCGGCCTTGTTCGCCGGCGCCGAGGGTGCGCGCCACCTCGGTCTGGGTCGAGATTCCCAGGAAATTGAAGATCCAGAACACCGCCGACAGCAGGATCGTGCCGACTCCGAGCGCGGCCTCGGGCGCAGCGCCCAATTCGGCGATGAACGCCGTGTCGGCCAGGCCCGTCAGCGGCTCCGCGATCAGCGAGACCAGCACCGGGAGGGCCAGGCCGAGCAGGGTCCGGTGCGGCGCGCGCACGAAGGCATGCGTCTCTGGATCCGAGGGTGCGGGCGCCAAGTGCGGGATGCTAGCAGCGAGCTAGAATCGCCAGGGGTTTCCCCCAGGCCCTCTTGCCGACCCCCGCCGTGACTGCCCGGCCCATTTTCGCCCCGCTCGTGTTCGGCGCGCTGACCGCGTGGCTCGTGCCGCACGTTTGGGCGCAGCAGGCCGCCGAGACCCCCGCGCCGGCGCTCGAATGGAGCAATTGGTACGTGCTCGGGCCTTTCGACAACCCCGGTGGCGTCGCCGTCGAGCAAAGTCTTCCGCCGGAGAAGCGGCTCTCGGTGATGAAGGCGGGCGAGCCGTGGCCCTACCTCGGCGAGGAATACGACGGCAAGGGCGGCGCCACGCTGCGCTGGACGTCGCTCGGCGATCCGTTCGCCCCGCCGCAGGGCGCCGACACGCCGCTGCTCGACCTGCTCGCCCTCGTGCCCGCGCCGGAAGGCGTTCCCGGCTGGAGCGATCAAGCGGCCGCCTATCTCTACCGGCTGGTCGAGGCGCGCGAGGCGACCACCATCCCCGTGGTTTTCGGCAGCGACGATGGCGTGCGTTTCTGGGTCAACGGCGAACTGCTCGTCGACCACGGCGTGCCGCGCGGCGTGAACGTGCGCAGCGAACGCGCACCGCTGCGCCTGGTGGCGGGACAGAACCACATCCTGGTCAAGGTCGCCAACGGCGGCGGCGCTTGGGGTTTCCAGATGCAGCGCGAGCGGCGCGTCGAGCAAGCGCGGATCGACGGCGCGATCGACAAGGGCGTCGAGTACCTGGTGTCGTCGCAGCTGCTCGATGGTTCCTGGGGCGCCTACCAGAACACCTACCGCAACGGCCAGACCGCGCTCACCGTCTACGCGCTGCTCAAGTCGGGCGTGTCGTCGCGGCACAGTTCGGTCCTGCGCGCGCTGGCCTGGCTGCGGCAGAACCCGCCCGTCAAGACTTACTCGATGGGCTGCCAGCTGCTGGCGCTCGGCGCGACCCGCGACCCCGAACACCAGCTCTGGATGGAGGAACTGCTCGGCGATCTCTTGAGCTGGCAAGGCCGCTCGAGCGGCGTGTGGGCCTACCCCGAGGGCGACGACGACCTTTCCTGCACGCAATTCGCGGCTCTCGGCCTGCGCGCGGCGACCGAAGCCGGCCTCGACGTGCCCGCCGCGGTGTTCGAGAAGCTCGCCACCGGCGTGATGGAGTACCAGCAGAAACTGGGCCGCGCCGCGCTCAAGGACGCCTACGGCTTCGACCAGAAGGGCAAGGTCGACATCGGCGGCTTCGCCTACAAGCGCAGCAACCCCAAGAATCCGACCGGCTCGATGACCACCGCCGGCGTGGCCACGCTCGAGATCTGCCGGATCGCGCTCGGCGACCGCCTGGGCGTCGACATGCGCCACGACATGGACCGCGCGCAAGCGGCCGGAATCCACTGGCTGGTCAACAACTTCAGCGTCTCGCACAACCCGAACCGGGGCGACCAGCACCTCTATTACCTGTACGGAATGGAGCGCGTCGGCTCGCTGCTCAAGGTCGAACAGCTCGGGGAGCGCCAGTGGTACTGGGAAGGCGCCGAATTCCTGGTCGGCGCGCAGAAGCCCGACGGGAGCTGGGCGCAGGACGGCGTCGAGACCGGTACCTGCTTCGCGCTGCTGTTCCTCTCCCGCGCGACCGGCGCGGCGGTCACCAACCCCGACGCGACGCCGGTGACGAAGCTCGGCAAGTCCGATCCCGCGGCGGGTCCGATCGAATTGCGCGTGGTGCCGGGTTCGCCGGCGTCGTTCTGGCTGCACGCGGTGCACGAGGTCGAGGGCGAGACCGCCGTGTTCGACGAAGTCGAGTACCTGGCGCGCACCCCGGACGCGGACTGGCAGGTGGTCGCAAACGCGCAGCGGCACAACTTCACGGGGCTGGCGACGGAACGCTTCCCGGGCCGCTACCTGTTCCCCAAGCCCGGCGAGTGGCAGGTGATGGCGCGCGCGCGCGTCGCCGACGGCGAAGTGGTCTCGGGCGTGGTGACCGTGGCCATCGAAACCGGCGCGCGGCAAGAAGACCTGTCCTACACCGCCGACGCCGCACGCAACCTGCTGGCGCGCGGCAAGCCAGCGGCCACCGCCTCGAGCGGCAACGCGATCGCCGCCGTCGACAACCACTGGTATTCCGCGTGGCTCTGCGACGGCAAGGACGTCGACCCGCAGCTGGAAGTGCGCCTCAAGCGCGGCGTGAAGGCGCAGCGGATCGTGTTCTCGCACGCGCGCAACCGGCCGCGCGAGCAGGTCCGCAACCCGCGCCCCGCGTGGATCGAATTGTGGGTCAACGGCGACCGGGACCCGCAAGTGATCGAGATCGATCCGAACTTCCTCGCCAAGACCGTGGTCGAGCTGGACAAGCCCAAGACCGTCACGCGGATCCGTGTGCGCGTGATCGAAGTGATCGACGGCGTGCTCGGCGTCGACGCCGTGGGTTTCGCCGAGATCGAACTGCAGGCCGACGGCCGCTGAGCGGCGGCGCGCCTACTCGGCGGGTCCGGCTTGTCCGGGGCGGCGGTGGTCCTGGTGGATCAGCAGCTGGTGCAGCAGTTTCTCGGGCAGGCCCTCGCTGAAGGTCTTGTGCCGCTCGGCGTACTGCAGGATTCCGACCGGATCGATGAACGCCAGGATCGGCGGCGCCCAGCCCTGGATCGTACGTCCGCTCTCTTCGAGTTCGACCGGCATGGCGTGCGTGCCGATCGCCAGTCCGCCGGGCAGGCGCGCGGCGAACTCGGCGAGCAGGGCCTCGCGGCCGGCGGCGGGGAACTCCTGGGGCACCATCAGCGTGAGCCCTTGGCTGGGAGATTCGTACTCCAGGTCGACCACCAGCGATTCAACGCGTTCGCGCACGCGTTCGATCCAGCCCTCTTCGCCTTCGGCTTCGAGCTTGTCGGCGCCCTGATCGGGGAACCACATCAGCACGGTCCCCGAGTTGGCGAGCGGAACTCCGGTGACCGGCCGGCGCAGGAGGTCGCGCCAGCGCAGCTCGCCGTTGCGGTGGGGGTCGAGGCCGCCGCCCGGCGCGCTGCCGTCGGCGGCGAAGCGTTCGCGGTCCAGGCGCTGCACCAGCGGCGCCGACGCGCGGATCGCGCCGTGGCTGGTGAAGAGGCCGATCCGGCCCTCGATCGGCCGGCCGTCGACCGCGGTCACCACGCCGACCGGCTCGCCGTCGATCCACAACTCGGCGGTGGGGCCGTCGACCAGGATGTCGACGGCGAAGAAGTTCTTCTCGCGGCCGAAGTGGAAGGCGCCGCCTTCGTTGCCGCCGCGCGCGAACAAGGTGGACAAGCCCCAGCGCACACTCTGCAGGTCCTCGGCGACGTCCTCTTCGCCGATCGCGTACTGGTAGTCGCCGCCCGTGAAGTCGAAACGGTAGTTGCGGTCGCGGCGCGTCCAGCCGAAAGCGATGCCCGCGCTCGCGTACGAGGTGGTCATTTCGATGCGCGTCGAGATCCGGTAGCGGCCGGGATCCTGCCAGCCCTCGGAGAGCACGAAGGCGTCGCGCCAGTGCGCGGTGCGGTCCATGGTGTCGGTGCCGCCGCGCGCCTCCTTGCGGCCGACGTGCACGTCGTCCTGGTCGTCGACGAACCACAGTCCGGGCACGCGCCGGTCCTCGTGGCCGGTGAGGCCGGCCTCGGTCCAGCCGTCGCGGCCGGCGCGCTGCGGCGCTTCGCTGAACGGGTGCAGCAGCGCGAGGCCGCGCCAGTCGGCGCCGTGCAGCGGCAGGCCGAGCGCCGGCAGGCCGAGGCGCGCGGACAGCGCGTCGTGGTCGGCGGCGAGCGCCGCGGCCGCGCCGCGGTGGCCGGCGGCGAACGCGGCCTGCGCTGCGGCGGCGAGCGCCGAGCGGTAGGCGCGCACGTCGTCGAGATCGTCGAGGAAGGGCGCCGGCTCCAGCGGCAGCAGGCTGTAGCGCGGCGAGTCGAGGCGCGGCCAGTGCCGCACCGCCCACGCGGCGTCGCGGTCGCCGAGTTTCTCGAGCAGCGCGCCCACGCGTTCCTGCGTCGCCGCGGACGGCTCGTCGACCGCGAACGACCAGGTGAACGCGAGCACGGCTTCACGGTCGCGGTTCTGCTCGGCGAGCAGTTCGCCGGCGACGCGCGCCTGCTCCTGTCCGAACCACGGTTCCGCGCGGCCGCGCTGCCAGGTCCAGGTGGGTTCGTCGAGCACGGTGGTCGCCTCGTCCCCCGGCGGCGTCGACTGCGTGTAGCGGTCGCGCCAGGGAGCGGGGTCCTTCCAGTAGAAGCCGCGCAGGAACGCCGCGAACTCCTCGGTGAATTCCTCCAAGCCGTCGGGGCGGCCCTCCTTGCCGTCGGCGAAGTACCACGCGAAGACTTCCAGCGGATCGCCCTTGCGGCGCCGGTCTTCGGTCTGGAAGCGCATCAAGCGGTCGTGGAACAGCGGCTCGCCCTGGCGCTCGTCGCCTTCGAGCCCGATCCAGGTGTCGAGGAACAAGTACAGCGAGTAGCCGGCGGGGTAGTTGTCGCGGTACTCCTCGACGGTGCCGGCGATCAGCTTTTCGAGCTTGCCCTGCCCGCCGTAACCCATGTTGGCGGTCTGGGTCATGGTGCCGAAGCTCGCGTGCTGCGGGACGAAATTCTCGTCGTGCATCGAGCCGTAGGCACCGCCGGTCCACACCGCCTTGCCCTCGCCGAGCCACGCGGGCAGGCCGCCGTAGATCTGGCCGTCGAAACGGTGCGTGAGTTCGTGGGTCAGGATCCGGCCCATCCCCGGAATGGTGCCGATCGTGAATTTGATGGTTGTCGTGTCGCCGCCCTGGAAGCCACCGACCCACCAGAACGGGGCTCCTTCCATTTCCAGGCCGTGCGATTCGGGCACCACGCGCAAGATTCCGGGGCGGCCCTTGAACGGATCCTGGCCGTACCAGTTGACCAGCCGCTGATGGTGCAGTTCGACGGTGTCGGCCGCGCCGGTCAAGGTCTCCCAGCCGCAGCTCGTCTCCACGCGGTACCAGCCTTGCGGAGAGTAGGTGGTGCCCGGATCGCCGAACGAGCCGTGCGCGGTCGTGAACGCGCGCTGCTCGTCGTAGCTCATCGCCATGAGTTCGGCCTGGGTGTAGACCCGCGTGCGGTCGACCAGGATGCCGCGGGCCCGCCCGATTCCGTCGTTGGCGGCCTGCATCTCGGTCTTCACCGACGGCGGCTCCGGCCCTTCCAGGTCTTTCAGTCCGGCCTGCACCGCAATGCCTTTCAGGCAGCGCGCGGCGCGCAGCGCGACTTCGGCGTCGCCTTGGGCGAGAGCTGCGCGGATGGTGCGCGTGAGTTCGCGCATCACGAGCTTCTGCGCCGTCTGGTCCTGCGCGATGGTGGGGGAGAGCACCGCTCCGTGGGCCTTGATCAGCGCCGGCGAGCCGGCGGCGAGCTCACGGCCGAGGTCTTCGAGCCACTCCACCAGCAAGGTCGAACCGGCCTTGCGTGCGCCGTCGAGCTTGGCGCGCAACTTGACGATCTCGCGCACCGCGTCGGCGCGCGCTTTGGCGACCGCCACCGGGTGGGGGTCGTCGAGCGGCATGGCTTCGCGCACGCCGCTAGGCAGCATCACGCGGCCGCCCGGGTCGACCAGGAGCCGCGCCAGGTCGTGCGCCCACAAGATCTGCGCGTCGGCGGCGCCGGCGGCGTTGCGCAGCAGCAGTTCCAGCACCGGCAGCGGGTTTTCGCTGCGTTCCAGTGCAAAACTCAAGTGGCCGTAGGCCGCCGCGGCGTCGCCGGCCGCCATCGCCTCGCGCGCCAGCTTGAGGCTCAGGGCGAGGGTCGACTCGCCGATGCCCGGGGCGGCGGGCGCCGGGGCCGGTTCCTGCGCCAAGGCCGCGCCCGGCGCCAGTGTGGCGCCGAGGGCGAGGAGGAAGGCCAGGACGCAGCGTCGGTTCACCCTGAGCGATTCTAGGGACAGGATTTGCGTCGAGAAGGAGTTCCCATTTCCTTGCTTCCGGGTCTATTCCGGAATCGGTCCTCGAGCCTGCCGTCTATGCGGGCCCATCCCCAAACCCCACAACCTGCAACGGCGGCCGCGCCACGCTTGCCGCCGCCGACGTTGCCTTCCAAGGAAGTCCTCTCCATGTCCAACTCTCCTCGGTTTATCCCAGTTGCCGCGCTGCTCGCAGCGGGCATTCTCTCCACCGTCGCCACGGCGCAGCAAGCCGCCGCGCAGCACAGCCCGCCGGTCGGCCGCAGCGTGATCGCACCGGGCGGTGGCGCGGCACCCGCGGCGCCCACTGGCTTCAACCGCAACGCCGCTTCCGGCGAGACGGTCGGTGGCTGGTTCCTGCAGCCGCCCGACGCCGCTGCGCAGGTCGCCGGCGGTTCCGGCTCGCCGTGGGGCTGGCTGAACAGCACCAACGCCGCCGTGTCGGTCAACGACGCGTTCAGCGGCGCGGGAATGGTCGAGGACGGCTTCGCCAACTCGCTGGCCGGAGTGGTGGTCGAAGTGTTCTTCGCCGGCGGCGTGACCAACGGCCCCGGCGCCGACGTGGTGATGCTCGACGCCCAATTCGACTCGGGCACCTACTTCATCTCGGCGGACCACGACGGTTTCGGCACCGAAGCGACCGTGACTCCCGCGGTGAACACCGGTGAAGTGCGTGCCTACTACTACGAGCACAACGCCGGCGGCCCTTTCACGGCAACGGTCTACGGCGGCGAGCTCGACCTCTCCGCAATCGGCGTCGGCGCCGGCGCTTCGGTCACGCGCATCCGCTTCCGGATGGAATCTTCGAGTTGCGACCCCATCGGCCTGGGCGCGATCGTCCCCGATTTCTCGCTCACCATCACCGGCCCGTGCCCGGGTTCCGTGACGGTCGACGTGAGCGGTGCGACCCCCAGCGGCTCGGTCGCCTTCGCGACCGCGCTGGGAACCGGCAGCTTTGTGATTCCCGGGGGCTTCCCCTGCGCCGGCACCGTGCTCGGCCTGTCGTCGGCCGGCATCACGCACCGCACCACGCGCACCGCCGACGCCGCGGGCAACATCAGCTTCCCGGCCACCGCTCCGGCTGGAGCCTGCGGGCGGTTGTTCGTGCAGGCCATCGACTTGACCACCTGCGCGACCACCAACGTGGTCGCTCTCTAGCGCCCACCGCGCTTCGACGGGCCCCGGCCGATCGCTCGGCCGGGGCCTCCTTGTTTGGTCAGCGGCGGCCGCCGCGGTCGCGCGCGTCGAAGCGCAGAGTGCGGCACGCGTCCGGCCCTTCGGAAGTGGAGAGGCGCTGGAGGGAACCGTTCACGCGCACCTGATATTCGCCTTCGGCGAAGACCCAGGGGCGGAATTCGACTTCACCGCCCACGGCTTGAAGACGCATGGCATAGACCAGGGTTACGCCGTCGGCTTCGAAGACCGCCACCTCCGGTTGCTCGAGTCCCAGG
>DASWJW010000049.1:0-24791 GCA_036396955.1 Planctomycetota bacterium
CGAACCGCTCCCACGGATCCGCGAACGCTTCGCCGACGGCCGCCAGACCTTCTTGTACGTGCTCGACAAGGAGGGGCGGCTCGACGGCGTGATTTCGACCAGCGAACTGTTTCCGCTGGCCCAGGACGCCGACGTCTTGAAGAACTTGACCGTCGCCCAGGACATCGCCGCGCCCGACCCGCCTTCGGTGACCACCGCCGACACGCTCGACCAGGTCCTGACCAAGCTCGATCTCGGCTACCGCGACGAACTCCCCATGCTCGACGACGGCCGCTTCGTCGGCACGGTCCGGATCGAAGACATCCTCAACCGTTATCGCGCGGAGCTGTTCCGGCACGAGACCGCCCAGGCCTTTGCGGACTCCATGGAGTCGACGCGGTCGGAGCAAGTGCTCCGCAAGGTCGGCCGCCACGCCGTGGCGGAGCTCGACGCCCCGGCCGAGTTCTACGGTCGCACGCTCGCCGAACTCGACATGCGGCACAAGTTCGGCATCAACGTGCTCTTGATCAAGTCCATCGTCGAGGCCCACGCCAAGCCGGAGCCGCACGTTCCCGTGCCCGAATACCGGATCGGTCCGGGCGACCGGCTGGTCGTATTCGGTCTACCTACGCAAGTCGAACGATTGTCCCGCTCTTGACGCCAGGCGGGCCGGTCGATGGCGGAAACCGCCGTTTCCCCTCATGATGGCAGGTCTTGAAGCGCCGGAACCGATTCCCAGATCCCGGTGCGGCGCAGGGAATCCTTCCCGATGACGATTTCTGCCGTCTTTCCTTCCGTCTCGGGCCAGGTTGAATTGATGAACATCTACGTAGGAAATCTCCCCTTCAGCGCCGGGGACAATGAGCTCCGCGACTTGTTTGCCCAGCACGGCGACGTCCAGAGCGCCAAGGTCATCATGGACCGCGACACCGGCAGCCCCAAGGGCTTCGGTTTCGTCGAAATGCCGGACGCGGCAGGCCAGGCCGCCATCGCCAAGACCACGGGAGGTGTGTGATGTGGCTCATGACTCCCCTCGGCTTTTACTCCACCGTCTGCGCTCGCGCCGATGGCGGTAAGTCCCCTGACCTGGACCCGGACCTGTTGATGGTCCGGGTTCGTGACCCGCAGCATCTCGACAACCTGCAGAGCCAGTTCCCGCAGCTCCGTGGCTGCACGCGCACCAGTTCGATCGGCACCGACTACCCGGCACGGATGTTCGTGTCGAAGCGGATGTGGGCGGACGTAGTGCGCGCGCTGGTGCTCGACCTGGACTACGGGAACTTCAAGAGTCGCGTGTCGGCAGCTCGGCTCACGGCTCCCAGCTACGGCGCTGCTCTGCACTCGGTGTGGAGCGTGATGCATCGCGTTGAGCCGCGCGAAGACCGCCGCTAACCGATCGCCCACGAGGCAAGACGTCCGGCTCCGCCGGCAGCGTCGACCCGCGGCCGCCTGAAGAATCTTCAGGCGGCCGCTCTTCATTTCTGCCGCGGCTCCGCCGCGCTTGGAGCCGCTCGTCGCAACGCCAGGATCCGGTCCGCGGCGACTTCATTCAGAGTCTGCGTGGAACCATCCGGCCACTGCACGGTCAGGCGCAGCGGGCCGGCTTCCGCTCCCAGCCCGAAGTGGAGGGTCGCATCGTTCTGATTGCCTTGCCCGGTTCCCGCTTCGACCTGGCGCGCCAGCGTGCGACCGGCGAGGTGGACGCGAACCTGCGCGCCGACCGCGGAGCGGTTGTGGCCCGGCACGCCGACCAGACGCACTTCCAGCCAGTGGTTGCGGTTGCCCTGGTTGACGAAGAGCCTGCCCGCCGTGACCAGGTCGAGGTCGCCGTCGTGGTCGAAGTCGGCCCACGCGGCCTGGTAGGTCGGCGGCAGTCTCCCGAGGCCTTCCGCCGCGGCGACCTCGGTCCAATTCCAGTCGCCGTCGTTGCGCTGGAGGACCGGGTGGTTCGCGACTCCGAACGAGGCCGTGCCGTAGACCGTGGTGAAGTAGAGGTCGAGATCGCCGTCGTTGTCGTAGTCGGCCGCCGCGGGGCTCGCGTAGGACTCCTGGTAGGGAATGCCGCAAGCGCCGCGGTCCTCGAAGGCGAAGTCGTCGCCGGGCCCGCGATTGCGCAAGAAGCGCGACTTGGGCTGGTCGCCGCGGTCGTCGACGTGCGCGAAGTTGCCCGCGAACAGGTCGAATTCGCCATCGTCGTCGAAGTCGCCCCAAGCGGCGCCGATCGAGTGCCCGCCGGCGAAGCCCGGCGAGGTGGCGACGGCGCCGTGGCTCGCGGTGACGTCGGTGAACTTGCCGCTCCCGTCGTTGCGCCACAGCAGGTTCGGCTGAAGGCGGTAGTTCGACACGTACACGTCGAGGTCGCCGTCGCGGTCGAAGTCGCAAGCGGTGACGCCGCGGGCCCGGTAGCGGGCCTCGCTCCAGCCGAGCGCGAAGGCGCGGCCGCCCTCGTTGAGGAACAAGCGGTCGGGATAATCGATCCCCTTGTCCCAGTCCTCGTAGCCGCCGGCGTAGACGTCGAGCAGGCCGTCGCCGTTGAAGTCCCCCCAGCACGCGCCGAGGCAGACCGACGGCTCCAGCTCGGGCATCGGCACGGCGGCGAAGCCGTCCTCGCCGTCGTTGCGCAGCACGCGGCCGTCGAAGAGGAAGAGGTCGAGATCGCCGTCGTCGTCGAAGTCGCCGAAGACTCCGGGCCCCTCGCTCGCCACTTTCACGAAGCGGCGTCCGGCCTCGTTCCGCCAGAGCGTCCCGGCGGCGAGGAGATCGACCCAGCCGTCGCCGTCGAAGTCGCCCCACGCCGCGCGATCGTCGCCGAGCTGCAGGCCGAGCCGCTCGCTCTCGTCGACGAAGGTGGCGGAAGCCTGCCCCGCGGCGGTCGGGACGACGAACAGCCCGGCGAGCGGAAGTCCCAGGGCGAATCGCAGCGCGCGGTTCACAGCAGTGCGAGGCGCGCGGTGAAGTGACGGAGGAAGGGCGTCTCCTCGACGATGCGAAGACCGCGGATGGACTCGCGCTCCTGCGCGACCCTTTCCGCTGTCTCGACGACGTAGTCCATGTGACTCTGAGTGTAGACGCGCCTTGGCACTGCCAGCCGCAGCAGTTCGGGATAGGCGGTGGAACCAGCTTCGCTCCCGGACTTCCTCGCGCCGAACATCAAGCTGCCGATCTCGACGCCGCGCACGCCGCCTTCGACGTAGAAAGCACACGCCAGCGCTTGCCCGGGGAAGGTCTCCGGCGGCAGATGCGGGAGGAAGCTGCCGGCATCGATGTAGATGGCGTGGCCACCGGGCGGTCGCACGATGGGAACGCCCGCGGCCAGCAGGCCTTCGCCCAGATAACGGACCGAAGCGAGCCGGTAGCGGAGGTAGTCCTCTTGCACCACTTCGCGCAGACCGACGGCGATCGCATCCAGGTCGCGCCCCGCCAGGCCTCCGTAGGTGGGGAAGCCCTCGGTCAGGATCAGCAACTCTTCTTCTTGCCGCGCCAGCCGGTCGTCGTTGGATGCCAGGAAGCCGCCGATGTTGGCGAGGCCGTCCTTCTTGGCGCTGAAGGTCGCGCCGTCCGCGAGCGCGAACATCTGCCGCGCGATGGATTCCACGCTGCGGCCCACCTGGCCCTCTTCGCGCAGCTTGATGAAGTACGCGTTCTCCGCGAAACGGCAGGCATCCAAGTAGAACGGAACGCCGTGCCGGCCGCAGATCTCGCGCGTCGCGCGCAGGTTCGCCAAGGAGACCGGCTGGCCGCCACCCGAGTTGTTGGTGACCGTGACGATCACGCAGACCACTTCGGAGCCAGGCTGGGACAGGTTCCGCTCCAGCCTCTCCAGGTCGATGTTGCCCTTGAAGGGATGTTCGAGGGACGGCTGCAAGCACTCGGGCGTCGGCAAGTCGACCGCCTTGCCGCCCAAGGCTTCGACGTTCGCCCTGGTGGTGTCGAAGAAGGTGTTGCTGAGGACGGTCTTGCCTTCGACGTGCAGACAGGAGAAGAGAATCCGCTCCGCGGCGCGGCCCTGGTGCGTGGGAACGATGTTGCGATAGCCGGTCAGTTCCTTCACGCGTTCCTCGAATCGGAACCACGACCGGGAGCCCGCGTAGGACTCGTCGCCGCGCATGATCGCCGCCCACTGCTCCGAGGACATGGCGCCGGTCCCGGAATCGGTGAGGAGATCCACGAGGATCAAGTCGGCCGGGATCCGGAACAGGTTGTAGTCCGCCTTGGCGAGGATCGCCCGCCGCTCCTCCAGCGAGGTCAGCCGCAGCGGCTCCACCATCTTGATCCGAAACGGCTCGATGGTCGTGCTCATGGTTTCCGCCCGGTCGGGCATTGGTGTCTAAGCTATTCCTGCCGGAATCCCAGACTCCGCCTGGCCCGGGCGGATCCACGGCCCGGCGGCGGCGCGCGCCATGCAGTCCACATCGACAACGAACAAGCTCCTCGTCGTCTTCGGACATGGCAAGGAGACCAGTCTCGGCCACCATCTGCTGGACGTCGTGCAGGAGACCGTGCAGCAGCGCGGCGTGGATGCCCGCCTCCACGATCTCTTGGCTGACGGCTTCGACCCCGTGCTGCGGCTCCGAGCCGGCGAGCTGCACGCGCCGCGTTGCTCACCGGATCGGGACCCGCTCGTGCATCGCTATCAAGAGGACGTCCGCTGGGCGGATTGCTACGTGATCCTGCACCCTGTCTGGTGGTTCGCGCCCCCGGCGATCCTCAAAGGCTGGGCGGACCGCGTTCTGGTGGACGAGGTCGCCCTGAATCACCGGCCGAACGCCGCGCCGCAACCGCTTCTGCGCGGCCGGCGCGCCCTGGTGATCCAGACTTTCAACACGAGCGCCTGGGTGGACCGATGGTTGTTCCGAGGCGTCGCGGGCCGTTTCTGGAGCCATGCGGTGTTCGCTTCCTGTGGTGTCCGCGAGGTCCGGCGGCTGGCAGTACATGGGGTGGAAGGCATGGATGCGGCGAGGCTGAAGGCGACCGGCAGGCGGCTGCGCCGCGCCATGGATCTGCTTCTACGGCAGCCTTGACGCCCCCCGCTTCTGGCGAAGACGCGAAAGAGCACTGACTTGGTGCGCTATTCGGGTTCGCACTCCACGGCCGACAATGCCGCGACAAGACCTTGCAACCGGATACGGTTGGAAGAGAGGCGTCCGTGGGTTCGAACCGAAAACACGCTCCCTCCCCGGCCGCGTCGCCCAAGACCGTCGCGCGCCGGACCGGAGCCGTCACGCAGAAGCCATCGCGCTATGGCCGGCGGCGAGCTTGCGTCCTGGCCTCGGTCTATCTCCTGATGGGCCTCCACGTCGCCCACTGGAAAATCACGGGCAAGACGCTCGCGCCGCTCGAGTTGAACGAAGTGATGGTCACGCTCGAACTGGGAATCGTCACCGCCGGCTTCCTGTTCATGTCGGTCGCGTTCCTTTCCGCCGCGATTTTCGGCCGCTTCTTCTGCTCTTGGGGCTGCCACATCCTCGCGCTGGAGGACCTTTGTGCGTGGCTGCTCGGCAGGCTTCGGATCCGGCCGCGGCCGATCCGATCGCGACTGCTGCTGCTGGTGCCACCGGGGGCCATGTCCTACATGTTCCTCTGGCCCCAGGTCTCACGCTTGCTCGCCGGGCGGGCACCGCCCGAGTTGCGACTGCTGACCGACCAGGATGGCTGGGCCTCCTTCGTCACCGCCGATTTCTGGAGGAACCTGCCCGATCCGTACATCGCGCTGCTCACCTTCGCGATCTGCGGCTTCGCGATCGTCTACGTCCTTGGTTCCCGCTCCTTCTGCCGCTACGCCTGTCCGTACGGCGTCCTGTTCGGCCTGGCCGACCGCATCGCTCCCGGCAGGATCGTCGCCAAGAAGACTTGCCTGCAGTGCGGGCACTGCACGGCCGTCTGCCAATCGCAGGTCCGCGTCCACGAGGAGATCGCCCGCTTCGGCAACATCGTGGATCCGGCCTGCCTCAAGGACCTCGACTGCATCAGTGCCTGTCCCAACGAAGTCCTGGGTTTCGGTTTCACCCGCCCATCCCTGGGACGGTCCTTCCGCGGCAAGCGCCGGCGCAGCGTCCGTTTCGAGTACACCTTGGCCGAAGAGATCCTCATGGCGCTCACCTTCGTGGCCACCATGCTGGTGTTTCGGGGCCTGTACGGGGTCGTTCCATTCCTCATGACTCTCGGCCTCGGTGGCATTGCCGCGGTCCTGGCCGTGCTCGGCACGCGGATGGTGCGCCAGCCCGCCGTGCGCCTGGTCCCGTTCCAACTCAAGCTTGACGGCAAGACGACGCGGGCCGGCATGGTCTTCTTGACCGCGGCGTTCGGCGGGTCGGTCTTGTTCGCGCACAGCGCTTTCATCCGCTACCACGAGCATTTCGGCGACCGCGCCCTCGCTGCGGCGATGCGGCACGGCTCTGGTCCCGGGGTCGCAAGCGAGGCAACTTTGCGCGCCGAGGCGCTCGGGCACTTGCAGGCGCGCGAGCGGTGGGGCCTGTTCCGCCCGCTCGATCTGGACTTGAAGCTCGCTTCCGTCCTTCTCGCCGGCGAGTCGCCGGCCCTGGCCGAGCCGTATCTCCTCAGGGTCCTGGAGCGCCGCCCGGGAGACGTCCGGAGTTCCGATGCGCACTTCGCCATGGCGGAGTTGCTGGCGAAAACGGGAGACTTCGTCGGCGCGGTCCGACAGTACGAACTCGGGCTCGAGATCCGGCCGGACTCCCCCGCCGCGCTCTACAACCTCGGCACCATCCTGGCGGCAACCGGGCGACCGGACGAGGCCGTTGCGAAGCTGCGGGCGGCCCTGGTCCACGCGCCGGCGGACGCCCAAGTGCACAACAACCTGGGTTTCCTCCTCGCCCGACAAGGCGACACGGCCGGCGCCGAGAGGCATTTCCGGCTGGCCATCACCCATCAGCCGGCATTCGCCGATCCCCGCTTCAACCTTGGACGGCTCCTTCTCGAGCAAGGTCGTGAGGAAGAAGCGCTACGCCACCTGCGACGAGCGGCGCAGCAAGATCCCCGCTACGCCCAGTACCTCGGAGCCATCGGCCCCGGGTCGGACATGCGGCAATAGAAGCGGGCGGAAATCCGCGCGGCCGGATCAGCGAGCCGGAGCCAGCGCCAAGTCGCCGAGCAGGAGCTCGAGCACGTCGACGGCGCGATAGCTGCGGGCGCCGGGCGGCAGGAAGCGCGCCACGGTCGCCACTTCGTCGCCCGAAGTAACCAGCGCCGGCTCCGGAGAACCGTCGGGAAGGACTTGGCCGAGCCCGACGTTGGCCGCCAGGGCGTTGCAGACGCACATGCGCCCGACGGTCTCCTCGGGCGCCCCGCCCTTGCGGACGAATTCGTCCGCGTCCTCCGCCGGGCAGCGCCAGCCGACGGTCCCATCCGCGCGACGGTAGGCGTGCCGTAGGTAACCGAGGTCGCAGCGGCGGGGTCGTTCGCGGAACACTTCCGGATCGGTGAGCGTCCCGGGCAGTGGCACCACCTTGAAAGGAAATCCCGTGGGCGAGGCGACCGGATCGGTGAACACGCGCGCCTCCCCGGCGCGGCTGCGCTCGAGGACCGCGAGCTTGAGATCCTCGCGCAGATCCGATTCGGCGCAGTAGGCGAAAGCCGTGCCGACCTGGATCCCGGCGGCTCCGGCCGCAAGAGCTTCGGCCAGCCCCCCCGGCCGCCCATAGGAGCCGGCCAGCCAGAACGGCCGCCCGAGCGCCGCGAACGCCACCGGATCGACCGCGTCCCGCTCGCCGTACTCGGGTTCTCCTTTAGGAGTAAGCGCCTTGCGGCCGCGGGGCGGCGCGTTGTGGCCGCCCGCGGTGTGCCCTTCGACCACGAAGCCATCGACTTCGCCGCGCGCGCGGCGCTGCAAAGCGGTCGCCACGGTCACGCTCGAGACGATCGCGAGAAAGCGCGGCCGCGCCAGCTCGGGCGGTGCGCCTGAGAAGTACTGCGCGGGATCGAAACGGGCCATGAAACGCTCGTCGCGCTCGGCGCCGCGCGCGTCGAGCGGGAGCTCGGTCGCGCGCCCCGCGGCCAGGTCGTCGAGGATCCCGGGGATCGCGATCGGGATGCCCGCACCCATCAAGACGACGTCGACGCCGGCGAGCATTGCACCGTAGAGCGAAGGCAGAGTCGGCAGCTGGATCTTCTCGAGGTAGTTGATCCCGACCAGTCCTTCGTGTCCCTCGCGGGCGAGGTCGACCTCCACGAAGTTCGCCGCAATGAGCAGCTCTTCCTGATGTGCGGATCCTTCGAGGCGCAGCCGCGGCTTGGCCATAAAGCGCGCGGCGCTGGCCTTGCCGTCCTGGATCCAATAGCGGGCCAGGATGCGCTCGGCCACGCCGGGGATCGGCAAGCGCGCGAGAGCCCCGCGGAGGCGGCCGTCCGCGTCGCCGAGCTGGAGGCGCCGCGCGAGGATCAAGTCGAGCGCCGTGCCCGCGACGACTCCCAGCTGCCCGGCCGCGGAAACCGTGCGCGCAAGGCGCCAGCTCGAGACGCCGGCCCCCAGTCCGCCCTGGATGATCCTGGGCAACGGCAGTCGTTCGGTGTTTCTCAACTTGCCTCTTGTTAGTCCATGGGAGGGTCCAATTCCGAGGCCAGAGTATCCAGGACCCGGCTCCGACGAATTCGGATTTCCGCCGCGGGGCGCCGGCCCCTCCCAGGCCGTGGATCCGGCTAGGTCGCGAAGGTGTCCGCGCGCGCGCGATCCCAGGCGCCGCGCCAAAAGCCCGGGACGTCGGCGCCGTCGACCTGGCAGCGGGGCTCGAGGAACAAGTTCAATTCGGCGAACGTCAGGATGCGCATGTCGTCCATGCGCCGGAAGATGAGGTTGGGGGTCACGGCATCGGGCCCGGACACCCCCATCGCCGCGAGCAGCTCGAGCAAGCTGTGGATCGTGGCCTTGTGGAAGCGCGCCACCCGCTGGTCCTTCTCGGCGACGACCAGCCCCTTGTAGAGCGCCGGGTTCTGGGTCGCGACGCCGGTCGGACAAGTGTCGTTGTTGCACCGCAGCGACTGGATGCAGCCGATCGCCAGCATCATTCCGCGCGCGGAGTTGCACGCGTCGGCGCCGAGCGCGAGCGCGCGCACCATGTGGAAACCGGTGATGATCTTGCCGCTGGCGAAGATCCGGATCCGGTCGCGCAGCCGCGCCACGAAATGCATCATCTCGATCGGCGTCCTGAACGCCGAATGCCGCGGCGGCGAAAGCACGGTCTGGTGCACCGGCACGCCGCGGATGCTCGCGATTTCGGGCGAGACCTTGGCCGCGGGCAGCACTCCGCCGTGGCCCGGCTTGGCGCCCTGGCTCAGTTTCAGTTCGACCATCCGCACCGTTTCCCAGCCCACGTTCGCGGCGAATTTCTCTTCGTCGAAGCCGCCGTCGGAGCTCCGGCAGCCGAAGTATCCGGTGCCGACCTGCCAGATCAGGTCGCCGACCTGGAGGTGGTGCGGGGAGATGCCGCCTTCGCCGGTGTTGTGGGCGAAACCGCCGAGCAGCGCGCCGCGATTGAGCGCCTGCACGGCCGTAGGCGACAGCGAGCCGAAACTCATGGCGCTGATGTTGAGCCGCGACGCCGAGTAGGGCTTGGCGCACCCGGGGCCGACGAGCAGCCGCGGTTCCTCGGCGAGCGGCGCGGTCTCGGCGAGCGCGTGGGACGCCCACTCGTATCCAGGCTTGTAGACGTCGCGCTGGGTGCCGAACGGCCGCGTTTCGAGTTCGCCCTTGGCGCGCTGGTAGACCAGGCTGCGCAGTTCCCGCTCGATAGGAAACGCGTCGACGTTCGACTCGATGAAGTACTGCTGGATTTCTGGCCGGATCGCTTCGAGGGCGTAGCGCAGGCGGCCGAGGACCGGAAAATTGCGCAAGATCGTGCGCCGGGTCTGAAGGCCGTCGTGCAGGCCTTGGGCGACGACCGGTCCGGTCACCGCGAGCGACCAGGGGACGGGGGGCCAGAAGTATGCGATCGCGGCCGTCAGCGCGAGCAGCGCTGCAGCAACCATGTAGAACCAGCGCCGGAATATCTTCGCCTCGTCGAGGGGTCGGCGAGCGTCCGGACGGCACCTTGGTGGCGCCGGGCCGCGCTCGGGACGGCGAGTATGGCACGGAGAGGCCGCTCGCGCCCTTCCCGGAGTGACGGCGGGCCGCGGGTCTGGTGGAATGGACCTGGCCGCCTTCCCGGCCCCGTTCTCGAAGGACCCGTCATGCCGCGCTCCCCCCACCTCGTCGCTCCACTCTGCCTCTTCTTCTTCGCGGCCGGTGCCGCACCGCTGGTCGGACAAGACGAGACCGAGACCGGATTGACCGAAGCGGAAGCGCGCCGCGCGCAGGAGGACCAGTGGCTCGAAGGGCACTCGCACCTGGGCGATTCCTTCAACGAAGGGCCGCGGCAGCGCGCCTACTTGATGGACGGCGTTGGCGGTGTGCACCTCGGCATCCGCACGGCCAGCGCCGAGGCGCAGGCCTTCTTCGACCAGGGCCTCGCCCAGCTGCACGGCTTCTGGTACCTGGAATCGGAGCGCTCGTTCCGCCAGGTCGCCGCGCTCGACCCCGACTGCGCCATGGCGTACTGGGGCATGGCGATGTGCAACTTCGGCGAAGAGTGGCGCGCCATGGGCTTTGCGCGCGAAGCGTGGCTGCGGCGCGAGAACGCGAGCCGGCACGAGCAGTGGTACGTCGACGCCGTCGCGCGCTACTTCGAAGCGGACTATCCGGTCGAGGAAGAGGCCGAACAGGGAGCGCCGGCCGGCGGCGCCGCCGAGAGCGCCGAGGGGAAAGTCGACGCAGCGCTCGACCGCGGCGTCGAGACCACCATCGCGCTCCGCAAGAAGGAAGGGCCGAAAGGCGACGTCAAGAAGCGCGCCGAACGCCTGGTCCTCGATTTCGAGGAGCTGATCTACGAGTTCCCCGACGACATCGAGGCCAAGGCCTTGTTCGTCAACCAGCTCTGGATGAACCAGCGCGTCGGCATCTCCTTTCCCAGCCGCATGGCCAACCAGGCGCTGCTCGACCAGGTCTTCGCCGCCAACCCGATGCACCCGGCGCACCACTACCGCATCCACTTGTGGGACGCGAACGACTCGGTCGAGCGCGTGATCACTTCGGCGGCGCGCAACGGCCAGACGGAACCGGGCATCGCGCACATGTGGCACATGAGCGGGCACATCTTCGACAAGCTGCACCGCTACCAGGATTCGGCCTGGCAGCAGGAAGCCTCGGCGCGGGTCGACCACGCGCACATGATGCGCGACCGGGTGCTGCCCGATCAGATCCACAACTTTGCGCACAACAACGAATGGCTGACCCGCAGCATGCGCAGCGCCGGGCGCGCGCACGACGCCATCGCGCTGGCCAAGAACATGATCGAGCTGCCGCGCCACCCCAAGTACAACCTGCTCGAAAAGGGCGGTTGCAGCGCGAGCTGGGGCCGCCGGCGCCTGCTCGAGACCTTGGAGCTGTACGAGCAGTGGGACGAGCTGATCGCGCTGTCCGCCACGATGTACCTCGAGCCGGCGGACGACGACGCCTTGCGCGCCTTCCTGCTCGGCGAGGCCTACGCCTGGGCGCAGGACGCCGCCGCGCTCGACGGCCAGATCGCGACGCTCGAACGGCTGCTCGCAGAAGAACGCGTGGCGCGCTACGCCTCGGCGGACCAGGCCGAGGCCGAGGCCAAGGCAGCTGGCAAGAGCGAGGACGAGATCCACGACGCCATGAAGGCCGCGCTACGCGAGCACGCGCGCACCTTGCGCGATCTGGAAGGCAAGCTCGAAGCGCTGCCCGCTCTCGGCCGGCTCGTCGCCGGAATCGGCGACCAGGACGAGATCCGCGCGGACCTGGCGCTGGTCGAGAAGTCGCGCGTGCCGAAACCGCACCACGCGCGCTTGCAGCTGCTGGCCGGCGAGCGCGACGCGGCGTTGGAGAACGCGCGCAAGGACGCCAAGGACCACGACAACGTGGCCTACACGCTCACCAACGCGGTCCACGTCCTGGAACGGGCGGGCGAACGCGAGGCGGCGATCGCGGCCTTCGAGGAGCTCCGCGCCTTGTCGGGGCAGTTCGACCTCGACATGCCGGTGTTCGCGCGCCTCACTCCGCTGGCGGTCGAACTCGGCCACGCCGCCGACTGGCGCGTGCCCTACGTCATGCCCGACGACGTCGGCGTGCGCCCCGACCTGGCGACGCTCGGCCCGATCCGCTGGACGCCGATGCCCGCCCCGGACTGGACGCTGACCGGCGCCTTCGGCGAGCAGGTTTCGCTTTCCGACTTCAAGGGCCAGCCGGTGGTGGTGATCTTCTTCCTCGGCTACGGATGCGTGCATTGCGTCGAGCAGCTCAACGAGTTCCGGCCCATGGCCGCGGCCTACGCCGAGGCCGGCATCCAATTGGCGGCGATCGGCACCGACGCGGCCGACGCGCTGGCGGAATCGCAAGCCGACGACACGCCCGAGGAGCGCGAACTGCTGCGCATCGTCGCCGATCCAGAATTCACGGTGTTCCGCGAGTACCGCAGCTACGACGACTTCGAAGACCTGCCGCTGCACGGCACCTTCCTGATCGACGCGGCCGGCCTGGTGCGCTGGCAGGACATCTCGTACGAGCCCTTCCTCGACCCCGAGTTCCTGCTCGAGGAAAGCCAGCGCCTGCTGGGACTGCCGGCGCCCAAGGTCGTCGCCGCGTCGGCTCCGGTCGACCGCAAGGAGCCCGCGCCCGCGGGCAGCCAGGACTAGCCGCCGGCGTGTTCGCGCTCCCGCTGCTCTTCGCGCTCGCTTGCCCTCTCGCCCAAGCGCCGGAACGGCCGGCGCCGTTCGGAATCCAGGTGGTCGATGCGGCGACCGGGCGCGGCGTGCCGCTGGTCGAACTGCGCACCGTCGAAGGCCTGCACTACGTCACCGACTCGGCCGGCTGGGTGGCCTTCGACGAACCGGGCCTGCTCGGCGAAACCAATTGGTTCTTCGTCACGAGCCACGGCTACCGCATCGAGCCCGACGGTTTCGGCTACCGCGGAGTGCGGCTCGACACGGTGCCGGGCGGCCGGGCGCGCGTCGAGATCGAGCGCGTCAATCTGGCCGAGCGCCTCTACCGCGTCACGGGACAAGGCATCTACCGCGACAGCCTGCTCCTGGGCGAGCCGGTTCCGATCGAGGCCGCGGCCTTGAACGGCGGCGTGCTCGGCCAGGACAGCGTGGTCCCCGTGGTGTTCGGGGGCCGCATCCTGTGGTTCTGGGGCGACACCGACCGCGCGGCCTATCCGCTCGGCCTGTTCGAGGTCGCCGGCGCGTGGAGCGAGCTGCCCGACGCCGGCGGACTCGACCCCGCGGTGGGGGTCGACCTCCACTACTTCACGGGGAAGGACGGCTTCGCCCGCGCAATGTGCCCGATCGACGGCCCCGGACCGGTGTGGATCTTCGGCCAGATGGTCCTCGACGTGGACGGAACCGAGACGCTGTTCACGCACTACGACCGCCGCAAGAGCCTCGGTGAGCGTTACGAGCACGGCCTCGCCCGGTGGGATCCGGCCGCCGAGACGTTCGAGAAGTGGTGCGAATTCGAAGTCGACTCCAGGCTCCATCCGAGCGGACAGACGATCCGGGTCGAAGACCGCGGCAAGACCTGGTTCGTTTTTCCGTCCCCCTATCCCCATCTTCGGGTGGAAGCGACGCTCGCGGCGGTCGGCGATTCCGCGCAGTACCAGGGCTACACCTGCCTGCGGCCCGGCGCGGCCTTGGATCCGGACCGGGACCCGGTGCAGCGGGACGCCGAAGGCCGCGTCGTCTGGGGCTGGAAGACGAACACCGCGCCGCTCGACGAAACGCGCGAAGACGAACTCGTGCGCCGCGGCTACCTGAGCGATGCCGAGCGGCTCACCCGCTTGCGCGACGTCGAGACCGGCCAGCGCGTCCGCGCCCACACGGGTTCGATCCGCTGGAATCCCTACCGCGGCAAATGGGTCTGGATCCTGTGCGAGACCTCCGGCCGCTCGATGCTCGGCGAGACCTGGTACGCCGAAGCTCCGGACTTGCTGGGGCCGTGGAGCAAGGCGCAACGGATCGTCAGCCACGACGACTACTCGTTCTACAACGTCGCGCAGCACGACTTCTTCGCCGGCGAAAACGGCCGCTACGTTTACTTCGAAGGCACCTACACGCGCATGTTCTCGGGCGCCGGGACCGGCACCGAGCGTTACGACTACAACCAGATCCTGTACCGGCTCGATCTCGCGAACGCGGGGCTTGCCGCCGCTCAGCAGTAGGCGCGCAGGACGGCCGCCGAGGCCCTAGTCCCTTGGCGGCGAAAAGCTTCCGAACACGCGATCCCAGAACGTGGTCGAGAAGCCGTAGTTGCGGCTGGCGTTCTCGAAGTGGTGCATGGTGTGCGTCCGGTAGAGGAAGCCCAAGAACGGCACCCTGAGCGCGCGTTCCCCCGGCTCCTGGGTGTGGATGACCATGTGGATCCACTCGTAAGCGCAGTAGCCGAGGCACCAGCCGCCGGCGATGGCCAAGGGATGACCGGTACGACTGGCGAGCGCGGTCACGACCACGACCAGAAGGAGCGCCGGCAAGCTGATGGCCAGGTGGATGGAGTGGTAGTCCGGCTCCCGCATCCCCGGCACTTCGTGGTGCTCCTGGTGGAGCGCCCGCCAGAACACGCGGCGCAAGATGCCGATCCGCGTGTGGTGCAGGACGAAGCGGTGCAGCAGGTACTCGAAGAGCGTCCAGACCGCGAAGCCGGCGAGAACGCCCAAGCCGAGCTTGCCCAGGCCAAGCTCCCGGCCGAAGTACGCGAGGCCCAGGGTGGCGACCGCCAGGAGCCCGTTGACGGTGAGGATCACTCCCGGCAAGGCGAGCGCCCACCACATTCCTGAATAGACGACGTGTCCGTCCTGGTCGATCGTCCTCCCGCTCGTCACGATTCCCTCTCCATTTCGTGCCGAAGTTACCTGGCGGTCCGAGCCTCGTCCACGAGCTTGGCGAGCAGCATTTCGAGGTCTTCCTGATTGCGTTGCCGGATGACGCCCTTGTGGTCGATCACAAAAACCGTCGGCCAGGCGTACACGCCCCACTTGGTGGCGATCGGGCCCCCGGTGCCGCCGCCGTCGAAGAACGAGGTCCAGGACAAGTCCTTTTCCTTCTTCACGTTGCGCAGGAACTCGAGCGACGGGTCACTGTTGACTCCCACGATGGCGAAGGGCTGATTTTCGAACTTCTCGACGAGCGACCGCTCGTCCGGGTACATGGCCCGGCAAGGGCCTCACCAATCCCCCCAGAAATCAAGCAGCACCACCTTGCCCCGGAAATCGGACAGTTTCAAGGGCTTGCCGTCCTGGTCGATGCCCTCGATCTCGGGCGCTTTCCTGCCGACCGCGAGGTCCGCGGCCGACAGCGGGTTGAGGTGCGCATCGGCAATACGCCCGAAGGTGGTCTGGCGCCAGCGCACGTCGGCGTAGTCCTCGAGCAGCGTGACCAGGTGCGGATTGGGCAGGCCCGTGGCCGAGCGCGCGGGGCTCGCCAGGGCCAGGCCGAAGACCGCCGCGGCTTGCACGTGGCGGTGCGGCGATTCCGCGATCAGCCGGGCGTAGAGCGTCCGCTGCTGTTCCTTGGTGAAGACGTAGCGGTACTCGCCGAGCAGGTCGAGCTGCGGCGAGTCGAGGTGCCGCGCGAGCAGGTCCTGGGCGAGCGGCATGGCCGTCGACTCCATGGCGCCGGCTTCGCGCAGCCACCAGGTGTTCTGGATCAGCCAGAGCACCGCGCGCACTTCCGGCTCGGTGCCGCGGTGTTCCTCGGCGAAGGCCTGGACCCGTGGAAGGAAGGCGCGGTAGGCCTCGGGATAGCTCAGCTCGGAGCTTTCGTGCCTGGCAAGCAGCCCCGCGAGTTCCTTGGCGACGGGGTCGGGGGCCGGTTCCTGGCCCGCCGGGGTGGTGGCCAGGAACAGGACGAGCGATGCGGCAGCGACGGATGCTTTCACGGGTTCGACTCCTCGGCGGCCCCAATCATATTGGCCGCGGGGAAGCCGCCACCGCCGAATCGCTGGTTCCGCGGTGGCGGAAGGGAGATCGGCGGCCCCCAAGGCGCGCGCGGCGACCGCGCATCCCAGGTCGCGAGAATTGGCGGTTTCCCCGGTGCCTAGCCGCCGCCGCGCCGGATCGCCGTGCCGCCGCCGATGCTGTAGACGCCTTCGCCGATCACGTCGAGGACCTTGCTGACGTGCCACTCGGCGGCCACCGACAATTCGAGCACGTTGTCGAGAACCTCGTCGGCCGGCTGGCCGGCCCAGGTGTAGGTCGCGCCGATGTCCATGTCCCAGCCGACGAACTCCTTGCTCGCGATCAATCCCAAGGAGTAGTCGAATTCGCCCGAGCCGATGTCGGGCGCATCCGCGGTCGGCCACTTGATGCCGGCTTCCACCGTCAGCGCCGGGCGGTAGCGGCGCTCGGCGAGAAACTCGCCTTCGAGGAATGTCTCCAAGTCGCCCATCCCGCGCATGGACGGCTCGCCTTTCTCCTTGGGATTGATCGACACCTAGCTCGATTCGAGGATCGCCTTCCACTCCTCGGCGAAGTTGTATTCCACGGTCACCGGGAGTTCGTATTCCCGCTCTTCGGCGGTGTTCTGGAACTCGACGCCGGCCCCGAGGACCAGAGCGAAGCCCACGAGCACGCCGGCGAGGACGGCTCGGGGCCGGTTCCTCACCGCCGCTCCACGGATACGAGCACTTCGAAGTCGTCCGCCCCGGCTTCCGCGCGGATCTGGCCGACGCCCCGGGCGTACCACTTGAACTCATGACCCGACTCGAGCATGGACCAGTCCTTGGTCTTGACGCAGTCCTCGAAGGTCCCGTACGGGACCTTGACCGTCTCGCCGATCGCGACCACCTGGCCCATGTCTTCGGCGTGGCCCAAGTAGTACTCCTGGCGGTACGGATCCCCGGGTGCGGGATGCGCCGGCATCATGATCCCGGGCAGCGCGCCGTCGACGCCGCCTTCCCACGATCCTTCCGGATCGACCCGGCCGCCGGGGCCGAATTCCTTGGTGTCTTCGCCCATGTACCAGACGTTGCCTTGCCGGTCCTGGGCGTACCAGTCGTAGGTTTCTTCCGTCATCACGCCGTCCTCCGTCACGGTGTCGCGCACCACCACGCAGGTCACTCCCATCACGACCTTCCCTTCGCTCATGACCGTCACCACGACTTCGGCGGTCTCGCCGTCCGACTCTTCGCTGTAGCGGTAGGTGGTGCCCGGCACCAGCGGCAAGTAGGGATGGTCGACGCCCGCCTGGAAGTTCGCGGGGTCGATCACCGGCCGGTAGTCCGTGTCGCGGAAGCCGAGCGCATCGCAAGCGGTTCCGAGGACCGCGGCGGCGGCGATCAGAAGAGGAACATAGAAACGGAATTGCGGAATTCGCACGTTCGACCTCTTGGATCAAGAATGCCGGCACCACCGGCGGTGTGATCCGAGTATCCGCGGCCGGGCTGCAGCCCGGCGGAAATGCGCCCGGAAAAACGGGCCGGCGTCATCCGCTGGTAACTTGCCGGCGACGCCCGTGGCCGCCGGCCACGCGGGGCCGGAATCCGGTCCGCCTAGACGGCCGCGGCCGCGCGCCGCAGCGCCCGCGCCGGTGCGTAACCGGTCATCCGCTGGCCGTCTTCGTCCCAGAGACGGAAGCCGATCGACTTGAAGCTCGAGCGCAGCGTGAGCGTGGTGACGTCCTGGAACACCGGGTCGCTGAGATGGCATTCCTCGAGCTTGTAGTTGGGAATGCGCGAATTCAAGTGGTGCACGTGGTGGAAACCGATGTTGCCGCTGAACCACTGCAAGACCTTCGGCAGCATGTAGAACGAGCTGCCTTGCAACGCGGCGGTGGTGTAGTCCCACTTGTCGTGCCGGGCCCAGTACACGTTTTCGTACTGGTGCTGGACGTAGAACAGCCAGATGCCCGCCACGCCGCCGAAGAACATGACCGGGATCTGGATCATGAAGTACTCCTTGAACCCGATCAGCAGGCCCATGGTCACGGCCACGGCCGCGATCGCGGCGTTGGCCATCCACAGGCCGCGGTGTTCGCGGGGTCCGACGTCCTTCGCCGGCAGCCGCTGGCGGATGAAGAACACGTAGATCGGCGCCACCACGAACAGCACGAAAGGATTGCGGTTGATGTGGTAGCCGAAGCGCTCGCCGCGAGACGCCGCCAGATACTCCTTGGTGGTCATCGTCCAGACGTCGCCGAAGCCGCGCCGGTCGAGGTCGCCCGAAGTCGCGTGGTGCTGGGCGTGCTGCCGGCTCCATTGCCGGAACGGCGTGAGCACCATGACGCCGGTGAAGAACTCGGCGATCCGGTTCGCCCGGCTGGACTTGAAGAAGGAGCCGTGGCCGCAATCGTGGAAGATGATGAAGATCCGCACCAGGAATCCCGCGGCCAGGACCGAGAGCGCCAGCGTGAGCCAGTACGACACCTGCAGCGACCAGATCATGGCTCCCCACAAGGCCAGGTAGGGGATCACCGAATTGGCGAGCTGGAACAAGCTGCGACGCAGCTCGGGCTTCCGGTTCCGATCGAGGTCGTCCTTCAAGTGCTGGTTCTCACTTCCTTCCAAGTCCACCGGCGTGCCATGCCGTACAATGGGCCTCATTATTCCGGACTTGGCGCGGAATCCCACTCAAATAAGCACGGCTCACCCCTCCGCTACCTGCCGGGGCGGCTCGTCGTGCCTTGGCAACCCGCGGACGGTCAAGGCCAGCCCGATGCCACCGAGCACGACGACTCCGGCGACGCCGAGGCGGAGCGTGAGCGTTTCGCCGAGAAGCACGATCCCCCCGACGCCTGCCAGCAAGGGGACGGCCAGCTGGACCGTGGCGGCCCGGGTCGCGGAGAGGCCGCGCAGGGCCGCGTACCAGATCAGGTAGCCGAGACCCGACGCCAGCGCGCCCGAAGCGACGGCCAACAGCACGCCCGCGCCGGTGACGTTCAGCCGGCGCAAGGACATCACGCTGACCGCCAGGACGAACGGCGCGGCGCGCACGAAATTGGCCGCGGTCGCCCGCACGGGATCCGCCACGCCGCGACCGCGCAGCGAATAGAAGCCCCAAGAGACTCCAGCGAGCGCCATGAGCGCCGAGGCGAGCGGCGCCGGCGCTTGCAGACCGGGCAGCACCAGGTAGACCAGTCCCCCGCTCGCGAGAATCAGGCCGGCCCATTCCAAGGCGCGCGGCCGCTCGCCGCTGCGCACGCCGGACAGGATCATGGTCCCCTGCACCATGCCGAACAGGATCAGCGCACCGGTGCCGGCGCCGAGACTCACGTAGGCGAACGAGAACGAGATCGCGTAGGCCGCCAGGAAAGCGGCCGAAGCCCAATTTCCGCCGGCCGGCAGCGCGGATGGCTTGCGCAGCGCCCGCGTGACCACCAGCAAGGTGATGACGCCCGATAGCAGGCGCACGCTCGTGAAACTCGCCGGATCTATGCGCGCTTCGCCGAGCGCCAGCCGGCACAGAACCGAGTTGGCCGCAAACGCGATCAGGGCGAGCGCGGTGAGGCCGAAGGTGCGGGCCCGGGACGGATTCGGCGGCATCGACAGCTAATCGTCGAGGGCGCGCGTGCTCACCCAGTACAAGTCGCCTGCGCCGTTGCCGGGCGCGAGCTGGGCAGGAAGGAGCGCGTCGAGCGTGGGCCAGCGGCCTTCGTGTTCCCGGGGCGCGCGGCGGTTGCTGGTGAACCAGAGCACGGCGCCGTCGGGGCTGAAGCTCGGGCAGTAGTCGAGGAACGGCGAATTGAGCGCGGACCAGACGCGCGCGGGACCGAAGGTGCCGTCGGGACGCAGACAGGCGTTGAACTCGGGGCCGGCGCTGTTCACGCCGGGGCCGAAGTTGAGCGTGGTCCAGCCGCCGCCGCCGAAACGCGCGAGCCAGACGTCCTCGCCGCCCCGGCCGCCTTCGCGCTCGGCGGTGAACGCGACCTCGCCCTCGCGCGACACCGACGGATAGAACTCGTCTCCCGGGCCGTTCAACGGGAACACCTCCTTGGGTTCACTCCACGACAGCCCGGAGGCGCCGCGCGCGTAGTCGACGGTCCACAAGTTCCAGTCGCCGGGCTCGTCCTCTCCCAGCAACGGCCGCTGCGAAGCGAACCACAGGCGCTCCCCGCGCGGATCGAAGCAGGGCTCGATGTCGGCGAATTCGGCGCTGAAGGGCGCAAGTTCCGGAGCGCCCCAGGCTTCGCCACGGCGCTCGACCAGCACGATCGCTGTGCCCTGCGCCCCCTGCAAGGTGTAGGCGAAGGCGTCGCCGCGCGGCGAAAGACTGGCGTCGCGCTCCTTCATGCCGGTGGCAACGAGGCCCGGCGCGAATAGTGCCGGGGCGCATCACTCGGCGGCGGTTCGCCGAGCCAGGCGCCGGCGCGCGGGCCGGGAGTCGGCGCTGCGCATGCGGGCAAAGCACCGAGCGCGAGCAGGAACAGACCGGTTCGGGGCGGGGAGGCGCTCATCGCAACGGTCGATCCTAGGCGCCACGTGCCAGCCCAGCTTGGTGGATAGGATGTCGGCGACGCCCCTCTCCCTCGAAGACACCAGGAATTCCATGCTCCCGACTCCCCGCACCTGGCTTCGCGCTGCCGCCGCCGTTTCCTTGATCGCCGGTTTCGCTCCCGTCGCGGAGGCGCAGACGATCACCAAGACCTTCACCTTCGAAGACGTGTGGATGCTCCCCGATGTCTCGCGGCCAGGAACTCCCGCGCAGCAGCTGACCGGCAGCTTCGAGTGGACCTACGACGCCGGCGACTTCGAGAACGGCAGCGGCCAGATCGTACAGCTGTACCTGCCGTGGTACGGCACGGCCTTCCAGGACCTGACCATCACCTTCGATCTCGATTCGATCGAGTTCTCGCTGGTGGGGAACTTCCACAACCTGGGCGTCGACGTGTCCATGTTCCTGCTCACCGACTTCGACCCGGTCCAGCCGGCCGCCGTCGACACCGTCCGCAGCAAGTTCTACATGGAAGCCGGCGACGACCGCGGTCACTTCGTCGGCGGCAGCGTGGTTCCCGAGCCGGGCTTGAGTCTCGCCGTCCGCGGCAACTGCCCCGACTTGCAGTTCGACGTCGCCAACGCGAGCCCCAACGCCCGCGTGGCGCTCGTCTACGCCTTTGGCACCGGCAGCTTCGCCATACCCAACGGCTTCCCGTGCGCCGGCACCGTGCTCGGGCTCGACCGCACGGTTGCTCTCGGCGCGATGCTGAATGCCGATGGCAACGGAGCGGTCACCTTCAGCAAGAACGTTCCGGCCGGCGCCTGCGGCAACGTCTTCCTGCAAGCCCTCGATCTCGCCAGTTGCGAACTCAGCGACGTCGTGCCTTTGCAGTAGACCGGGGCGGTCCGTCCCGTCGCGACCACTTCCCCGGCGCCATCACGGCGACCGGCGTGGCCCAGCGCAAGCGCACGGTCGTGTTTTCCGCGACCTCGAGCTTGATGCGGCTCAGGTGGCAGCGGCGGAAGACGAACCAGCGGTGCCATGCCCGGACGGTGTGCGGACCGGGTGCCACCGGAAAGGTGTGCGTGCCCCAATACTGCTTGTGGCAGGTGCCGTCGATCTCGATCACGGGGCGGACGAGCGCCTGCGACCACGGCGGCAGCGGCAGGAAGCTGGTCTGGATCTCGAGCGAGGTGTTGGCGTCGTGGTTCATTGGTGTGCTCTCTCTTCGGTGGCGAGTTCGCGCTTTGCGGATCCGCCCCGATCGGCGGACACCCACTCCGAGGAAGCGGCGCCGCCGCCGTTTCATCGATTCCTCCAGTTCTTTCCCGGCCGCCGTAGCGCGCACCGCGCCCGCGGGGCCGCGCTAAGATCGGCCGGATCGACGTGCCGCGGCCATATTCCGGCGCCGTCGCAATGGAATCCGCGCCGCAACTCTCCGAAGCCGACGCGCTGCGCCTGTGGCACGCGGCCAGGGACGGGGACAAGACGGCGCTCAAGGAGCTCTGCGAGCTCGCCGAAGTCCGCGCCAGGGACTTCTTGCGCGGCCAGGTCGACGTGCCCGACCTGGAAGATGTCGTCCAGCGAGTCCTCTTGGACCTGGTCCGCAAGAGCGAGCAAGCGGACGTCTTCGTCGCGAAATTCCACGGTTTCCTGAAATGGCGGGTGCGCGGCGCCCTCAAGGAGCATGTCCGGCTCAAGCAGAGGGCCCGGCAAACGACCTCCGACGCGCTGGACGCGGCGGCCGTCGCATCCGGTCCTTCGCCGTGGCGCCTGGCGCACGCGGGAGAGTTGAGCCGGGCCTACGCCGACTGCCTGACCGGTCTCGAAAGCATGGACGCCGACCTCCTCCGCAGCCGTTTCCTCGACGATCAAGCCCCCCGGGTGATCGCCGAGCGCGTCGGCCGCGACGCCAACTGGGTCCGCGTGCGGATCCACCGCGCCACTCGGAAACTCCGCAGTTGCCTCGAAGGAAAGGGCTTCCAGCCGTGAATCCGCACTCCGCACTCCCGGACGAAGACCTCGCCAGGATCGTCGCCTATCTGGACGGCGACCTCGGCCCGGACGAGAAATTCCAGTTCGAGCTGCGGATGGCCGAGCGGCCGGAGTTGGCCGCGGCGTTCGAAGACTTCGCCCGGATGGACGATCTGCAGCAGCGGGTCTGGACCGGGTGGGCCACGCGGCGCGCCCAGCCGCGTTGGTATCGCCGGACCGTCCCGTTGGCGATCGCAGCCGCCTTGCTCCTGGCCGCCACGCTCGGCGTCTGGAGCCTGCTGGACCGGCCGGCCGCACCGATGTTCGAAGTCGCGGCGCTGCCGAGCGATGTCACGCAAGAGGTCTACGCCCGGCGGCTGGGGCTTCCCGCGGGCGTGTTCCATTCCGGAGAGCGGGGCAGCGGCGAAACTCCCCCGCCGCTCGACATGAGCCGGCCCGAGAAGCTGGAACTGGCCGCCGAAGCGGAGGCTGGACTTCGCAAGCGAGCCGTTGCGGGCGGAGACGGCTTGCAAGCGAGTTTCTTCCGCTTGCCGGTCCAGGTGGACCGGCCCAGCTCCGTCGTGGTGGTCGCCCTGGCGCAAGCGAGCCGGGACCCTCGCGACGCCGCGGAACGGCTCTTCCCACCGCCGAACGAGGACGGGCCGGCGGCGAGCTGGACCGAGCCCGGCAGCGTGCGCGTCTTGCCCAGACCGGCGTTCCTGCCCAGGGACGACGACCCCGAAGCGATCCGTTACGACGCCGGTTTCGTCGTGCGGCCCGGCACCGGGGCGATTCGCGTCCTCATCGGCGTCCGCCCCGGGCGGCTGGAGATTGGACTGCTCCCCGAACTCGACGCGCTGCTCGCGAGCCTGCCCCTGCCGACCGACCCGAGCGGCGGTGCGGTGGCGGACCGGCAGGCCTTGGTGGAGAACTGGCTTGGCGAACGCGGCTTCGAACTCGAAAGCCTGTCGATTTCCGAAGTCGGTGAAATGAACGACTAGCTACGGCCTCCAGGAGAGCGAACCGGGCATCTGCCCGAGAGGCGATTCCCGCCTCTTTCGCAACGCAAACCGCGCCACTGGCGCCAGCGCCTTCTTCTGGAGACCAACATGTCCACTCATTTCACCCTGGCCTTCCTGACCCTCGCGGCAACGGCCGCACTCGGCAGCCCCTCCACCGCGCAGTGCGACCAGTCGCAGGGCAACGTCGCGCTCGGAGTCAGCGGCCTGCCCCAGGCCGGTTCCACGCTTCGCGTCGCCGTGACCGGCGAAGCCGGTGCCCGCTTCGCCGTGGCGGCGGACACCACCACCGGGTCCGCGAACCTGTTCGGCGGAACGATCTGCCTCGGTTCGAACCCCCGCGTGCTGATCAACGGCTTCACGAATCCGCTCTACCGCTTGTCCGCGCTGGGCGAATTCCATCTCGACCTGACCCTGCCGAATCTCCCGGTCGGAACGCGGATCTACTTCCAGTCGGTCGCCACGGACCCGGCCTCGCCTTTGGGGACCGGACTCGCCATCTCCAACCTCGTGCAGATCGAGGTCATCGACGCTTTCCCCGTGACCACCGTGTTCTTCGAGGACTTCGAAGCCGGCTGGGGCAACTGGTGGGCGAGCAACGGCGTCTGGCAGGTCGGCGCGCCCACGGTCGGACCGGCTTCCGCCTACTCCGGAACCCACGTCGGCGGAACCGTCCTCGACGGCAACTACCCCGACAACGCGTCGTCGTACCTGGTCAGTCCGCCGATCGGCCTGCCCGCGCTCGGCGCCGCGGAGCAGATCCGCATGACCTACCGGATCTGGTTCGTCACGCAACCCGACTACGACTCGGGCCGCGTCTACGTGCGCAAGGTCGGCGAGGCCTGGGAGGCGCCGTCCTGCAATCCGATCTTCGAGGGCTACAGCGGCGGCTGGACCCAATCGGGCGTCGACCTGTCGGCCTATGCAGGAGAGACGATCGAGATCGCGTTCTACTTCTACAGCAACAGCGGCGGGAACTTCACGGGAGTCTATTTGGACGACGTCCACGTCTTCCGCGGTACGCCGGCTCTCAACGACCCCGAGACCTGGGAAGACGGCATCGGTTTCTGGTGGACCGCCGGCAACGGCCTCTGGCAAGTCGGAGAGCCGAGCAGCGGGCCGGCTTCGGTCCCCTCGGGAACCAAGCTCCTTGGAACCCGTCTCGACGGCGACTACTCCGATTACGCGAACTCCCGCTTCGTCGGTCCGCGCGTGACCGTGCCGGCCACCGGCTCTCCCCGCCTGTACTTCAGCAGCTGGACGAACACCCAGGTGAGCTACGACTACGGGCTGGTGCAGATCTCCGTCGACGGTGGCTGCACCTGGGCCAGCCTGACCGGAGCGTTCACCGGTTTGAGCAACGGATGGGGCCAGGCTTCGGCGGACC
>DASWJW010000050.1:0-4822 GCA_036396955.1 Planctomycetota bacterium
GGCGCGTGGCTGCACGTCGACGCTTCGTACGGCGGCGGCGTGCTGTTCTCCGAGGAACGGCGCGCGCTGATGCACGGCAGCGGCCAGGCCGATTCCTTGTCGCTCAATCCGCACAAGCTGCTCGGCGTGCCGATTTCGTGCTCGGTGCTGCTGATGCGCGAGCGCGGCCGGCTGCGCGCGGCGCACGGCATGCAGGCCGACTACTTGTTCCACGGCGACCCCGAACAGACCTGCGACCGCGGCGACCTCTCGCTGCAGTGCGGACGCCGCGCCGATGCACTCAAGCTCTGGATGGCGTGGCAGGCGCACGGCGACGCCGGCTTCGGCCAGCGCGTCGACCGGCTGTTCGCGCTCGCAACCGCCATGCGCGACCGGGTGCGCGCCCGGGCGGCATTCGAGCTCGTCCGCGAGCCGCAGGGCTGCAACATCTGCTTCCGCATGCTGCCGCACTCGCTGCGCCGCGCACCGGCAAGCGAGAACCGCAGCGCGCAGCTCGAAGTCGCCACTCTCGCGCTGCGCGAGCGGCTGATCCGCGAAGGCCGGCACATGGTCAACTACGCGCCCGTCGACGGCGCCGTGGCCTTCCGCTGGGTCGCCAACAACCCGGAAGTGCGCGCAAGCGACCTCGACCGGCTGCTGGACGACCTGGAGCGGCTCGGCGCCGACCTCTGAGCGCGCGCCCCAGGGATATCCTTTCCGCTCGGGCACATCCTTGAGGCAGAAGAGCTCCCCCTCCCTACCGCGCGCGGACGGCACACCGCCTGCCAGCAGACGCGAACAGGCCAGCTTCCGGGTCTTCGGCATGGATTGCGCCGAAGAAGTCGGCGCGCTCCGCCGCGAGCTCGAACCGCTCGACGGCGTGCTCGAACTGCGCTTCGACCTGCTCGAAGAGAAGTTGGTCGTCGACTTCGTGCCCGGCCGCGTCGACCCGCCGGCGCTGCGCAGAGCGGTGCGCCGCACGGGACTGCGCGCCGAAGACTGGGGCCTGGCGGCCGAAACGGGCAGCGGACCGCGTTTCGATTCGCGCGCCCTGCTGTGCCTGGCTTCGGGCGCCGCGCTCGCGGCGGCGTTCGGCGTGCACGCGGGCGCGCAGGGCTTCGCCGCGGCTCTGGGCGGCGAGCCGCCGGTCGCCGCACGCGCTCTCTACCTTTCTGCGGCGCTCTTCGGTGCGCGCTGGATCCTGCCCAAGGCCTGGTCCTCGGTCCGCCGCCTGCGGCCCGACATGAACCTGCTGATGCTGGTCGCCGCAGCCGGCGCGATCGGCATCGGCGAGTGGTTCGAAGCCGCCGCGGTGGTGTTCCTGTTCAACCTCTCGCTCTTGCTCGAGTCGTGGAGCGTGGGCCGCGCGCGCAAGGCCGTCGCGCGGCTGCTCGACGTCGCGCCGCGGGAAGTCTCGGTCCTGCACGAGCCCGGCCAGACGTTCGCGCGCTGCGGCACGCCGGCTTGCGGAGACCATGAGCATCCCGACACGCACCACGAACACCGCGTCGAACTCGACTCGGTGCGGGCCGGCGACCGCTTGCTGGTGCGTCCGGGCGAACGCCTGCCGGTCGACGGCGAGGTGCTTGCGGGCAGCAGCTTCGTCGACCAGGCGGGCGTCACCGGCGAGCCTGTCCCGGTCGAGAAGACGACAGGAGACGCGGTCTTTTCCGGAACTCTCAACGGCGTCGGCACACTGGAAGTGCTCGCGACCGCGAGCGCCGAGCGCTCCACGCAGGCCGGAATCCTGCGCCTGGTCGGCGAAGCGCGCCGTGACCGCAGTCGCAGCGAGCGCTGGGTCGAGCGCTTTGCGGCGGTCTACACGCCGTTGGTGCTGGCCGCCGCGCTGCTCTTCTTGGCCGTGCAGCCGTTGCTGCTCGGACGCAGTGGCAGCGATTCCCTGTACAACGCGCTGGTGCTGCTGGTCATTGCGTGCCCATGCGCATTGGTGATCAGCACTCCGGTCAGCGTGGTCTGCGCACTAGCTCGCGCGGCGCGGCTGGGAATCCTGGTCAAGGGCGGCAGTTTCGTCGAGCGCCCGGCCGCGATCCGTTGCATCGCCTTCGACAAGACCGGCACGCTCACCGAAGGCAAGCCGGAGTTGCGCGCCGTCGTGCCCGTGGCCGAAGTCGACGAAGACGGCGCGCTGGCCCTGGCGGCCGCGCTCGAAGCGGGGTCCGAGCACCCGCTCGCCCGCGCACTGGTCGCCGCGGCCGCGACGCGCGGCTCCAGCCCAGCTCCGGTCCGCGGCCTGCAAGCCGTTCCCGGACTCGGGGCCGAGGCCGAGATCGACGGCCAGCTCCACTGGATCGGCTCGGGGCGCCTGATGGCCGAGCGCGCGGCCGGCGACGCGACGGGACGGCGGGCGCTCGCCGGGCTGGAGGCCGGCGGCGACACCGTGGTGGCGCTGGGCCGCGGCCACCGTGTCCTGGCGCTGTTCGCGCTCCGCGACTGCCTCCGCCCGGGCGCTGGCGAGGCTCTTGCGGCCCTGCGCGCTTCCGGAGGCCTACATCTTGTGATGCTTACCGGCGACGGCTCGGCCACGGCACAGCGCATCGGCCGGGAACTTGGCCTCGATGAGGTGCGCGCCGGGCTGCTTCCGGCCGATAAAGAGCAGGAGGTCGCCGCGTTGCGCAAGGAACGCGGCCCCACCGCCATGGTGGGAGACGGCCTGAACGATGCACCGGCAATGGCAAGGTCCGACTTGGGCGTGGCCATGGGCGGCGCGGGCAGCGATCTCACCGCCCAGGCCGCCGACGTCGTCGTCCTGGCTGCGGAACTCGATCGTCTGCCTTGGTTCTGGCGGCACTCACACCGCACTCTGCGGACGATCCGTCAAAACGTCTTCGCCTCATTGACCGTGAAAGCTGTTTTCCTGGTGCTCGCCCTTGCCGGGTGGAGCACTCTCTGGCTCGCGGTGGCCGCCGACATGGGCGTGTCCCTGATCGTCGTCGCCAACGCCATGCGCCTGCTCGGCGGCCCTGCCGCCGGCGGGCAGCCGGCGCAGCCGGCACTCAACACATGAACACTCGCAAGAACAACAAGGGCATCGTGCTGGCGGCCCTCCTCGCCAGTTTCCTCGGCGGCATCGCGGGCGCGAGCGCCCTGCACGGCTTGTCCGCCAGCGACGACGCGGTGCTGGAAATCCAGGACCCCAAGGGCCCGGTCAACCCCGCGCAACAGCGCGCGGAGATGATCCGCCTGCTCGGCTCGATGGACAAGCACCTCGCGAAGATCGAGAAGTCGCTCGCCGAAACCGCCAAGGGCCCGGGCTAGGGCTTCGCGGCGGGGCCGCGCAGCCACAACGAAGCGTCGCCGTAGGAGTAGAAACGATACTCCTCGGCGACGGCCGCCGCGTACACGCGCTTGACGAAGGCCAGGCCGTGGGAGCCGCCGGCCTCGGCGAAAGCGGCGACGAGCGCCAGCAAGGTGGAGCGCGGCGTGTGGAAGTTGGTAAGCAACGCGTCGGTCCACGCGAACGGCGCGCCAGGCCGCAGGAACAGCTGCGTGACGCCGGCGAGATCGGCAGAAGGCAGAGGGTCTTCCGGCGCGCATCCTGTCCGAGCCAGGTGTTCGAGCACCCGGCAGACGGTGGTCCCCACGGCGATCACGCGCCCGCCCGCCCGCCGCGTGGCATGGAGCGCAGCGACCGTGGTGGCCGGCACGGCGTACGACTCGGCGTGCATTTCGTGGGCGTCCAGGTCGTCGCTCGCGACCGGCAGAAACGTTCCGGCGCCCACGTGGAGCGTCAGCTCCACGCGCCGCACACCGCGGGCCTCGAGAGCGGCGAGCGCATCCGCGTCGAAATGCAGGCTGGCGGTCGGCGCTGCGACGGCCCCGGGGACCGAGGCCCACACGGTCTGGTAGCGCTCGGCGTCGGCGGCTTCTTCTTCGGGGATGCCGAGCACCTGCCTGCGGGTGCGCACGTACGGGGGCAGAGGAATTGCGCCGGCAACGGCGAGAAGGCGTAACCAACCGATCCGCTCGATGTCCTCAAGGAGCCAGCGACCCGGGGCCACCCGGTCGGTCAGGCGCAGCCGGTACTCACCGTTGGCCAGCTGGAGCTCGACCCCGGGCCGCAGGCGACTTCCCGACAGCAGGCATTCCGCCATGCCATCGCCGCGATCGGCCAGCCAAAGACCCTCCACGGCGCCCCCGGTGCTCTTGCGGGCCAGCAACCGCGCCGGCACCACGCGCGTGTCGTTGCACACCAGCAAGTCGCCGGGCGCCAAGATCGCGCCCAGCTCCGGAAAACGCTCGTGGCGCCACGTTTCGCCGGCGCAGTCCACCACCAGCAGGCGCGACTGCGAGCGCTGCTCTGCGGGGCGGGCGGCG
Source organism: Planctomycetota bacterium (assembly GCA_036396955.1). Taxonomy (GTDB): domain Bacteria; phylum Planctomycetota; class UBA1135; order UBA1135; family UBA1135; genus DASWJW01. Next base: position 4,315 of record DASWJW010000050.1, read on the forward strand.
ACCAGCCGCTCCGGAAGGGGGAAATCCAGCTCGTCGGTGCGCACGGACTCGGAGGTCGGCGTTGGCGCCGCGGCTCTTGCGGCCTTGGTGGCCCAGGAGGCATTCCCTGCGCCCTGGCGGCTACTCTCCGGTCAGCGCCCAGGAACGAAAGCGGTTCATCTGGCGGTGGAAGTCCTGCTCAATCGTCGCCACCGGGTTCTTGAAGAATGGCGCCGCCGCGCCGAGCGGGCCGCCCTGGCCGCGCTCCTGCGCGAGCAGCGCAATGCGCGCCAGGTCGATCACCAACGGCGCCGCAAGCGCGCTGTCGGCGCCCTGCCAGGTGAATTGCAGACTCATCCGCGCGCCGAGAAAGCCCTCGAAGTGGATGAAGTCCCAAGCGGTCTTCCAGTCGTGCAGGCTGGGCACGAAGTCGATGCCCACATGCGTGTGCGTGCGCGAATGACCCAGGATCTGCTCGAGCACGCGCTCCTTGTTGCTGATCTTGCCTTCGCGGCGATCCGGATTGGCA
>DASWJW010000051.1:0-4517 GCA_036396955.1 Planctomycetota bacterium
CCGTAGAAGCCCGCCGAGTACACCGTGTCGGGGTCGGTCGGGTCGATCGCCTGGTAGCTCGCCTCGCCACCGGGCGCGTTCTCCCAGTCGGTCGCCGGAATGCGGTCGCGGCCGCGGCTCAAGTCGACCACGCCGCGCCGCGATCCGTGGTCCTGGATCGAGCCGTAGACGTGGAACGGTTCGGCCATGTCGTAGGCCACGTTGTAGAACTGCACCGCGGGCAGGATGTCGGTGAAGTTGCGCCAGCGCCGGCCGCCGTCGTAGCTGATCACCAGGCCGCCGTCGTTGCCGTTGATCAAGTAGTCGGAGTTCTGCGGGTCGATCCACAGCGCGTGGTGGTCGGAGTGCATGCCTCGCAGCGGGCGGAAGCTCGCGCCGGCGTCGTTCGACACGTTGAGGCCGAGCCCCATCACGTAGATCGTGTCCTCGTCGGCGGGGTCGACGCGGATCTGGCCGAACACCCAGCCGTAGGTGGAGCCGAGCCGGCGCATGGTGTTGTCGCTCTCGCTGGTCTTGCGCCAGTGCGCGCCGCGGTCGTCGCTGCGGTAGATCTGCGCGCCCTCGATCGCGCCTTGCTGCACGCGGCCGTAGGAATCGACGATCGCCGGCTCGCCGTCCTGCGACTGGTAGTTGTCGACGAAGGCGTAGACGACGTTCGGGTTGGAGCGCGCGACGTCGATCCCGATCCGGCCGCGGTGTTCGGCGTCGGGCAGGCCGTCGACGATCGCCGTCCAGGTGTCGCCGCCGTCCATGGAACGGTGGATGCCGCTGCCTGTGAAGCCCGGCTCGCTGCGCGGGTCGTTCCAGAGCTTGCGCCGCCGCTGCCAGGTCGCCGCGTACAGGATTTCCGGCTTGGTGGGGTCCATGCGCAAGTCGGTGGCGCCGGTCCGCTCGTCGACATGCAGCACCGGCTCCCAGGTGGCGCCGCCGTTCCGGGTGCGATAGACGCCGCGCTCCGGGTTGTCGGCCCATTCCTTGCCGCCGGCGGCGACGTACACCACGTCGGGGTCGGTGGGGTGGATCACGATGCGCGCCACCGTGCCGACGTCCACCAGGCCCATGTGCTCCCAATTGTCGCCGCCGTCGGTCGACTTGTAGACGCCAGCGCCCGACATCGAGCTGCGGAAGATGTTCGATTCGCCGAGCCCGATCCAGACGGTCTCCTGGTCCGAGGGCGCGAGCGCCACGGCGCCGATCGAGTTGGAGGGGCCGTTTTCGAAGACCGGCCGCCAGGTGGTGCCCTCGTTCACGGTCTTCCACAGCCCGCCCGAAGCCGTTGCGGCAAAGAGCGTGTAGGTCTTGCCACGCGGCGTGCCGGCGGCGAGATCGGTGACCCGGCCGCTGATGTTCTCGGGGCCGAGGAACTGCCAGTTCATGTCTCCATAGGGCGTCGCCTCGACCATCCGCTCGTGCTCGCGGAACCACTCCATGCGCAGGTCGCCCGGCGTGATCCGGCTGGCGGTCGCCCCGGTCGATTCGGGTCCGAGCTGCGCGAGCAGTTCGTCGAGCTGGCGCTGGATGTCCTCGATCCGCTCGCGCAACTGCTGCGCGCGATCGGCGGCGCCGGGATCCTGGGCGAGGGCGGGGGTGGTCGCCGCGCACAGCGCGGCCGCGAGAAAGAGGGGGCGGATCAGGGGCATGAAAACGGCCTAGAAGGGGCTGCGGCCAGGATATCGGATTCCCCGAGGCCTGGCTGCCCCCTGCCCCCGAACGCCGCGTGTGTCGCTCAGTACTCGCGGTCGGTCACCAGGCCGGGGCTCGGCACCGGGTAGCGGCCGCTGGCGTCGGCGAGCAGCGGCGAGGCCGAATCGACGGTGAGATCGGCCACTCCGGGAGCGAATTCGTGCTCGCAGGCGAGCATCTCGTCGCGGGTGATGATGCGGCCGGTGTGGGCGGCCATGCGGCCCATGGCGGTGACCAGGCTGGCCTCGACGCCGCGCTCGACCTCGTGGTGGCGGAGGTCCTGGCGGATCGCCGCGATCAGGTGGTCCCACTCGAGCTGGTAGGGGTTGCGCTCGCGGCGCTCGAAGCGCCAGGACACCTTGGACTCGTCGAAAGCCTGGCTCGTGAAGGTGCGGCAGTGCGAAGGCGCGTGCCCCGCGGTCGAGATGATCGCCGAACCCTGGGTGCCTTGCGCGTAGCTCGCGAACTCCTGGTGGCAGCCGGGCATGGTGCGCCCGCCGAGGAACAGCTTGGTGCCGTCGGCGAAGGTGTACTCGACCGAATAGGTGTCGAAGTTCTGGTCGACCATCTCACCACGGTAGTGGCGGCCGCCCGCGCCTTGCGCTTGCACCGGCCAGGCGTTCTTCATCCAGCAGCATTCGTCGATGTTGTGGATCAGGAAGTCGCTGTACGCGCCGCCGCTGGCCCAGAGGAAACCGTGGAAGCGCTGGATCTGGTACATCAGATCGCTCAACGGACCCGGGTTGGGCAGGCAGTCGGCAAAGCCGGTGGTACCGGCCATGCGGTAGGCGCGCAGAGTGTGGATGTCGCCGATCGCGCCGTCCTGGATCCGCTGCCACATCTCGCCGCGCGCTTCGCAGTGGCGGCACATCAAGCCGACGCCGACCTTCAGGCCGCGGCGTTTCGACTCCGCCGCGAGCTTCAACATGCGCCGGGCGCTGGGGCCGTCGACGCAGACAGGCTTCTCCATGAAGACGTTCAGGCCCTTTTCGATGGCGTAGCGGAAGTGCACCCAGCGGAACGCGGGCGGGGTGGTCAGAATCACCACGTCGCCGGGGCGCAAGACGTCCATCGCGTGCTTGTAGGCGTCGAAGCCCACAAAGCGCCGGTCGGCCGGCGCGACGACGCGTTTGCCGAAGTCGTTGACCAGGTACTTGTGGGTGTTTTCGACCTTCTCGGCGAAGACATCGGCGAGTGCGACCAGTTCGATGGCGCCGTCGTCGACCGACAGCGCGTTGGACGCCGCGCCGCCGCCGCGGCCGCCGCAGCCGACCAGCGCGATGCGGATGGTCTCGTCGGCGCCGGAGTGCACGGCGGGAATCGCCACGCCGGCGAGCGCCGACATTCCGGCGGTGCGGCCGGCGCGTTCGAGGAACTGGCGGCGGGAAGGGATGCGCTTGAAGCTGTCGGTCACGGGAGGAGCCTTGGGTTGGGACCGCCCCAGGCTATCGCCCCGCGCCGGAACCGTCTCAGGCGCCGGCTTCGACGGCGACTTCCGCCGGCTCCAGCGCGCCGCCCTGCACCAGCAGGTCGCGGACTTCGCTCCCGCGGGAAGCGAGGTCGATCAGCACGCAGCGGTCCATGCCCTTGAGCTTGGAGACCAATTCGAGCGCGGCGGCGCGCTTGTTGAGCGCTTCGGACATCAATGCGTTGGCGCGGTCGTAGGTGCGCGCGATTTCGAGCGCGCGCGGGCTCAGTTCGCCGTTCTCGCTCAAGAAGCCCGAATTCCGGCCGACCGGCGCCTCCTTCTTGCTGCCGCGCGGCGCCTGCTTGGGCTTGCCGGTTCCGGCCTTGGACTTGAGCGCGCGGCCGTAGATGGCGCGCGAGATCCGAAAGCCACCGTCGACGACGTGCTGGCCGTCCTGGCCCGCATGGATCCGCCACAAGTCGAGATCGAGTTTCTCATTGGCGTCGAGCGGCAAGAGTCCGTGGTCGCGGCACCAGATGGCGTAAAGCTCATTGTCGGTGTACCGCGGGTAGTTCTTGCGCAACTCTTGGAGAGTCTTCTGGCTGTTGGTCTTGGACCATGCGCCACTTTTGTTGGAAGTCATGCCCTTTTCTGCCCTGTGCCGGCACGGAACACGTGCCCTGGTGTCTACTGCCTCGAAGGAAAAATGGAAAACCGGGGTCAACCATAGGTCCGGAAGCGAATTTCGTCAATACCCGGAATCGCCGGTTCGGGGCCGCTAGTCCCAGCGTGGCGCTCGTCCGAGCAACTTGCGCACGAAGAAATCCCGCGTGCGCCGTGTGCCGTACGGGCCGCCGCCGGCGCCGTGGCCCATTCCCGGCATCACGAGCAATTCGAAGTCCTTGTCCGCGTCGATCAGTGCCTTGACCACTTGCATGGTCGACGCAGGATCCACGTTGCGGTCCATTTCGCCGACGATGAGCAGCAAGTCGCCTTGCAGGCGCTGCGCCTGGGTGACGTTGGACTGCTCGGCGTAGTGGGGGCCGACCGGCCAGCCCATCCACAATTCGTTCCACCAGATCTTGTCCATGCGGTTGTCGTGGCAGCCGCAGTCCGACACCGCCGCGTGGTAGAAGTCTCCGTGCGCCAGGAGCGCGCGCAACGCGCTCTGGCCGCCGGCCGAGCCGCCGTAGATGCCGACGTGCGTCAGGTCGATCGACGCGTCGGTGGCGGCGAGGGCTTCGATCCACAAGCGCCGGTCGGGGAAACCGGAATCGCCGATGTTCTTCCAGGCCACGTCCTGGAAGGCCTTGGACCGCCAATTGGTACCCATGCCGTCGATCTGCACCACCACGAAGCCGAGTTCGGCGAGTTCCTGCTGGGCGCGGTGCGCGCGAAAGTCCTTGGGGACGAAAGCGCCGTGGGG
>DASWJW010000052.1:0-16265 GCA_036396955.1 Planctomycetota bacterium
CCCCACGGCCTGGGTCGCCGGCGGTCGGCGGGCTATCCTGCCGCCTCGACATGGCCAACACCGCGTTTCGAGCCCCGCGGGGGACCCGCGATCTGCTGCCGGAGGACCTCGTGCTGGTGCGGCACTTGGAGCGCACGGCCCGCGCGGTGGCGCAGGCCGCCGGCTACCAGGAGGTCCGGCCGCCCCTTTTCGAGGAGACGCGGCTGTTCACCCGCTCGCTCGGAGATGCCAGCGACGTGGTCGAGAAGGAGATGTTCACCGTGCCGCCGCGGGCCGAGGGGAGCCCCGCCTACTCCTTCCGGCCGGAAGGCACGGTGGGCGCCGTGCGGGCGTACGTCGAAGGCGGCCATCCGGCCCGCGCGCCCTTTCAGAAATGGTTCTACGTCGGCCCGATGTTCCGCTACGAGCGGCCGCAGAAAGGCCGCGAGCGGCAGTTCACCCAGTTCGGCATCGAGGCCTTCGGATCGCCGAGCCCATTGCTCGACGCCGAAGTGGTCGAAGTCGCGTGTCGCTTCTTCGAGGCGCTCGGTTTCGGCGCGGAATTGGAGGTCCGCGTCAACACCATGGGCGATCCGGAAGACCGCGACGCGTGGCGGGCGGTCCTCAAGGAATTCTTTGCCGACAAGCTCGACGGCCGCTGCGAGGACTGCCGCGCGCGCTACGAGCGCAACGTCTTCCGCTTGCTCGACTGCAAACAGCCCGGCTGCATCAAGAGCAACGCCGGAGCGCCGGGCATCCGTTCGGTGCTGGGCGCCGGATCGGCGCAGCACCACGCGAGCTTCATGGCCGCCGTGGCGGCGCTCGGCCGGAGCGTGTGCGAAGACGAGAGCATCGTGCGCGGCCTCGACTATTACGGCCGCACCGTCTTCGAGGTCCACTACCCGCCGCTCGGCGCGCGGTCGGCGTTGTGCGGCGGCGGCCGCTACGACGGCCTGGTCGCGGAAGTCGGGGGGCCGGCGACTCCGGCGGTCGGTTTCGCCATCGGCTTCTCCGCCACGGAAATCGCGTTGGCGGAGCTCGGCTTGCCCGACCCCGCGGCGCTCGCCGACTTGCGCGCGACGCTCACGCCGCAGGTCTTCGTGGTCGCAGTCGACGACGCCGACCGGCTCGAAGCCCTGCGTCTGGCCGCGGAACTGCGCAGCGCCGGCATCGCCGTGGCGCTGGACTTCCGCTCCAAGTCGACCAAGGCGCAGTTCAAGGAGGCCGACCGCAGCGGTGCGGCCTTCGTGCTGGTGCTCGGCTCCGACGAGCGCGCCGCCGGCCAGGTGGTGGTGCGCGACATGGCCGCGCGCGGCGAGGAAGCGCTTGCGCGTGAGGGTCTTGCCGCCGCGCTGGGCGTCCGCCTGGGCGCGGCGGCGGGCGCCCAGGCCGCCCGCGGCGCATGAAACTCGCGGTGTTCGGCGGTTCTTTCGACCCGGTGCACTGCGGGCACCTCGCGGTCGCCGATGCGGCGCGCGCGGCGCTTGCACCCGACTTGCTGCTCTGGGTGCCGGCGCGGCACGCGCCGCACAAGACGGACGAGCCCTCGGCGACCGCCGCCGACCGCTTGGTGCTGCTCGGGATCGCCGTGGCCGGCCGGCCCGGCGAGGTGGTCGAGACCCTGGAGTGCGAGCGGCCGGGACCCTCCTACACGGTCGACACCTTGCGCGCACTCGGCCAGCGTCATCCGGCCGCGGAACTGCACTTGATCCTGGGTGCCGATTCGCTCCTCCATCTGCACACCTGGCGCGCGGTGCCCGAACTCCTGGAACGTGCGTCCTTGGCCTTGGTGCCGCGGCCTGGAAGCGGTCCGCACGACCTCGATGCGTTCGCTGCCCGCCTGCCCGCCGCCGTGCGCGTGCTTCTGCGCGCGCAATTCCTGCCGATGGACGAAGTCGCGGTGTCTTCGACCGAGGTGCGGCGCCGGCTCTGCGCCGGAGAGCCCGTCGACGGCCTGCTGCCGGAAGCGGTGCGGGCGGAAATCGCGCGCCGGGGGCTCTATTGCCCGGCTTCCTGATCCCCTTCGGCGCGGCGCTCGCGGCCGGCCTGGCGGTCGCCAGGCCGCTTGCGACCGCCTGCGCGCGGGTCGGTTTCGTCGACCGGCCCGGCGGCCGCAAGGGGCACCGCGCGCCGGTCGGGCTGGGCGGCTTCCTCTATGCCCTGCTGCTGTTTCCGGCGCTGCTCGAGCGCTCCCTGGCCTTGGCTCTCGCGGCGCAAGCCGTGTTCCTGCTCGGCCTCGGCGAAGACCTGCTCAAGGCCCGCGGGCGCGAAATTCCCTGGCCGCTGCGCCTGACCGGCTTCGCCGCTGCCACCGCGGTGCTGCCGATCGCGGATCCCGGCTTGTTCGCCGCGACGGGAAGCGCGGCGGCCGCCGCGGCGCTCGGCCTGTTGTTTCTGGCCACGATCCACTTCAATTGGCTGGACCATGCCGACGGCCTGGCGGCCGCCGCGGCGCTCGGCGCGCTGCTTGGGATCGCCACGGCTTCGGAGCCTGCTGCGAACGCTCTTGGGCTGCCGTGCGGACTGCTGGCGGCGTTCTTGTGGCTCAACGGCCTGCGCCCGGGCGGCCCCTTGCTCTTCCTCGGCGATGCGGGCGCGCAGTTGCTCGGTTTCGGCGTGGTCGCGATCGCATTGTGGCCGCCGCAGGGCGCCGCCGCACCGAGCCTGTGGCCCGCGCTGGCGGTCTCCGCGATCCCGCTCGGCGACGCCGTGCGCGTGACGCTGCAGCGGATCGCGCAACGCGTTGCGCCGTGGCGGCCGGACCGGGAACGGCATCTGGGCCATCTCGCGGCCAGAGCGCGTGCGCCGCGCCCCGCGCTGCCGATCGCCGTGGGCGCGGCGAGTTTTTTGTTGGTGCTGCTGGCCGTCTAGCCGGCCGCAACGCTCACCACATCTGCACGTCGGCCGCGGTCTGCAGCGCCTGCATCAGCGCTTGCTTCTCCTGCCAGGTCGGTTCGGCAGCGAGGATCTCGCCGACGAGCTGCTCGCGCACGTCCTCGAAGCGCGTTTCGACCCGTGCAAGCAGCTGCACGACGTGGAAACCGGCTCCGCTCTCGACCACTTCGGAGATGCCGCCGGCCTGCAGCCCGTCCAGCGCGGTCCGGAAGGCGGGGCCGTAGAGGCGGCCGTCGTAGCGGGGCAGCTTGCCGCCTTGATCCTTGGTGACACGGTCGTGGCTGACCTCCGCGCACACTGCGGCGAAGTCCCCGCCGCCGAGAATCCGCGCGCGCGCCGCCGCGGCCATCTCGCGGGCTTCGGCCTTGAGCTGCTCGGGGTCGATGTCCACGGCCTTGACGCCCGCGCGGATCCGCTCGGCGCGCAGCACGTTGGGCATGAACAGCATGTGCCGCACCGTGAGCACGAGCCCGTCGGCGCCGTATTGGGCCTCGAAGGCCTGCTGGAGCCGCTCGTCTGTCGCCACGCGCGTTTCCCGCACCAGCGCACCGGCGAGCAGGTCGCGGCGCAATTCGAGCGCGAGCGCACGGCGGAACATGGCGAGGTTCTGGCCGTTGCGCATGAGTTCGGTCTCGAGATCGCCACGGGCGCTGGTGCGTGCCGCGGCGATCCGTTCGTCGACCGCCGTCGCGATGTCCTCGTCGGTCAATTGGATCCCGTAGCGCTCGGCTTCGCGCTGCACCAGGATGTCCGTGACCAGATCGCGCACAGCGCGCTTGCCGAAGCGGATCCAGAGATACTCGCGGTATTCCTCGTCCGTGATCAGGCGTTCGCCGGCTCGCGCGACCATGCCGGGCGGCAAGGGCTCGGGAGCAGGCTCCTGGAAGGCGGCGGGCAGGGTCAGGGCGGCGAGAGCGAGCAGGAGCATGGCGGCGAGGAGCGGGAGCGGTTGGAAGCGCGGAGGCGAGTTCGGTCTTGAGCTTGCGGCGTGGCGGCGGGGTCGGGAGAATGCCGGGCCGCCGCGGTCAGGATACGCGCTGCGGGGCCGGTCTCCGAGCCTCGAGAGTCCGGTCGACGCGGACCGCAGCGCCTTGATCGCCTTCATCTCCGACCTGCACTCGAACGAGGAAGCCCTCGATGCCGCGTTTCGCGACATCGAAGCGCAGGGCGCTGGCACGATCGTGTGCCTAGGCGACGTGGTCGGCTACGGCGCTTCGCCGCGCCAGGTCCTGGTCAAGACCAAAGACCGTTGCTCGGTGGTCCTGCGCGGCAACCACGACGCCGCCCTGCTCGACGAACGCGACGCGCGGGGCTTCAACGAGCGCGCGCTCCGGGCGATCGAGTGGACCCGCGCCGCGCTCGACCCCGAGCGCGAGGAGAATTGGGAACTCTGGGACTGGATGGGGGAGCAGCACCCCGCGATGGAACTCGACCCCGGCGACGGGAGCGAAAGCGTCCAGTTGGTGCACGCGAGCCCGCGCGAACCCTTGCAGGAGTACCTGCTGCCGTCGCTCGGTCACGACAACAGCAAGCTGCTCGCCAATTTCGAAGCCGCGCACAAACGCGTGACCTTCTTCGGCCACACCCACCACCCCGGTCACTTCGCCGAAGGCGCGGCGTTCGAACGCGCCGCCGGCGACGATGCGCGGCTGGTCCTGGAAAAGGACCGCCGCTACCTGGTGAACGTCGGTTCCGTGGGCCAGCCCCGCGACGGCGATCCCCGGCTCGCCTACGCCCTCTGGGACGGCGAAGAAATCCGCTGGCGCCGCGTCGCCTACGACGTGCAGGCCGCCGCCGAGCGCATCCAGGGCACCGACTTGCCCGAAAGCCTCGCCGCGCGTCTCCTGGTGGGTCGCTGATCCTCTTGCAACCGTTGGACTGACATGCGCTTCCGCGTCATCGCTTACATCGTGCTCTGGTTGGTGCTCGGCATCATGCTGTGGCGCTCCTGCGTTCCGGAGAAGGCGAACCCGGTCGAGATGGCGCGCAGCGTGCGCCTCGACGTCTTCGATCCTCCCGATGCGCCGCCGGAGACCGCGTACGTGCTCGAGAACGAGTACCTGTGGACCTCGTGGACCGCGCGCGGCGCCGGCTGCACCGAGATCCGCGTCAAGGATTACACCACCCAGGCTGGCATCGAGCCGCCCTACGACGCCACGCAGTGGCTGACGATCTTCCGCTCGGTCGCGGCGCACGGCCCGCTGCAGGAATGCGCAGAACCGGTCTTGCCGCAGCATCACCGCCGGCGCGACGGCCTGCACCTGATCGAGCAGGAAGGCATCCTCGACCTGGCGCTCGAAGCGACCGACTGGGAAACCGACGGGCCGCAAGAGCGCGCCGACGGCGGCCACGAACTGCATTTCCGCACCAGCAGCGCCAAAGGCGTCGACCTCGAATTGGCGGTCGCCCTGGCACCGGCGGCTCGCCATTTCGAAATCGACCTCGAGGTGCGCGCGCGCACCAACGAATTGACCGGCAGCCAGCTCGGCATGCGCCTGGGGACCGGCGGCGGGATCCTGCGCTTCGCCGACCGTTTCTACCCCAACCCCTACGTCGGCGCAGCGCTGCTCGAAGGCGAGCGCGTGGACGCGGTGAAGATCCACCACCCTGGCGGCGGCATGGCCGCCAACCGCGCTTCGGTCGAGCGCTGGAACGGCGAAGTCGCCTACGTCGTCGAGGGGTCCAAGTACTTCCTCTCGGCCATCCAGACCCGCGACGACAAGCCCTTCCAGGGCGCCGTGGTCGAACAGCTCTTCGACAGCGTGGCCTACGAAGAGAGCGTCATGGCGCGTCTCAAGCCCGCGGAACGCGAACAGCTCGAGGCGGTCGCGAAGGCCGACTACGAGCTGCGCGTCGCCAGCTGCGCCGCCGCCAGCGTCGCGGAGATCTCCGCCAAGGTCGGGCTGACGCCCGCCGAGACCGGCGTCCTGCTCGGCGAGTACTACCGGCGCGCGACCAAGGCGCGCGACCGCTCGTGGTCGCGGGCTTCGGTCGCGGGGGTCTTTTCGATGCGCGTCGGCTTGCCCGCGGAACGCCCCGAGCGGCGGAGCTTCCTCTGGTACCTCGGCCCGAAGGATCCGGAGATCCTCGATTCCGGCAGCTATGCGCCGCTTTCGACCGTGGTCGAGGGCGTCGACTACGACAGCAGTTTCTTCTACCGCATCTTCCAGACCGACCTGGTCGCGCCGGCGATCCTCGCGGTCTTGCGCTTTTTCCATTCCCTGGCGGGCAATTGGGGAATCGCGATCATCTTGATGACCATCCTGGTGCGCGCGCTGCTGTTCCCTGTGAACCGCGCGAGCCAGGTCAAGATGGCGACCTATCAAGTGAAGATGGGGAAGGTCAAGCCGCTCCTCGAAGCGGTGAAGAAAAAGCACGCGGGCGACGCCAAGAAGATCAACGAAGAGACCTTCAAGATCTACCGCGAGCACAAGATCTCACCGCCGCTCGGCGGTTGCCTCCCGGTGCTGCTGCAATTCCCGGTCTTCATCGGCCTGTTCGCCGCGCTGCGCTGTTCGATCCTGCTCCGCCAGCAGCCGTTCTTCGGCTGGATCCACGACCTGTCGCGCCCCGACGCGCTGCTCGACTTCGGCGGCCCGGTGCTCGACTTCTTCCCGTTCACTGGCGTGACCACGCTCAACGTGCTGCCCATGCTGATGGTGGTCCTGTGGGTGGTCCACCAGCGCTCGATGCCCAAGCCGGTCGATCCGCAGCAGGCCCAGGTGCAGAAGATGATGACCTTCATGCCGATCATGTTCGGACTGCTGCTCTACAATTACGCCGCGGGCCTGTCGCTCTACATGATCACTTCGAGTTCGGTCGGCATCTTCGAGAGCCGCGTGATCAAGAAGCGTTGGCCGGTCGGCAACCAGAAGGCCGCTGCCGGCAGCAAGCCGCTCGCGGCCGGCGCGAAATGACTGCGCGCCGCGGCGATCCGATCGCCGCGGCCGCGACGCCGCCGGGCGGCGCCGAACGCGCGATCGTCCGCATCAGCGGAGCCGGGCTCCTGGCGCAGGCCGCGGCGCTGTTCGGACCGGAGCTGCCGGTTCCGAACGGCCGCCGCGCACGGGTGCGCGGTCTCGTCGAGTGGTCGCACGGCGCGAAAGTCGACGTGCAGGCGCTGGCGTTCCCCGGACCCGGCTCGGCGACCGGCGAGGACGTTCTCGAATTGCACCTGCCCGGATCGGCGCCGGTGGTCGCCGGAGTGCTGGAGCGCTTGCGGGCGGCGGGCATCCGCGCCGCCGAACCCGGCGAGTTCACCCGGCGGGCGTTTCTCAACGGCCGCATCGATCTGACCCAGGCCGAAGCCGTCCTCGACCTGGTGCACGCGCGCAGCGCCGCGGCCGGGCGCGCGGCGGCCCTGGTGCTGGCGGGTTCGCTCGGCGGGCTCCTGCAGGCGGCGCGCGACGCGCTCGTCGACGCACTGGCCGAAATCGAAGCCGGCCTCGACTTCGAGGAAGGCGACGCCCAGGACCTTCAGCCCGGCGAAATCACGGCGCATCTCGCGGCGGCACGCACGGCGCTCACGGCCGGGATGCGCGGCGAGCAGCGGCGCGCGCTCGGGGAAGGTGACTTCCGGATCGCGTTGTGGGGAGCCCCTAACGCCGGCAAGAGCCGGCTGTTCGCATGGCTCACCGGCGCCCCGGTGCTGGTCTCGGCGGAAGCCGGCACCACGCGCGACCGGCTCGAAGCCGTCTGGATGCCGGCCGAGGCCGAACTGCCTTGGCGTCTGGTCGACGGCCCGGGCACCGGAGGGCGAGCGGTGGACGCCCGCGACGCGGCCGCCCGGGTGGTCCGGGAACGCGCCCGCCGCTTGGAAGAAGTCGATCTGTGGTGGCTCGTCGTCGATGCGGCCGATGCCGCGGCCAGGATTCCGGTCGCGCCGCCAGGGGCGGCGGCCATGGTGGTCTTCACCCACGCCGATCTGCCGCGCGCGGTCGCGGAGACCGAGATTGCGGCAGCCGAGCAGGCCTTCGGTCCCGCCGCCTGGGTCTCGCCGGCAGCCGACCTGGGCCGCGCGGACCTCGCGGCGAGGACTGCAGCGGCCGCTGCCGAAGCTTCCGCTGACCGGGAGGTCGGCTCGGCGGCCCTCGCGCGCCACGGCGCGGCGCTGGCATCCGCCCTGTCCGCCTTGACCGCCGCCGAGACCCTGGTGGCCGCGGGCGGCCCCGGCGACCTGGTGGCCGAGGAACTGCGCGCCGCGCTCCAACCGCTCGGGGAACTGGTCGGCCGGCTCACTCCCGAGGCCTTGCTCGATCGGGTCTTCGCCCGCTTCTGCATTGGCAAGTGACGCGCGGGCCCGCAATTGGAACATCCACAACTCGTTGTGGTAGAAAGGCTCTGCGGCTCTAGCCCTGTGGCCGCCTCGTCGACTTGCGCTGCCCCTACTGCAAGCAGAACCAGGACCGGGTCATCGACTCGCGAGCGTCCGCAGACGGCTTCTCCATCCGGAGACGCCGCGAGTGCGAAGCCTGTGGCCGCCGCTTCACCACCTATGAGCGGATGGAAGAGACTCCGCTCCGGGTGGTCAAGAAGGACGGCTCGCGGGTGCCCTTCGACCGCAGCAACATCCTGAGCGGCCTACTCAAGGCCTGCGAGAAGCGGCCGGTCGCGCTCGAAGAACTCGACGAGATCACCAGCCGCATCGAGCGCAAGCTGGCCGAGGAATTCGACCGCGAAGTGCCGAGCAAGCACATCGGCCAGCTCGTGATGGACGCGCTCAAGGTGCTCGACCAGGTCGCGTACGTGCGTTTCGCCTCGGTCTACCGCGAGTTCAAGGACCCTGCGCAGTTCCTCGAAGAACTCAAACCCATGCTCGAGAAGGGGGGCCGCAGCTAGCCGGCCGCCCAGCAGTCCATGTACCTGAAGAGAATCGAGCTCGAAGGCTTCAAGTCCTTCGCCGACCGGACCGTCATCGCCGTGGAGCGGGGCCTCACCGGCATCGTCGGCCCCAACGGCTGCGGCAAGTCCAACGTCGTCGACGCGCTGCTCTGGGTGATGGGTGAGCGGTCCGCCAAGGCGCTCCGTGCCGACGCGATGGACGACGTGATCTTCAAGGGCGCGGAAGGCCGCCCCGGCGCGTCGTACGCCATGGTCGAGATCGTCCTCGGCGACGACCGCGGCGACGTGGTCGACGTCGACGTCGGCGGCGAAGTCGCCGTCGGCCGCCGGCTGTTCCGGACCGGCGAGTCCGAGTTCCTGCACAACGGCCGCAAGGTGCGCCGCAAGGACGTCCGCGACCTGCTGCTCGACACCGGACTCGGCGTGCGCGGCTACATGCTGCTGGCGCAGGGCAAGATCGACGCGGTGCTGGCGGCCAACCCGGCGGAGCGGCGCAGCGTGTTCGAAGAAGCCGCGGGGATCAGCCGCTACAAGCAGCGCAAGCACGAAGCGCGGCTCAAGCTGGGTTCGGTCGAGCAGGACCTCGTGCGGGTCGACGACGTGCTGTCGGAAGTGCAGCGCACCGTGCGCTCCCTGCGATACCAGGCCGGCAAGGCCCAGCGCTTCGTGGAAATGCGCGAGGAATACCGCAACTTGCGCGTGCGCGTGGCGCTCGGGGAAGACGCGGGCCTGCGCGAAGAAGACCAGCGGCTGCGCCGCGAGGCCGGCGAGCTCGAAGCCGGCGTCGCCCGTCAGCGCGATGCGCGCAAGAACGCCGAGCGCCAGCTCGACGAGCTGCGGGCCGAAGAAGAACTCCTGCACGGCCGGCACGATGCGCTCCGCACCGCCGCCGGCGGGGCCAAGGAACGCGCCGCGGCGCTCGAGGAGCGCGTGCGCGGGCTCGAAGAGCGCGCGAACGAGCTCGAACATCGCGAAGCGCGCGAGCGCGAGCGCCTGGCGGCGCTGCAGGCGCAAGGCGACGAGGAGCAGGCCGGCGTCGGCGGACTGGAAACCGACCTCGCCGGTCTGCAGAAGTCCGAAGTCGAACACGAGGCGCGCCTCGCCGCCGCCGACGCGGCTTTCCAGGCCGCCCGCGAGAAGTGGCAGGACCGCCGCGCCCGCATCGAGGAATTGCGGGCAGGCGTTGTGGAAGCGCTCCAGGAGCGCACCCTTCGGAACAACGAACGCGCGGCGGTCGCCGAGCAGCGCAGCGCCGCCGCGGGCGGTCTCGCGGCCATGGAGCGGCGCCGCAACGAAATCGTCGCCGGCCGCACCGGACTCGCCGAGGAACGGAGCCAGACGGAAAACGCCGCGCGGCTGGCCGCCGAATTGGTGGCGAAAGCCGAAGGGCGCGCGGGCGAACTCGTCGGCGAGCGCGACGCTCTGCGCGAACGGCTGGCCGATCTCAGCGCCGATGCGAGCCGTGCGCGCCAGCAGGCCGCCGAGGCCGCAACCCGCCTCGAAGCTCTCGCCGCCGTCGACGAGGAACTCCAGGGGCTTCCCGAGCAGGTGCGCGACCTGCTGCACCGCCCGCCCGAGGGTGTCCGCGGACTGGTGCTCGAAGGCGTCAAGGTTCCGGCGCCTTGGGACCGCATGGTCGAGAACCTGCTCGGCCGCATGCAGCACGCGTTGTGGCTCGACGACCGCGGCAGGATCCGCGGCTTCGGCGCCGGCTGCGTCGACGTGTTCTTCCCGCCGGAAGCCGCGCCCGCGGCGGTGCACCTGCCGGCCGCGCAACCGTTGGCCGACATGCTCGAGGGCGACCCGGAACGCTGCCGCGCGATTGCGGCGCGGCTCGGCGAGGCGTACTGCGTGCCGACCGCGGCCGCGGCGCGCGAACTGGCCCTGGAGCATCCCGGCGCGCTGTTCCTGTCCGCCGACGGCGAGATCCACGGTCGCGGCTGGGCGCGGGTCGGAATCCTGACCGGCGAGGCGGCGGCCGGCATGCTCGCGCGCGCGAACGCCCGCGAAGCCGCGCAGGAGATCCTGCGTGTTTCCCAAGCCAGTGAGAAGAAGGCTGCGGAAGGGGCCGCGGATGCGCGCGCCAAGCTCGCGACCGTCGACGAAGCCCTGCGCGAACTGGAAACCGGTCTGCGCGAAGCCCTCGCCGACCGCGAGCGCGCCTCGGCGCGGGCGCAGGACGTCGAACGACGTTCGGCCGCGCTGGCCGAAGAGGAAGCCGCGCTCGAGCTCGAATATGCCGCGCTGCAGGCCGCAGTCGACGCCGCCACGCTCGAAGAGGGCGTCGCCGAGGCCGCCCGGGAAGCCGCGGAAGCGCGCCGCGCCGCATTCTCGGGCGAACTCGAAGGACTCGAAGGCGCCGAGGCCGCCGAAGACGCCGCATTCGAAGCCGCCCGGGCGGCGCTCCAAGAAGCCCGCCACGAAGGGCAGCGCTTGCTCGAACGGCAGCGCCACCTCGAGGAACGCCGCAGCGAAGGCCTGCGGATCGCTGCGCGGCACACCGAAGAACAGCGGCGCCTGGCCCAGGACATCGTGCAGATCGGCGAGCGGCTCGCCGCCTTGCGCACGCAGGCCGCGACGGAGCGCGACGAGGCGCGCGGCCTGCTCGCCGAACGCGGCGGCCTGGAGGAGCGCGTGGCGGAAGCCGCGGTCCAGCTCGAGCGCGTGCGCAGCGCGCATGCCGAGCTGCGCGGCCGGCTGGAGCAGGGTGGAACCCAGCTCGAGGAATTGCTCGGCCGTCGTCAGGACCTGGCGCTCGGCCTGCAGCGCGCCGAGATGCAGCGCGCCGAGATCGCCCGCGGCGTGGTCGAGGAGTTCCAGCAGGCGCTGGACGACCTCGCCCAGTCGCTCGGCGTCGATCCGACGCTGCCGGCCTTCCCGGACCCCGCCGCGCTCGAAGCTGCGGCCAGCCAGCTCGCCGACCTGCGCCGCCGGATCGAGGCGGTCGGCGCCGTCAACCTCGAAGCCGTCGACGAACTCGGCGAGCGCGAGGACCGGCTCGGATTCCTCGAACGCGAGCGCCAGGACCTGTTGCAGGCCCGCGGCAACCTGGAGGACACGCTCGAAGAGCTCGACGGTCTGTGCCGCGCGCGCTTCCTCGAAACATTCAACCTGGTCCAGGAACACTTCGAGTCGATCTTCCGCCGCTTGTTCCGCGGCGGCCGCGCGGGAATCCAGTTGGCGGCCGACGAGGATCCCCTCGACGCGGGCATCGAAATCGAAGTGCGGCCGCCCGGCAAGGAGCTGCGTTCGATCAACCTGCTGTCGGGCGGCGAGCGCACGCTCACGGCGATCGCGCTGCTGCTCGCGGTGTTCCGCTCCCGGCCGAGCCCTTTCTGCCTGCTCGACGAAGTGGATGCGGCGCTGGACGACGCCAACGTGGAGCGCTTCCTCGACGTGCTCGTCGACTTCACCGCCGACACTCAATTCATGGTGGTGACGCACAACAAGCTCACCATGGGCCGCTGCGAGCGCCTGTTCGGCGTGACCATGCGCAAGCCGGGCGTGAGCCTGGTGGTGTCGGTGGACCTCGCCGACATCCCCGAAGCGCAGTCGGTCGCCGATGCGCTCCACGCAGCCCCGACCGTCGTCGCCGCGCCGCGGATCCCGGGCTTCGAGACCGCCGCGGAGGTCGTGGCCGCCGCCAGGACCGCGCGCGCGCCGGCCGACGAAGGCGAGCGCGAAGCCGTCGCCGGCGGCTAGCCGGCTACTTGGAGTCGAGCCGCGTTTCGATGCGCGGCAGAAGCGCCAGGGTGAGCTGGCCGGCCTTGCCGAGGCTGGCTGCGCTGCATTTGTCGAGCGTGTCGTCGGTCGTGTGCCACCAGGCGTTGTTGCGGCCGTAGTTGAAGTCGATCAAGTCGAGCACGGGTACGCCGGCTTTGTGGAAGGCCATGTGATCGTCCTTGAGCTCGCGCTGGCCAATCAGGATCCGGTCGCGGCCGTCCCAGCCGAGGTCGCGTGCCGTCTGCTCGACCAGCTGGCGCAACCAGGCGGCCTGGTAGCGCTGTTCGACGTAGAAGCCGAGATCCTTGTCGCCCGCCAGGTCGAGGAGGACGAATGCCTGCACGTCGCCGAGCTTGCCGCTCTCCTTGAGCGTGCTGGCGGCATGCCGACTGCCGAAGGTCGAGTTGGTCTCGTCGTCCCAGGGCTCGGGCGTGAAGCGCTCTTCGCCGTCGAACCAGGCGAGCACCACCGTGCGGCCTTCGCGCAGCCCTTTGCCACCGAGCTGGCGGGCCAGTTCGATCAAGATGGCGGTGGTGCTGCCGCCGTCGTTGGCGCCGACGAAACCGGGCAGGTCGTAGGTGTCGTAGTGGCTCGCGATCCAGATCTCGCCGGGCACGGTGCCGGGCCGGCGCGCGAGCACGTTGACTCCCGTGAGTTCGCCCTTGCGGCGCGCGCCTTCCGGAGGCGTCACCGGAAAACTCTGCTCTTCGAGTTCCCAGCCGTGCGGCTCGAGCTGCTTGCGGATATAGGCCCGCGTCGCCGCGGCTCCCGGAGTGTCGATCCGCCTTTCGCCGATCACTTCGACCAGGTGGCGCAGGTCGGCGAAGGCCCGATCCTGGTCGAAGGCGGGCGGATCGATCCGTGCGCCGCCAGTCTGGCCGCACGCCGAAGCGGCGATGCCGAGGCCGGCAAAAAGGAGGCTGCGGTACGTTGACTGGACTTGCACGCGTATGGATTCCCGGTTGGGACGGCCGCATGATACGCCCGTGCATGCTGTCGCTGCGCGCCGCAGCAGGGCGCTCACGCTGTTGTTTCCGGCCTTCTGCGGCCTGAACATCGCCCTGCTCCTGCTCAGCCCCGGCCTGGTTCCCGAGCCCGGCCGGGCGGTCGCGACATGGGTCGTGCTGGGGACGGGAGCCTGGCTTGCCGGCCGCGCCGCCCGCGCCGTGCCTTTCCTCGCGCCGGCGCTGCTCGTGCTCGGGGCCACGGCGCTGCTGTTCGCTTGCTACTCGGCGCTGTCGGGCGTCATTTCGTGGGTGAATCCGGAAGACCGCGAATGGTGGGCGCTGGCGCTCGACCGGCGCTGGTTCGGCTACTCCTGGGAAGGCGCCTGGTCCGGCATCGCCAACCCGTGGCTGAGCGACGGTCTGCAATTGGTCTACACCTCGTTCTACGGATTCCCGTTGCTGCTCGGAATCGCGCTGGCCAAACGAAGCGACTGGGACGGCGTCTACTCGGCGTTGGACCGGGCGATCCTCGGCTTTCTGCTCTCGTACGCCGGCTACCTGCTGGTGCCGATGCGTTCGCCGTACGCATTCGTCGAGTACGCCGCGGATCTGCCGAGCTTCGGCTTGCAGCACTGGCTGCACGAGCGCCTCGTCGAGCAATCCTGGACCACGCGCGATTGTTTTCCCAGCGGCCACACCATGCTGTCCTGCTTCGTCGCCTGGATGGCCTGGGTGCGCGCGCGGCGGGTGTTCTGGGTGCTCGGGCCTTGGGCGGCGCTGACGGTGGTGGCCACTCTGTACCTGCGCTACCACTACCTGGTGGACGTGATCGCGGGCTTGTTGGCCTTCTTGCTGCTGATACCGCTCACGAACTGGGTCTTCGGGCCCTGGCGGTGGCCGGACGCGGGCCCGGGCGGCGAAGAAGCCGCCGTTCCGCCCTGCGCGAGGTCCGGAGCGGCGGTTGGACTTGCGGGCGGGGGAAGCGAACAATAGCCCTCGGCGCGCGGCCGAGCGCGCCGAACCGCCATGGAGCCGAACGCACCGCCGCCCAAGACCGAAGAACCGTACATCTCCGCGGCGCGCGTGATGCCCGAGATCACCGTCAAGGCCGTGCTGCTGGCGATCGTGCTGTCGGCGGTGCTCGCGGCGGCCAACGCCTACCTCGGCCTGTTCGTCGGACTGACCGTGTCGGCGTCGATCCCGGCCGCGGTGATCTCCATGGGCGTGCTGACGCTGTTCCGGCGCTCGAACATCCTGGAGAACAACGCCGTGCAGACCGCCGCCTCGGCGGGCGAGAGCCTCGCGGCGGGCGTGATCTTCACCTTGCCGGCGCTGATCCTGCTCGGGGTCTGGACCGAATTCGATTACCTCGAGACCACCATGATCGCCGGTTTCGGCGGCCTGCTCGGGGTGTTGTTCACGATCCCGCTGCGGCGCGCGCTCATCGTCGACGATCCGCTGCTGTTCCCCGAAGGCGTCGCGACCGCCGAGGTGCTCAAGGTCGGCGACGGCGGCAGTTCGCTCGAGGATGGCGAAGGCGGTACCGGAGCCGAGGGCGCCGCCGAAGCGAAGCGCGGCATCCGCACCATGGCGTTGGCCGGCATCGTCGGCGGACTGTTCAAATTCGGCGAAGCCGGTCTCAAGCTCTGGTCCGGATCGGCCGAGGTGGCGCGCTTCGCCGGCAATACGCTGCTCTACCTCGGCTCCAACTTGTCGCCGGCGCTGGTGGCGGTGGGGTACATCGTCGGGCTCAACATCGCGGTTCTGGTGTTCCTGGGCGGCGCGCTCAACTGGCTGGTGGCGATCCCGATCCTCGCGACCATGGAGAGCTACCGCTCGGTGGCCGAGGCGGCGCTGCTCGGCGATGGGACCGATGTGACCGCGGTCGCCGTGGCCGCCAAGCTCTGGTCGACGCAGACGCGCTACCTCGGCGTCGGCGCGATGGTCGTCGGCGGGCTGTGGGCGCTGATCAAGCTGCGCAAGAGCCTGGTGAGCGGCGTCCGCTCGAGCATGGCCGCCTACCGCGAGAGCCGCGACGGCGGCCGGGCCTCGGTGCCGCGCACCGAGCGCGACGCTCCCTTCCAGTGGATCGCGGCGGCGCTGGTCTTCGCGATCGTGCCGCTGTACTTCATCTACGAGCACTTCACGGGGGCCCCAGGAGTGAGCGCGGTCATGGCCGTCGTGATGCTGGTCGCCGGATTCCTGTTCTCGGCGGTCGCCGGCTACATGGCCGGTCTGGTGGGCAGCTCCAACAACCCCATTTCAGGGGTCACCATCGCGACGATCCTGTTCGCGTCCCTGTTGCTGCTCGCAATGCTCGGCGCCGACGATCCACGCGGTCCTGCCGCGGCGATCTTCATCGGCGCCACGGTCTGTTGCGCGGCCGCGATCGCCGGCGACAACATGCAGGACCTCAAGGCCGGCCACATCGTCGGCGCCACGCCCTGGAAACAGCAGATCATGCAGGTGGTCGGCGTGCTCGCCGCCGCGGTGGTGATCGCGCCGGTCCTCACCCTGCTCCTCAAGGCCTACGGAATCGGTCCGGCGAGCGCTGCCAATCCCAACTCGCTGGCGGCCCCTCAAGCAACCTTGATGGCGTCCGTCGCGAAGGGCGTGTTCCATGGTGGCTTGCCATGGACGATGGCGGCGGTCGGGGGCGCTCTGGCCGTGCTCATCATTCTGGCCGACGTCTATCTCGAGGGCGCCGGAAGCAAGTTCCGCATGCCGGTGCTGGCCGTCGCCGTGGGTATCTACCTGCCCTTCGAACTGTCGGTGCCGATCTTCATCGGCGGCCTGATCGCCTGGGCGGTCGGCCGGGCTTTCCGCAACGCGGACCCCGAGGCCGGCAAGCGCGCGGAACGCGGCGGATTGCTGTTCTCC
>DASWJW010000053.1:0-15000 GCA_036396955.1 Planctomycetota bacterium
GCCGTTGGCACGCCGGAAAGCTGCCGGACGGAAGCGCAGCACTCCCCCCGCCGGGCCCTCGAGCAACCAGGTCCGCAGCGGCGTGATCGCGGTGCGCGCGGCAGCCGCCTCGGGTACTCGGAGAACCATTCCCGTGGCTTCGAAGGTGATCTTCACCAGCGGTCGCCGGTCGTCCTCTCCGCGTCCGCCGACGGCTTCCTCGAGCCAGACCGCAAGGGCCAACGCAGCTTCCGGGTCGCCGATCGCGGGCAGTTGCGCGCCGAGTTCCTCGGGCGTATCCAGGCCCAGCGCGGCCGCGAGCAGCACCTGCGGCGCTTCCCCGCGGCCCAGCAATTCTTCTCGCGCCCCCGCGTGCAGCACGCCGCGGATCCAGTCGATCCGGCCCAGGAGCAAGCGGTCTTCCTCCAAACGCGACCGCACCAGGGCGTCCTGACCGGGTGGCAAGCCGATCATCGCCCAGCCGCCGAGCAGGCCCCGCACTCCACGCAGCCTGTGGATGCAGGCACGCATCGCCCGGTCCAGCAGTTCCTCAACGACGCTAGCCGTGCGGGCCTTCGCAGGCGGAGTCTGGGGCGAGTTCCTCAACGCCGATGGGATAGCGTCGACCCCGCCCCCGGTTCAAGGAAATGCGCCGGACGGGCGCGCCGCCGGGCTGGTGCCGAAGGGGGGAATCGAACCCCCACCCCCTTGCGAGGAACGGATTTTGAATCCGCCGCGTCTGCCAATTCCGCCACTCCGGCTTCCGGCGCCCATCCTCCCAAATGGCCGATTGGCGGTCAACGCTTCCTCGGGCAGCCCGCGCGGACGGCCCGCGGTCAGCGGGATCGTCGCAAGGTCAACAATCGGCCGTGAGCGCGCAGCTCCAGCGCGTCGACGCGGGTCGCCAGGTCGGCCGCATCCAAGGCGATGCCGGACTGGATTTCGAATGCGCCCGGTCCGGGAACGAAGCGCGGCGCCAGTCCTTCGAGCCATCTCCGGCCCTGGGCATCGAGCGCGGCCCGGCAGCTGTCGATCGAGTCTGCGCCGGTGCGGTTCTTGACCGGCGCGAATTCCTCGGCGCGTTCCGCGAGTTGCACGACCACCACGCCGGCCCGCGGCAGCGCGTCGAATACGAACGTCTCGAACTTGACGGCTTCGCGTTCGACCGGATCGAGGCCGCCTGCGTCCGGCAAGGCGCGGACCAGCTTGCGGGCCGCGTGCAGCGGCAGATCGGCGGTCGCCATCGCTTCGGCGAAGTCCAGGTCCAGGACGTGCACGGCGATGTTCCCGGCGCGCAGCAGCAGGCCGCCGTCGTCCGCGCGTGCGCTGGCCAACGCCGGGTCCAGGTCCGAATACTCGATGCACTGCGGCTTGCCGCCGGCAACCACGACCAGGCCGACTTTTTCGCGCGGGTCGGTCTTCTCGACGACCTTGACGGACATCGCCGCGCCAGCAGCGAGGTGGCGGCCGAGAAACACCGGATCGGCGACCCGGACCAGGGGGTTGTCGATCTGGCTGTAGAAGAGCGTGTCGATCCCCTCGGCGCGTAGCCTCGCCGCGGCGCCGGAACGCACGAGCGCTCGGAAGAATCCGCCGTGACCGTCGGGGTTGCGAAACAAGCGACCCGGTTCGGCGAGCAGCAACTGGCCTTCTACGGTGAGCGCCGGCAACGTGCCCTGGCATACCAGCCGGACGCTGGCTGCGCCCAGCCCGTAGTGCGCGCGCTCCCGCAAGTACGCGGCGGTCGCCGCGTGGTTGTCCGGGCCGGTCTGGACGATCCACGGCAGCGGGCGGGCACCGCGTTCGCGGAGGCGCGCGACCTGGCCCGCGAGCATCTGGAATAGACTCGCGCCACTGACGGCTCCCAGGGGATAAGCACCCTTGGGGCCGTCGAAACCAAGCCGCGAGGCCTGCCCCCCCGCCACGGTGGCGACGGCGACCCGGCCTTCACGCAGCGCGCGCCAGCCGAGTTCCGCGGCACCCGCGCGGTCGGGCGCGGACACCGTCGCCGGAGGCAGCAAAGGCGGCGCTCCCAGGCCCACGGGGGGCGCCGGCGGCGCCGCGTTCAGGGCCGCGCGCTGGCGGTCGAGCAGCTCCCAGTCGAGCGCTTCCAATTCCGCAACGAGGCCGGCATGCAACTCCGTTGCGCCGTCGGCGGCGGAGCCGATTCGGATCCCGCGTGCTCGAAGCGCGGCACGGGTTTCGGGTCGCAGGACCCCGCCGGCCACTAATCGTCGCTTTCGCCGATTCGGTCCAGCGCCTGTTCGATGAGCTGGCCCAGGAGATCGAGCTTGTTCTCGAGCAGCAGCAGCCGCCGCATGATCTTCTCCACGACCGGCGGCAGAAGCGCCTCGAGCGTGTAGTTGTTGATCATGTTGATGATCTCGGCGCGGTCGGCGTCCGGCAGCTTGTGGAAGTGGAAGTGGTAGGCGTTGTCGAGCGCATCTTCACTGAAGTGGAGCGCGGTCTCAGTGAGTTCCTTGAGGCGATCGGGGTCGTGTTCGACCCGGAAGACCTCTTTTCGGTACTCGCGGAGAGCCTCGGCGAATTTCTGTTTCAAGGCTGCGTGGTGTCCAGGGGAATGGGGATCAGTCCCAGCGGCGGAAAGCGAGCGACACGTTGTGCCCGCCGAAACCGAAGGAGTTCGAAAGCGCGGCGCGGAAGGGCTTCTCGCGGGCCGAACCGGGGATGTAGTCGAGATCGCATCCGTTCTCGACGTCGGGATTGTCGAGGTTGCGGGTGGGATGCGCGACGCCGCGCTGGAGGGTCAAGGCGGTCACGACCGCTTCGACCGCGGAAGCCGCACCGATCAAGTGTCCGATCATGGACTTGGTCGAGGAAATCGCGGTGCGGGCCGCCGCTTCCTCGCCCATGGCGACCTTGATCGCCAGGGTCTCCATCGCGTCGTTGAGCATGGTCGACGTGCCGTGGGCGTTCACGTAGTCGACTTCGTCGACGTTGAGGCCGGCGTCGCGGATCGCGTGGGACAACGCGCGCGCCGGCTTGACGGCGGTCGCATCGGGAGCCGTGATGTGGCCGGCGTCGTCGGATTGCCCGAAACCGGCAAGTTCGCAGTAGATGCGTGCTCCGCGCGCCAGGGCGTGCGTCTCCGATTCGAGCACCAGGATTCCGGCTCCCTCGCCGATGACGAAACCGTCGCGGTCGCGGTCGAAGGGCCGCGACGCCAGCTCCGGAGCATCGTTGCGGGTGGAAAGCGCCTTGATCTGGTTGAAGCCGGCCAGGCACAGGGGGTTGGTGGCGGTTTCCGCGCCACCAGCCAGCATCACGTCGGCGTATCCGTTGCGGATCTCACGCATCGCCAAGCCCAGCGCATGCCCGCTCGATGCGCAGGCCGAGGAAGTCGCGTAACACGGCCCTTCGAGGCCGAATTCGATCGCCACGTTGCCTGCCAGCGCGTTCGACATGATGTTCGGCACGAAGAACGGCGTGACGCGGCGCGGACCGCTCGCCGTGATCACGGTGTGCTGGGCGAGGATTCCCTCGATCCCGCCGATTCCAGTGCCGAGGATCACGCCGCAGCGCGAGGCATCGAAGTGCGCGCTCGCCATGTCCAGTCCGGCGTCGGCCGCGGCTTCCCGCGCCGCGATCACTCCGAGCTGGCTGAACGGGTCGAGCCGCTTGAGCTGCATGCGGTCGAAATGGGCCTCGATCTGCAGCACCGTGCCACGGACTTCCCCCGCAATCTTGGTGGCGTTGGCCTCGACGTCGATCCGAGTGATCGTTCCGATGCCGTTGTCGCCGCGAATCATCCGCTCGAAGCTCGGCTGAGCGCCTACCGCCAGCGGCGTGATCGCGCCGAGACCAGTGATGACGACCCTGTTCGAGCGCCCGCCCACTTTGGGTGCATTAATGCGCGACGACACCAGTACGGCCCGGCGCCTTGCGGCAAACCGGGCCGCACGGTCCCGACGGACCTAGCTCGCGGCCGCGGATTTGCTGCCGATGTACGAGATGGCGTCGCCGACGGTCTGGATCTTCTCAGCGTCCTCGTCGGGAATGGTGATGTCGAAAGCGCTCTCGAATTCCATCACCAACTCCACCGTGTCCAGGCTGTCAGCGCCAAGGTCATTGATGAAGCTGGTTTCGAGCGCCAGCTTGTCTCGCGATGCACCCATGTGCTCGCAGATGATCTCGTAGACCTTCTCTTCGATCTCGTTCTGGCTCACGGTTGTCTCCGGTTGAGCAGGGCAACGGGCAGGGGGATCAGGGGCGACGAATCGCCCAGGTGGCGGCCAGCTTCCCGTCGAAGGCTGCGCCACGGCGGCGCGGATTGTAGGAGGCCCTTTAGCCCAGGGAAAGCCCCCCATCGACCAATAGGACCTGGCCGGTGACGTAGGCCCCCGCCGGGCCGACGAGGAAGCGAACAGCGCCGGCCACGTCCGCGGGGCTGCCTGCCCGTCCAAGAGCGATCCTGGTCGTCATCGCCTCGCGGGCGGCCGCAGGCAGTTCGGCCGTCATTTCCGTGTCGATGAAGCCGGGAGCCACCACGTTGGCGGTGATCCCGCGGCTTCCGAGTTCGCTGGCGACCGACCGCGCCATGCCTTCCAGGCCGGCCTTGGCGGCGCAGTAATTGGCCTGTCCGGGATTGCCCGTGGTCGCGACCACGGAGCCGATCAGCACGATGCGTCCTGCCTTGGCCTTCATCATCGGCCGCGCGACGGCTTTCACGAAGTGGAAAGGCCCGGTCAAGTTCGTCCCGAGCACTGCGTCCCACTGGTCTTCCGTCATCCGCACCAGGAGGTTGTCGCGCGTGATCCCGGCGTTGGCCACCAGCGCGTCGACTCCGCCCCATTCGGCCGTGATCGCCTCCACGGCCGCGGCCGCGGTGGCCGAGTCGGCGACGTCGCCTTCGAGCGGCAGGAACTCGCCCCCCGCCGCCCGCACTTGCGTGGCGACCGCGTCGAGATTTGCGAGGCGCGTCGCCATGCCGGCGATCCGCGCACCATGGCGCGCGAGTTCGACGGCGATGCCCATGCCGATCCCGCGCGAGGCGCCGGTCAGCAGCACTCGCAGCCCCGCGAGTTCGGGCGCGGCGCTCATGACGCGACCTCCGCCAAGACGGTGTCCAAGGCCGCGGCTTCGTGGAGCGAGAGCACCCGGGACGCCGGCGCGATCTTGCGCGCCAGACCAGCCAGCACGCGGCCGGGCGGCGGCTCGAGAAACGGCCGGTCCCCCGCCTGTTCGGCCATGCCGCGGAAGGAGTCCTCCCACAGGACGGGAGCCGTGAGCTGGCGCGCCAGCTGCTCGCGCAAGCGTCCGGGATCGGTTTCGGGCCTGGCGCTCGCGTTCTGCCACACGGGGCAGACCGGGGTGTGGAACTCGGTCTCGGCGAGCGCCGCTTCCAGCCGCTTTGCCGCCGGCCGCATGCACTCGCTGTGGAAAGCGCCGGCCACGTTGAGCCGCTGGACCCGGCGCGCTCCTGCGCCCTTGAGCTTGGGCTCGAGCTGGTCGAGGGCTTCGATCTCGCCGCTCACCACGATCTGGCCGGGGCTGTTGAGGTTGGCGACCTGGCACACGCGGCCGGTGGCGTCGGCGACCGCCGCGCACGCGGCTTCCAGAATGCTGCGGGAAAGGCCGAGAACCGAGGTCATCCCCGACGGCTGCGCCTCGCTTGCGGCCTGCATGGCGCTGCCGCGCAAGTGCACCAGTCGCAAGCCGTCCTCGAAACCGAGCGCGCCCGCCGCGGCGAGCGCGCTGTACTCTCCGAGCGAAAGGCCCGCGGCCAGCGCCGGGCGCAGCTTCTGACCGGACTCTTCTTCGAGTGCGGCGAGAGCCGCGAGCGAACACACGTAGATCGCCGGCTGGGCGTGGTCGGTGCGGGTCAGATCCTCGAGCGGACCCTCGAAGCAGATTTTCGACAGCGGCAAGCCGAGCACCGCGTCGGCGCGATCGAAGAGCGCGCGGGCGGCCGCGCTGCGGGCGGCGAAATCGGCACCCATGCCGACTACCTGCGCGCCTTGACCGGGGAAGAGCAGACCGAATTCCATCGCGATTCCTCTCTGGGCGCCGCAAGGCGCGCGGGGGCCGAGACTACCAGCGCACGCGCGCCGCGCCCCAGGTGAGGCCGGCGCCGAACGCCGCGAGCACCAGGAGCTTGTCCTTTTCGAGCAGCTGGCGCTCCCACGCCTCCGAGAAGCAGATCGGGATCGCCGCAGCCGAGGTGTTCCCCATGCGCTCGATGTTGATGTAGACCTTTTCCTTGGGGATCGAGAGCCGCTCGGTGGCGGTCTCGAGGATGCGGCGGTTCATCTGGTGGGGAAGGACCAGACCGAGTTCGGCGGGATCCTGGTCCGCCATCGCCCAGGTCATCAAGCTTTCCATCTGGGCGACTGCGAAGCGGTACACCTCGCGGCCCTTCATGCGCAGCAGGTGCGTGCCTTCGGCGAGGATTTCGGGCGTGACGGGCTCGTTGCTGCCGCCCTTGGGGCGCGAAATGTAGTGCCAGCCGCTGCCGTCGCTGCCGAGCGTCACGTCTTCGATCAGGCCCTGGCCGCACACCTCGTGCGGCTGCAGCAACGCGGCGCCAGTGCCGTCTCCGAACAGCACCACGGTGGTGCGGTCGTAGATGTCGCTGATGCGCGATAGCGCCTCGCCCCCCATCACCAGAACGTTCTTGAAGCAACCGGTCGCAATGAACTGCGCGCCGATCGAGAGGCTGTAGAGAAAGCCCGTGCACGCTGCGGCGACGTCGAATGCCGCCGCGCGGGTGCAGCCGAGCTTGTCTTGCACCACGCAGGCCGTGGAAGGCACCGAGTAGTCGCCCGACACCGATCCGATGATCACCAGATCGACTTCTTCCGGGGCGACGCCGGCCCGCTCGAGGGCCTTCCGGCCGGACGCCACGAAGAAGTCCGAAATGTGCTCGCCGGCGCGGATCCAGCGCCGTTCCTTGATGCCGGTCCGCTGCTGGATCCACTCGTCGCTCGTATCGATGAAGCGCGTGAAGTACGCGTTGTCGATCACCCAGTCGGGCACGGCGTGGCCGAGTCCGGCGATGCCGACCGGAATGCCCTGCATGCCTCTGCGCGCGTTGCCATTCCCGCCGCTCACGGCTGGACCTCGCCCGTTCCGCTCGCGCGGATCGCGCCGGGATTGGAATACAGCGTTTCGGTGATGTGCCGGTTGACGCCGGCTTCGACGTCGCGGCGGGCCTCGCGCAACGCCGAGGGCACGGCGCGAGCCTCCGAACGGCCGTGACCGATGAGCACCACGCCGTCGACTCCAAGCAGCACCGCGCCGCCGATGTCGGAGTATTCCGCCACGCCGAAGATCGAGCGGAACCCCTCCATCAGGTCGCCACGCTCCGAACCGAGGCTGCCGAGGCCCTTGAAGAGGAACTCCGTGAAGCCCTCGAAGACCTTGATCAGCATGTTGCCGACGAAGCCGTCGGTCAGCAGGACGTCGGCCTTGCCGTGGAAGATCTCCTGGCCCTCGAGATTGCCGATGAAGTTCAAGTTGGACTCGGCCAGCAGACGGTAAGCCTCCTTCGTGACCGAGTCGCCCTTGCCGGCTTCGCCGCCGATGTTCAGCAGGCCGACGCGCGGTTCGGCGATGCCGTGCATGTCGGTCGTGTAGGCCGCGCCCATCAAACCGTACTGGTAGAGGTGCAGCGGCTTGGGCGACGGATTGGCGCCGGCGTCGAGCAGCACGAATTTGGAGCCCGCGCCGCGCAAGTCGACCGTGATGGCCGGGCGGCGGATCCCCGAGAGCATGCCGAGGCCCATGGTGCACGCAGCCACCGTGGCGCCGGTGTTGCCGAAGGACACCAGGCCGTCCGCCTTGCCTTCGCGGACGGCATGCATGCAGAGCGCCACGGACGCCTTGGGCTTGCGGCGGAGCGCCACGATCGGCGATTCGTGGCCTTCCACCACTTCCGTGGTGTGCAGCACTTCCGGGAGGTCGCCGACTCCGTGCTTGCGCAGTTGCTGTTCGACGACGTCTTCGGGACCGACGAGGAGAAGCTCGTCGGCGGTGAAATCGCCCCTCAGCGCGGCCGCCACGCCTGCAAGGATTTCACCCGGGGCGTGATCGCCCCCCAGGACGTCGACCGCGATCCGCAATCGACCGGCCTAGAAGACGTCCTTTTCGACGATTTCGCGGCCGGCGTAGTGCCCGCAGTTGTCGCAGACCGTGTGCGGGGGACCGTTTGCGCTGCAACGATCGCAGGGCCGCAGGCTCACGGGCGCCTTGTGGATCGCTGCGTGACCGATGCGAGCTCTCCTCTTGGAGTGTCGTCTCTTGGGATTTGCCATGACTGGGAATGCAACTGGCAGGCGGGTTCCGCCCACACCAGGACCGGGCATTGTCCCGCTCCCGCGGGCCGGGTCAAGCCGCGCTCAGCGCGCGGCCGCGGGAAGGCTCTCCGCGAGCTGCTCCACGGCGGCTTTCAGGTCGGCTCCCGCGACGCTCGCCTGCCCCTGGGCGAAATCGGGGCGGCCGCCGCCTCCCCCGCCGAGGAGCTGCCCGAAGGCCTTGGCGAGCCGGCCGGCATGGAGATTCCCGCCGGGCTCCCGGACGAAGATCACGAACGGCAAGGATTCGCCCTCGCCGCCGGCGATCAGGACCACGGGCGGCAGGCCAGGGTGCTTTTGGAGCTTGTCGGAGAGGCTGCGCAAGCCAGCGGCGTCCAGGTCCTCGACCCGCGTCCAAGCGAAGCTGCCGCCGGCCAATCCGGCCGGATCCGCGGCCTGGGCCGACAGCCCCGCGACCAGGTCGTCGGCGCTCGGCAGCGCCGAACGCTTGGCGCTTCGCGCCGCCTTGAGATCTTCCTTGAGGGCGTTCACCCGTTCGGCGAGCCGGTCGGCCGGCGCCTTGAGCAGGACCTCGAGTTCGCGCAGCCGTTCGCGGTCGCGGCCGAAGCTGGCCAGCGCGGCGCGGCCGGCAACGGCTTCGATCCGGCGGACGCCGGCTGCGAGCGCGCGGTCGGAGAGGATGCGGAATGGCCCGATCGCGCCGGTGTTGAGTACGTGGGTGCCCCCGCAGAGTTCCAACGAGAAGCCCGGCACTTCGACGACGCGCACTTCCGCGGAGTACTTTTCGCCGAATAGCGCCGTCACGCCCTCGGCCTTGGCGGCCGCCAGGGTCGTGAAGCGCTTCTGGACCGGAAGGCTCGCGAGCGTCTGCTGATTGACGAGCGCTTCGACCGCTTCGAGCTGCTCGCGGGTCGGGGCCTCGGGCTGGGTGTAGTCGAAGCGGAGCCGCTCGGGCGCCACCTGGGATCCTGCCTGGTTGACGTGCGCCCCAAGCACCTGCTTGAGAGCTGCATGCAGCAAGTGGGTGCCGGTGTGATGCGCTTCGCAGGGGCGCCGAAGTTCGGTATCGACTTGCGCGTCGACAGCGTCGCCTTGCGCCACCGTTGCCAGCGCCTTGCCCTGGTGGACGTGGAACGCACCCTCGGCACGGGTCGCCGTGACGCCGAAAACGGCCCTGCCCTCCACGGCGAGCGTGCCGCAGTCGCCGACCTGGCCGCCGCCCTCGGCGTAGAAAGGCGTGGTGTCGAGCACCAGTTCGCCTTCCTCGCCCGCCGGCAATTCCGTGACCAATTCGCCGTCGCGGAGGACAGCGAGCACCTTCGCGCTGGCGGCGTCCTGGTCCCAGCCGACGAATTTGGTCGGGGCCGCGCCCAGTTCGCGCAAGCGGACCTCGAGGCTCTTGGCGAACACGTCGCCGCTGATCGCGGAGCCGCTGCGTGCGCGGTCGCGCTGTTCGTTCATCGCGCGTTCGAATCCGGCCGCGTCGTATTCAAAGCCGTGTTCGCGGACGATGACCTCGGCGATGTCGGCGGGGAATCCGTAGGTGTCGTGCAATTCGAACACGACTTCGCCGGGGAAGATCCCCCGCGCTCCGCCGGCTTGCGCCAGCTCGGCTTCGAGCCGCACGATGCCGCGCCGGTAGACCTCGCGGAAGCGTTCTTCTTCGCCCTGCGCAAGCGCTTCGATCGTGCCGCGCTGCTCGGCGAGCTCGGGGAATGCGGCGCCCATGACTTCGAGGACTGCCGGAAGCAGATCGACCAGGAAGGGCGACTCGATGCCGAGCTCGATCCCGTCACGGACCGCGCGCCGGAGGATCTTGCGCACCACGTAGCCGCGGCCTTCGCGGCTGGGCGCCGCGCCGTCGGCGATGCAGAAGAAAGTTGCGCGCGCGTGGTCTGCGATGCGCCGCATGCGGATGTCGTCGCCTGCGTCCCCGCCATAGCGTCGACCGCTCGCCGACTGGATGCGGTCGAGAAGCGGTGCGAACAGATCGGTCTCGAAGTTGTTCGGCGCCCCCTGGGCTACTGCCGCGATGCGCTCCAGGCCGAGACCGACGTCGATGTTCTTCTGCGGCAGGGGCGTCAGCACGCCGCCGTCCTGGCGGTCGAATTGCGTGAAGACGAAATTCCCCACTTCGAGGAAGCGGTCCGGAAGCTCGCTCAGGCCCGCCCTGGCGGGCAATGAGCCGGCTTCCGGCTGCAGATCGAAGTAGATCTCGCTGCACGGCCCGCACACGCCGTTGGGCCCCTTGGACGGCGCCGAGGCAGGCCAGAAATTCTCCTTCTCGCCGAACCGGTAGACGCGTTCGGGCGCGATGCCGACCGTGTCGGTCCAGATCGCGAAGGCTTCGTCGTCGTCCTGGTAGACGGTGGCGACGAAGCGGCTGCCGTCCCAGCCCAGGACTTCGGTGAAGAAAGTCCACTCCCAGGGGATGGTCTCGGCTTTGAAGTAGTCTCCGAAGGAGAAATTGCCGAGCATCTCGAAAAAGGTGTGGTGGCGCGGCGTCCGCCCCACGTTCTCGAGGTCCGGGACCCGCAGGCACTTCTGGGCCGTGGTCGCGCGCTTCAGCCCCAGCCGCCCCCGGCCCAGGAACTCGTCCTTGAATTGGTTCATTCCCGCTCCGGTGAACAGGAGCGTGGGGTCGTTCGAGGGGACCAGCGAATCGGAAGGCAGACACTGGTGTCCACGGTCCTGGAAGAAGGACAGGAACGCTGCG
The DNA here is from genome assembly GCA_036396955.1 of Planctomycetota bacterium. Classification (GTDB taxonomy): domain Bacteria; phylum Planctomycetota; class UBA1135; order UBA1135; family UBA1135; genus DASWJW01. Next base: position 10,969 of record DASWJW010000053.1, read on the forward strand.
CGGATCTCGGCGCCGGTGCGCGGTAGGGCCATGGTCGTGTTGCTTGGCGGCTCGGAAGGGTTCCTTGCCGCACGGAAAGCCGGACATTCTAGCCGCCGGGACGCGTGGGCGCTCCGGCGGATAGGGTCGCGAAAAACGCCGAAGCGTTTCGCAATAGGTGCCGCGATCGCGACGCGATCAGGTGGTAGCGGCCTTCTTGCGCGGGCGCGGCTTGGTGGCCGGCGCCGCTGCGGAGGTCTCGATCTCCTTGACGGCCGGGACCTTGTCTTCGGCCGGGTCCTCGCCGACCGCCGCGTCGGCGAGCGTCGTCTTGGCATGGTTGCTCGGCTTGGGCCGGGCGGCTTCGCGGACCAGCGCGCCAATTTCGGTGCGCAGGTCGGGATTGTCGATCAAGAGCTGGCGCACCAGCTCGCGGCCCTGGCCGAGCCGGATCTCGCCCTTCTCGGGGTGTTTGAACGAGAACCACGCCCCCGACTTGATCACGATGCCGTGCTGGAGGCCCAAGTCGATGATGTCGCCCTCGAGACTGATGCCCTTGCCGTAGAGCACGTCGAATTCGACCCGCCGGAACGGCGGCGCGACCTTGTTCTTGACCACGGTGGCCTTAGTGCGGTTGCCGATGATCTCGTCGCCCTGCTTGATCTGGCCGATGCGGCGGACGTCGATGCGAACCGACGAGTAGAACTTGAGCGCGCGGCCGCCGGGAGTCGTTTCCGGACTGCCGAACATCACGCCGATCTTCTCGCGCAGCTGGTTGATGAAGATGACGATGCAGTTGCTCTTGCTCGTGATCCCGGTGAGCCGGCGCAAGGCCTGGCTCATCATCCGGGCTTGCAGGCCGACGTGGGTATCGCCCATTTCGCCGTCGATCTCAGCCTTGGGGATCAGCGCCGCCACGGAGTCGATCACCACGATGTCGACGGCTCCAGAGCGCACGAATTGCTCGCAGATGTCAAGGCCCTCTTCGCCGTAGCTGGGCTGCGCGAGGGTGAAGCGCAAGCCGTCGAGCACCACGCCGATGTTGCGCGCGTAGTCGGGGTCGAAGGCGTGTTCGGCGTCGATGAAGGCCGCGTAGCCGCCCTTGGCCTGCGCTTGCGCCACCGCCGACATGGCGAGGGTGGTCTTGCCGCTGCCTTCCGGTCCGTAGAGCTCCACGATCCGGCCCTTGGGCAAACCGCGGCCGCCGAGAGCCATGTCGAGCGAAATGGAGCCGGTGGAGATCCCTTCGGTGGGGATCAGGAAATCGTCGGTCATCTGGATGACCGAGCCCTCGCCGTGGCTCTTCTCGATTCGGGAAAGCGCGTCCGCGATCGCCTGCTGGCGCTCGTTGGCCGCGACGGGGTGCACAGCGATCATCTTCTTCTTGGGTGTTGCCACGGGTTTCTCCTTTTCAGGGAGTCAGTGTAGGCGGCGGACTTGGGCGAAAAAAGGCGAAGGAACGGAGGCTGGGATAGTCGACGCCCTGTGGTCCCGGCACCGAGCGGAAGAGCTCGATCCGGTCCGGGGACCAGGCGAATTCGGGCAGGAGAGGCAGCCGCAGCTCCAGATCGGCAGCCCCATCGTCCTGGCCGTTCCCAGGCTCGCGCGTCCCCCGGCCCCGTTGCGCCGGGGATCGGAGCCTGGCCAGAGTGATGTGCGGACGCCAGGCCCGCTGCTCGGCAGCGAAACCGGCAAGGCGGGCGGCCTGCTCGAGGCCGCGCGCCAGGCCGTCCAGCGAGCCGGGCTCGGTCCGCGGACCGCCGGCGGCCGCGGGTTCGGCCTGGAGACCCGCCCACAACACGAACGGCCGCTTGCGGCGCGCCGGGAAGAGCCCGGCCTCTCCCAAACGCAGTCGCGGCGCCGCCATCGCCTGGACGACGCCTTCGGCCCGGGTGGTTACATCCTGGAGCCGTGCCCGGTCGGATTCGCCGAGGTAGCGCAAGGTGACGTGCAGGTTCGCCGGCGCCACCCAGCTGCAGTTCCGGCCGGCGAACTCCGCACGCAGGCCCGCGAACGCGGCGTGCAGCAGCGTGCGGCACTCGTCGGGCAGCGCGAGTCCGAAGAAACAGCGCAAGCTCGCGGCTCTGCGACTAGAGGCTGATGAAGCTGCGCAGTTCGGCAAGCCGGGCGTCGAGCTGCGCACGGTTCGCAAGCTCGAGGCCTTCGGTGGAAAAACGCTCCACGGTGCACGAGGCCGCCACCGTGCCGTAGGCCATGGCCTTGCGCAAGGCGTCCGGCTCCAAGCTCCCGCACGCGGCGAGATGGCCGACGAAGCCGCCCGCGAACGAGTCGCCGGCGCCGGTCGGGTCGACCACTTCGCGCACGGGATAGGCCGGCAGCGCGAAATGGAAGTCGCGCGTGAAGAGAAACGCGCCGTGCTCCCCCTTCTTGACCACCGCGAGGCGCGGTCCCATCTCCAGCAAGTCCTCGCCGGCGCGGATCAAGTTGGTCTCGCCGGTAAGCGCGCGCGCTTCGCCGTCGTTCAGGATCAAGCCGTCGATGCGCTTCATCAGCTCCAGCAACGCGCTGCCCTGGATCTCGATCCAGAGGTTCATCGTGTCGGCGAAGACCGTGCCGCCGTCCAGGTCCTCGAGCATGCGCAGCTGCACGTCCGGGCCCATGTTGGCGAGAAACACGAACGGAGCTCCGCGGTAGCTGGCGGGCGGCGTGGGCGGCTCGGCGAGCACGTTGAGTTCGGTGAGCAGCGTCTGCGCACTGTTCATGTCGCCTTCGTAGCGGCCGCTCCAGCGGAATGACGGCTGATCGGCGAAGGTGCGCACGCCGGCGAGATCGGCGCCGCGCTCGTGCTGCAGGAAGTCCCAGACCCGGCGCGGGTAGTCCTGGCCGATGTTGGCGGCGATCTGGACCTTGGTGAACAGGGAAGCGGCGAGGCTGAAATACACGGCCGAACCGCCGACCGCGTCTTCGACGCGGCCGAAAGGAGTTTCCACGGTGTCCATTCCCGCGGATCCGACGACGACGAGGGTCATGAACGGGAGTTCTCCATTGCCAGGCCCAGTTCGGGCGCGGCCTCGGCAACGGCCGTGTCGCCAGGTTCGCGGGTGAGCAGCCAGACCAGGCCGCCGACCAGGCCGACCGCGAGCTGGGTGGTGAGCCGGAACAGCAAGGAAGCCGCCACGCCCAGCGTGAAGCTCGTGCCGAACCACTGGAAGAAAGTGCCGTAGAGCGTCTCGCCGATGCCCCAACCCGCGGGAGCGATCGGCAACGACGAGGCGGTCTGCACGACCGGGTAGATCACGAAGTCGCCGCTCAACGAGATCGGCGAGCCAAGCGCCGCCGCCATCGCCCAGAACGTCAGCACACCGAAAGTCTGCAGGATCAAGGACAGGCCGAGGGCCGCAAGCACGGCGAACGGCGCGTTGCGGTAGGCCGTGATGGCGTCGTCGATCTTGGCGACCCATTGCCTGGCGGGCAGGCGCGCGAGCAGGGCGTCCAGGCGGACGAAGCGGCGGGCGCGGCGCGACAGCCAGATCGTGGCCCCTACCGCCGCCACGGCGACCACCATCAGCACCGCGCGGCGCAAGGCCGGCAAGTGCCGCGGCGGGTCGCCACCGGCGCTGCCGAAATCCGCGACGACAAGCACCACGCCGGCGAGCAGCAGCAGCGAGAACAATCCCATCACGCGGTCGACCAGGACCGACATCGCGGCGCGCGTGCGCTTCTCCTCGAGCCCCCGGGTGACGAGCACTGCGCGCACCAGGTCGCCGCCGGTCAGCCCCGGCATGGCGTTGTTGAAGAAGTAGCCGATGAAACAGAGCCGCAGCGCGCGCGGGTACGAGGTCGGCACCTCGACGGCGCGCAGCAGGATCTGCCAGCGCAAGGTGACGATCGCCAGCAGCACGAGCCAGAACAGGACGCCGAGGCCGAACAGTCCCAGGCGGATGCCGGCGAGGAGGGAGAAGAATCCCGGCCGCAAATCCCATCCGGCCGCCTGCCCTTCCGGCTCGAAGACCTGCCCGGTCCCCGCCTCGCGAAAGGTCCAGCCCCCGGTCTGCCAGTCGCCCTCGAGGTCGCCGAAGTGCTCGAGAGGGG
>DASWJW010000054.1:0-7551 GCA_036396955.1 Planctomycetota bacterium
CCTGCCCGACACACCCACTCAACAACCAACGATAGACTGGACTTGCACCATACGAAATGGCCCTAAAACGGGGTCCACGTCGAACCGACCCACCAGCCCAGCAGGGCGAAGGCCGCGGCGATGGCTAGAAGAAACAGGGTCGTCTTCATGGGATTCCACCCGCGGCCACTCTACGGATGGGGCACCGGGAATCCGAATCCAGCTCCCTGCCGGCTGCGAAGCTAAAATCCGCGACTCTGGGCACTGCCGCCGGTGTCGCCGGGCGGAGAAAAGGGGTCGAAATCCTCCTGCTCGTCGCCTAGGCCGCTTGCGGCGGACGCCTCGAATCCAAACTCCGCTCCCAGCATTAGCCATGAACTCCACCACTCCCCTCTCGCGCACCGTGGCAGCCCTCGCCGTGCTGTGCGCCGCCCCCTCCGTGTTCGCCCAGGATCCGCACGGCTCCGAAACCGCTGCCAGCACCGCGCAAGCCGGCGAGAAGTACCCAGCGGCCACGGTCATGTCGCAACAGGACTGGTGGCCGAATCAGCTGAATCTCGAGATCCTGCGCCAGAACTCGCCCACGAGCAATCCGATGGGCGCGGACTTCGATTACGCCAAGGAGTTCCAGGAGCTCGACCTGGAGGCCTTGAAGAAGGACATCAAGGCGGCGATAGCCACCTCGCAGGACTGGTGGCCGGCCGACTGGGGCCACTACGGGCCGTTCTTCATCCGCATGGCGTGGCACAGCGCCGGCACGTATCGCGTGAGCGACGGACGCGGCGGCGCCGGCGACGGCACGCAGCGCTTTGCTCCGCTCAACAGCTGGCCCGACAACGCCAACCTCGACAAGGCACGCCGCCTGCTCTGGCCGATCAAGCAGAAGTACGGCCAGCGGATCTCGTGGGCCGACCTGATGATCCTGGCCGGCAATTGCGCGCTCGAGTCGATGGGCCTCGAGACCTTCGGCTTCGCCGGAGGCCGCGAAGACGTGTGGGAACCGCAGCGGGACATCTACTGGGGACCGGAAGGCGAATGGCTGGCATCGGAGCGCTACTCCGGCGACCGCGAGCTCGAGAAGCCCCTCGCCGCCGTGCAGATGGGCTTGATCTACGTGAACCCGGAAGGGCCCGACGGCAAGCCGGATCCGCTCGCCGCGGCGCGCGACATCCGCGAGACCTTCGGCCGCATGGCGATGAACGACGAAGAGACCGTGGCGCTGATCGCCGGCGGACACACGCTCGGCAAGGCCCACGGCGCGGCGAGCCCGCAAGGCCACGTGGGCCCCGAGCCCGAAGGCGCGAGCTTGGAAGAGCAAGGCCTGGGCTGGAAGAACAGCTACGTCAAGGGCAACGCCGAAGACACGATCACCAGCGGCCTCGAAGGCGCTTGGACCTCCACCCCCACCAAGTGGTCGAACAGCTACTTCGCCAACTTGTTCAGCTACGACTGGGAACTGACCAGGAGCCCGGCCGGCGCGCAGCAGTGGACTCCCAAGAAGGGGCCGAGGAACGTGCCGGACGCGCACGTGCCCTCGGTCTTCCACACGCCGATCATGCTCACGACCGACCTGGCGTTGATCAAGGATCCGGTCTACGGCCCGATCTCCAAGCGCTTCTACGACGATCCGGCCGCGTTCGCGGACGCCTTCGCGCGCGCCTGGTACAAGCTGACGCACCGCGACATGGGGCCCGTTTCGCGCCTGCTCGGCCCGGAAGTCGCTCCGCCGCAGCTGTGGCAAGACCCCATTCCGGCCGTCGACCACGCGCTGATCGGCGCGCGCGACGTCGCCAAGCTCAAGAGCGAGATCCTCGACTCGGGGCTCACCGTTTCCGAGCTGGTCGCCACCGCCTGGTCTTCGGCGTCGACGTTCCGCGACAGCGACAAGCGCGGCGGCGCCAACGGCGCGCGCATCCGCCTGGCGCCGCAGAAGGACTGGGAAGTCAACCGCAGCGGAAATCTTGCGAAGGTGCTCGGCGCGCTGGAGAAGATCCAGGCGGACTTCAACCGCGCGCAGACCGGCGGCAAGAAGGTCTCGCTCGCGGACCTGATCGTGCTGGGCGGCTGTGCCGCCGTCGAAAGCGCGGCCAAGCAGGCCGGCCACGAGGTGCGCGTTCCGTTCGCGCCGGGCCGCATGGACGCGTCGCAAGCGCAGACCGACGTGGCGGCGTTCGCCGTGCTCGAGCCGGCCGCGGACGGCTTCCGCAACTTCCTCGGAGCTCAGAACTCCCGCCGCCCGGAGGTGTCGCTGGTCGATCGCGCGAACCAGCTCACGCTCACCGTTGCGGAAATGACCGTGCTGATCGGCGGCATGCGCGCCCTAAACGCGAACTACCAGGGTTCGCAGCACGGTGTGTTCACCAAGCACCCGGGAGCCTTGACCAACGACTTCTTCGTCCACCTGCTGGGAATGGACACGGAGTGGCGCAAGTCGCCTGGCGGCGAGCACCTCTACCAGGGACGCGACCGCAAGTCGGGCGAGGTCAAATGGACCGCCACTTCCGTCGATCTGGTGTTCGGCTCCAACTCGGAGCTGCGCGCCGTCGCGGAGGTCTACGCCAGCGACGATGCGAAGCAGAAGTTCGTCGAAGACTTCGTGGCGGCCTGGGCCAAGGTGATGAACCTGGACCGCTTCGACCTCGGCCGCGGTCTGTGAACCAGCGCCACGGCGTTCGCGCGCGGGCCACGCCCATCGCTCCGGCGGGCGATCCCCGACCGCCCGGCTCTCCGAGTCGGGCGGTCTCGTCGTTTCGAGCCCGCGAGAAGACTCGAACTCAAGAAAGTCTCTCATGTCGACCTTGACATAATGTCGATACTGACATAAAATCGCGCGGTGAGCGCTCAGGACAAGCCTCTCGTTTGGTTGCATGGAGAAGTCAAGACGCCGCCTTTTTCGGCCGGAGCGAGGCTCGAAGCCGGAGTCCTGCTTCGGCGGCTGCAGCGCGGCGAGAAGCTCGCGATGCCTCATTCGCGGCCGATACCGTCCATCGGCAGGCGGTGCCACGAACTGCGCATTGTCGACAAGGACGAGACCTGGCGCATCGTCCTGCGCGTGGACCCCGACGCCCTGGTCATCCTCGAAGTGTTTTCCAAGAAGTCTCGGGCCACGCCCAAGGCCGTGATCGACACCTGCAAGCTGCGCCTCAAGCGTTACGACGAGATCGCGAAGCAATCATGAAGAAGCCGAAGAGAGACAAGTTGGCCGCAGCCGGCTGGAAGGTCGGCGATATCACCGACTTCCTCGAGTTGAGCGCGGAAGAAGCCGCCATGGTGGAGATCAAGATCTCTCTGGCGGACAGCATCCGCCGTCGGCGCATTCGCCGAAAACTGAGCCAGGAAGCCTTGGCGAAGCTCTTGAAGTCGAGTCAGTCACGAGTCGCCAAGATGGAAGCTGCCGACCCTTCGGTCACCATCGACTTGCTGTTGCGGTCGCTCCTGGCCATGGGAGCCACCCGTCGCGACGTGGCCCGGCTCTTGTCCGCCAAGGCTGCCTGACGCGGCCAGGCGGCAAGAGCGCGGCTTCGACACGACGTTGGTGGAAGCACTAAGCCTCCCATAGACTCTGGCTCCGGTTTCGGGGTACGTCCGAACCCGTTGCGCCTCCCAGAAATGATTCCGATTCCTTCGTTCGTGACCCGCGGGATCCTCGGCCTGGCGCTGGTCGTTTCCGCGGCGCCGCCGGCCTCCGCCCAGGTGCACTACCAGGGCGGCGGGCCGTGGAACCAGAAGGCGAACGGCGGGCCCGACGCGGAAGTCGACGGCTGGTACTACAACCTGGGGATCACCGGGCTGCGGGTCGAGCTGATGGAAGCGCAACCGCAGCATTTGTTGGTCAAGCACGTGTTCGCGGGCACGCCGGCCGACGGGAAGATCCTGGTGGGCGACGTGCTGGTGCGCGCGGCTGCGAGCAAGTTCGACGTGGAGCACGTCAACGGCTACGGCATGGACAAGTTCGGGCCGCGCGGGCCGATCCTGGAGTTCGCCGACGCGCTGGAAGCCAGCCAGAGCAAGGCGGGCAAGGGGCTGCTCGAACTCCACTACCTGCGCGAGGGCGAAGCCGGCGAGGCGGTGCTCGACGTGGGCTTGAAGTACGGCACCTTCGCCAAGAGCTTCCCCGCCGACTGCGCCAAGTCCGAACGCATCCGCGACGAGCTGCTCGACTACCTGCTCGCGCACCAGCGCGACGACGGCTCTTGGGGCAGCCCGCCGCACGACACTTTTGCTCCGCTGGCCCTGCTCTCGAGCGGCACCAAGGAGCACATGGCCGCCGTGCGGCGCAACGTGGAGTTCCACGCCCGCACCACCAGCGCCGAGGACGAATCCTGGCTGATCAACTGGCGCTACATGGCCGCGGCGATCGTGATGAGCGAATACTACCTGGCCACCAAGGAAGAGTGGGTGCTCCCCGAACTCGACCAGGTCTACCGCTTCCTGATCTCGACCCAGTACGTCGACCTGGCGCAGGTGAACCCCAAGGCGAAGGAGTCGCACCCGCACACCTATCCCAAGAACGCGATGGACTCGCACGGCGGCTGGGGGCACAACCCTGGCTTCGAGGGCTACGGACCGATCAGCATGTTGAGCGCGCAGGGAGCGCTCGCCTTTGCGCTGATGCGCCATTGCGGGATCGACGTCGACCGCGAACGCCACGACGCCGCCTATGCCTTCGTCGAGCGCGCCACCGGCCGCAACGGTTACGTCTGGTACAAGGACTCGCCGGCCGGCGCGGACGATTGGGCCGACATGGGCCGCACCGGAGCTGCCGGCATCGGCAACCTGCTGAGCCCCTACAAGGACAAGGTGTATCGCAAGCGCGCGCGCGCACATGCGCGCGTGATCGGCGAACACCCGGAGAGTTTCCCCGACACGCACGGCTCCCCCATCATGGGCATGGGCTACGCCGCGATGGCCGCGGCCGCGGACCCAAAGAGCTTCCGCCGCCTGATGGCCGCCAACCGCTGGTGGTTCACGCTGTCGCAGTGCGCGGACGGCAGCTTCTACTACCAGCCCAACCGCGACAACGCGGGATACGGCGCCGACTCACGGCTCTCGGCCTCGGCGGTCACGGCGTTCCTCCTGTCGATCCCGCAAGAGCGGCTGCACGGGACCGGCAAGGCGTTCTAGCGGCGCAAGACCAGGTTTCGGGGCGGATCACTCCTTCCCGGACCAGGCGAGTTCGATCAGGATCGCGCCGTCCGGCGGCAGTTCGAATTCGAGCCGGCCGTCCTTCAATCGGACCGCTGCGGCAGCGGCAGGCCACGGACTGCAGGCGGGATGCTCCGCGAGCCGCTGCGTGTCGGCAAACTGGACCTGCTCCATGGCCTTGCGGTAGGCGCGCGCGGCGCGGGTGGCGAGCGCGGCATCGACGTCGCCGCGGTCCGGGCGCCTGCCCTTTGCGAGCGCGGCCTCCAGGCTCGCGAGCTGCGGCTCTGCGACGCCTTCTTGGCGCAACTGTTCCACCGCGGCGCGCCCCGCGCGCTCCGGCGCGCTCGCCTGCAGATCGCCGAACAGCTTGGCATAGGCCGGGTCCTGCAGCGGATTGCCGTGCGCCGCGTCGATCCGCCAGACGCGGGCGACGCGCTCGGGCGGATCGAGCAGACCGATCCGCACGCTCCGGTCGGCCAGGCCGCGCTCGAGCCGGTCCGTTTCGAACGCGGCTCGTGCGCTCTCCCACGCGCGGCGGTCCGCAATCGGTGTGCCCAGCTGCTCGAGCTCGATCGATCCGCCGAGGTAGCGGAGGACCTCGCGTTCCCTCCCCTGCAGGCGATCGACGTCGGCGCCGGCCCGATCGAGGAGTTTGCGAACGTGCTTCTCGACGTTGCCGAACGAGTTCGCCGCGATCACGAAGCCGCGCCCGGCTTCCCGGCCGGCGCGCAGGCTGAGGTTCCAGGGCGCGTCCAGGCGGGCCGACTCGACTCCCGGCACCGAAGCGGCCTTGGCCACCATCTGCATGCCGTTGAAGACCGCCTTGGGGCCGCCGTGGAGCGTAAACACTCCGACCGACTCGCCGGCGTAATCGCGCTTGGTCTCCCACGCTCCGTCCTGGAGGAAAAAGAACATGGCGTGGTCCAGGCCCGCCCGGATCATGCTGGTCGTCATGGCCACGAAGTAGGCGGCGCCGCGGTGGTCGTCGAGTTCCGGCGCGCGCGGGCGGGGCAGCGCCAAGTTCCACTCGGAGACGATCAACTCGACGTCGCCAAAGCCGTGGGCGGCGGCGCCCGTGCGCACGCGCTGCGGCAGCTCGAAGGCCTCTTGGTCGGTCGGGTAGCCCACGTAGTCGTGCCACGACAGGAAGGCCGGCGCAAAACCTTCCTGCTCGCAAGCAACGAGGATCGCCTCGAACCACTCCAGGCCATGGCCGTGCCCGCGCGCCATGCCGGGGCCGCCGACCCGCACCTGCGGCAGTCGCGCGGCCAGCTCCCGGCCCGCAACCGCGAAAAAGCGCGCGAACTGCTCGCGGCTGCCCTTCCAGTGCTCGGCGAGGTCGGGCTCGTTCCAGATCTCGACGTGGCTGACCGGCACGCCGCGCGCGCGCAGCGCTTCGACGTCGCCGGCGACCTGCGCAGCCCACGCGCGTGCGTCGTCGGGCGCCATGGCGTAGCGCTCCTTGCTGAGTTCCGCGTCCGTGGTGCGGTGCTCGGGAGCTCCGACCGCGGTGAAGCACACCGTCATGCCCGCCTCCTTCGCCGCGAGACCGGCGGCGAAGTGGTCTTCGCCGAGCTTGCGCATGTGGTACTTGAGCCAGACCCGCGCCAGCGCGCCGCGCGGCCGAAGCCGGCCGGCGTAGACCTTCCACACGCCGGGGTCGGCGTTGGCATAGTCGTTGATGCCCGCCCACACGCCGGTTTTCGGAGCGGGCGCGGCGGCGCCGAAGTCGATCTGGAAATCGAGCCCGCGTACTGCAGTGGCATCCGGCCACCGGACTTTCGGGGTAGCTGCCGGATGCGCCGAATCGGAAGCGGTTGTCGGACTCGGCGAATCCGGAGCGCCTTGCGCGCAGCCGGCGACGAGGCCGACCAGCGCCAGAAAAAGGAGTCGGGAGGGGCTTCTCACATCCACTGCTCGCGGATTCCGATTCGAAGCCCGATCGGCACCCCCAGCATCCGCCGCCAGTCTAGGGCCAGAAGCCAAATCGGAAGCCCGCCCTGCTTCAGCACTTGACCTGACGTGGACCCCGTTTTAGGGCCATTTCGTATGGTGCAATTCCAGTCTATCGTTGGTTGTTGAGTGGGTGTGTCGGGCAGGCGCCAGCCTGCCCGCTGGAGGAGGAGGGGTACCCCTCCTCCGCCAGCGACGCTGGCGTATTCGGCTGGCGTCGCAGTTCCAAGCGAGCTGTGCGGGCGGACCGCGTTGTAATCCTCACGCCAGTCATCCAGGATCGCCTGAGCTTCCTCCAAGTCGCGGATGCAGTGCTGATTCAGGCACTCCTCGCGCACGCGCCCGTTGAATGACTCGGCGTACGCATTCTCCACCGGCTTGCCGGGCCGTATGAAGTGCAGCTCGATGCCGCGCTGGTACGCCCAGGCGTCCAGCGCCCGGCTTGTGAATTCCGGACCGTTGTCCATCGTCAGC